>DATKCI010000015.1:0-69513 GCA_035513255.1 Piscinibacter sp. | reverse complement strand
CCCCGAGGGAGAGGGAGAAATTCCCCAGGGTCGCTTCATTTTTCACTTTTCCGCCGGCATGAACCCCGGCCGGTGTGCCGGTTCCGAACCGGCCGCGTGGCCGCGCCCGAACCTGCGCTTGAGCCACGCCGAGAAGTCTTCCATGTAGCTGTAGGCCACCGGCACGACCACCAGCGTCAGCAAGGTCGACGTGATCACCCCGCCGATGATCGCGCGGCCCATCGGTGCCTGGATCTCGCCGCCGTCGTTCAGCGCGAGTGCGAGCGGCAGCATGCCGAAGACCATCGCGGCGGTCGTCATGATGATCGGCCGCATGCGGATCAGCCCGGCCTGCAGCAGCGCCTCAGCCACGCCGGCGCCCGCGCGGCGCGCATGGTTGGTGAAGTCGACCAGCAGGATCGCGTTTTTCGTCACCAGCCCCATCAACATCACGAGGCCAATCATCGAGAACACGTTCAAGGTGGAGCGCCAGAACAGCAGCGCCAGCATCACGCCGATCAGCGACAGCGGCAGCGACCACATGATTGCGAGCGGCTGCAGGAAGCTGCCGAACTGGCTCGCCAGAACGATATAGATGAAGATCACCGCCAGCGCCATCGCGCCAAGCATTGCGGCGAACGCCTCTTGCTGCTCCTGCGTCGCGCCGCCCACGTCGAAGCTGAAGCCCGGCGGCAGCGTCGTTTCCTTCACGAGCTTTTGCACGTCGGCGCCGACGTCGCCTGCGGGACGGCCCTGCACGCCGGCGAAGATCGCCTCGCGGCGCTGCAGGTTCTGGCGCCGGATCACGTCGGGGTTGAACACCTGCTCGATCGTCGCGACGCTGTCGAGCGTGATCGGCGTGCCGTCGGCCGCAAAGGCCACCGGCAGCCGGCGCATCTGCTCGACACGCTCGCGCTGCTCCTGCGGCAGCCGCAGCAGCACCTCGACCTGTTCGCCGTCGGGGGTGGTCCAGTAGGTCGCCACCTCGCCGTTCACGTAGGCGCGCAGGCTGGAGGCGAGCTCGGGTGCGGTGAGGCCGAGCTCGCGCACGGCGCCGGGGCGCAGCCGCACCGCGTAGGCGGGCAGGCCGGGCTTCACCGACAGGTCGACGTCGGTGATGCCGGGGATCGTCTTGATCTTCCCGGCGAACTCGGTCGCCAGGCGCGACAGCCCCACGGGATCGTTGCCGAGAATGGCCACGAAGATCGGCCGGTCGAAGCCGACCGCGGTCTCGATGCCGGGGATCTTCGCGATCGCCTCGCGGATCGCGTCTTCGACTTCCTTTTGCGTGCGGTCGCGCTCGCGGCGGTCGACGAGGCCGATGTTCAGCGTGGCCTGCCCGCGGCCGACCGCGAAGCCCTGCCCTTGCCCGCCGACATTGGCCGAGATCGTCTTGACCTCGGGAAACGACGCGACGATTTCTTCCACCTGCTTGACCTTCGCATCGCTGCGCTCGAGGCTGGAGCCCACGGCCATGCGGATCGACAGCTGGGTGAAGCTCTGGTCGGTCTGCGGAACGAACTCGCTGCCCACCAGCGGCGCCAGCGCGAGCGCGCCGACGAAGCTCGCCACGCCCACACCGACGATCACGCCGCGCGGCGTCAACGTGGCCAGCCGCAGGCGGCGCGGCTGCGACCGGTCGCGCCGGCCGTCGGCGCCGAACGGTCGGGCGTAGACCGGCAGCGGCGGCACGCGAAGCGTGTAGCGGCGAGCGCTGAAGGCCCAGCGGATCAGCTTCTCGTAAACCGTGTGCAGCAGGTCCAGCCCGTGATCGGTGAAGCGGATCAGATGGCGCACCACCGGCCAGTTGCGCGCCTGCACGCCAGGCGGGTCGCGCCAGATGCTGGAGAGCATCGGGTCGAGCGTGAAGCTGACGAACAGGCTCACGAGCACCGCCACGACGACGGTGATGCCGAACGGATAGAAGAACTTGCCGACGATGCCGCCCATGAACGCCACCGGCACGAAGACCGCGCAGATCGCGAAGGTCGTGGCCATCACCGCCAGGCCGATCTCGTCGGTGCCTTCGCGTGCCGCGGTGAAATGGTCCTTGCCCATGTGCAGGTGGCGCACGATGTTCTCTCGCACGACGATCGCGTCGTCGATCAGGAGGCCGATGCACAGGCTCAGCGCCATCATCGTCATGAAGTTCAGCGTGAAGCCGAAGGCGTGCACCGCGATGAAGCTGGAGATCACCGCGATCGGCAGCGTGAGGCCGGTGATCACCGTGGAGCGCCACGAGTGCAGGAACAGGAAGACGATCGCCACCGTCAGCAGCGCGCCTTCGATCAGCGTGTGCTGCAGCCCCTTCAGCGAGCCCTTCACGAAGTCGCTCGACGCGAAGATCAGCCGCAGCTCGACGTCCTGCGGCAGCGTCTTGCGCAACTCGTCCATCGCCGCCTTCACCGCGTCGCCGGTCGCAACGACGTTGGCGTCCTGCTGCTTGAAGACGTTGAAGGTGACCGCGCGCTGCCCGTTGATGCGCGCGACGGAGTCCGGCTCGCGTTCGCGCTCGACCAGCGTGCCGAGGTCGCCGAGCGTCAGCGAGTGACTGCCGCGGCGGGCCACGATCACGTCACCGAACTGGCGCGGGTCTCGCACGCGGCCTTCGACGCGCAGGATCGCGTCCTGGGTTGAGTCGGTCAACAAGCCCACCGGCTGGTCGCTGTTGGCCTCGCGCAGGGCCGTGGCGACCTCCGCCGGTGTCACGCCGTAGGCGCGCAGCCGCTCGGGATCGAGGTCGATGCGCACCTCGCGCTGCGCCATGCCGGTCACATCGACACGCGCAACGCCTTCGACACGCTGCAGGCGCTTGTTGACGGTCTGGTCGGCGAGCAGCGACAGCTCGCGTGCAGAACGCGTGGGCGACAGCACCGCCAGCACCACCGTCGGCTCGGAGTTCTCGTTGTTGAAGCGGAAGACCGACGGCGCCTTGGCGTCGCGCGGGAACGCCGCCTGCGCCGCCGCCACGCGGTCGCGCAGGTCCTGCATCGCGCGGGCCATGTCGGCGTCGAGACTGAACTCGACCCAGGTCTGGCTCTGGCCCTCGAAGCTGCGCGAGGTGATGCGCTTGACGCCGGCAATGCTGTTCAGCGCTTCCTCGACCGGCTTGCTGATCTCGCGCTCCACGGCCTCGGGCGACGCGCCGGGGTAGCTCACCTCGACCGCGGCGCCGGGGAACTGGATGTCGGGCATCTGTTCGACGCCGAGCCGCACATAGGCGAACAGCCCGAGCACGCACAGCGCGACCATCACCATCGAGGCGAAGACGGGGTTGTTGATCGAGACGCGGGTGATCCACATGGCGAATCCCTTGCGTTACTTGGCGACGACTGCCGACGACGCCGAGGCCGACGCCACCGGCGCCGTGCGGGCCACGACGACAGCCTTGGCGCCCTCGCGCAGGTTGTCGAAGCGCGCCGCGAGTACAACGCTGCCGGGGGACAGCCCCTGCAGCACCTCGACGCGGGCTTCGCGCTCGTCGCGCCGCCCGGTGATGACGGCGCGGCGCAGCAATTCGCCGTTCTCGATCACCCACACGTGATGCTGGCCGGAGGTGCTGCCGATGGCGGACACCGGCAGCGTCAGCCGCCGCGTCGGGTCGTCCAGCACCACACGCCCCATCGCGTACTGCCCGGCGCGGAAGGTCTCCTTCGGGTTCGCCAGAGCGATCGTCACACCGATGGAGCGGGTGCCGGGCTCGGCGGCCGGCGCAATGCGCGCGAGCCGCCCGGTCACCGCATCGGCGTGGCCCTCGACCTGCACCTGCACCGGCATGCCAGGCGCGAGCCGCGACACCTCGTGCGTGCCGACGCTGCCGGCGAGTTCGAGCCGGGTGATGTCGACGATGCTCAGCACCGGCTGCTCGACGCTGAGTTTTTCCCCGGGGACGACATGGCGCTTGTGCACGACGCCGGCGATCGGCGCGACCAGGGCGGCATCGCGCAGGCCCACGCGCATCGTGTCGAGCTGGGCCCGAGCGGCGTTGACCTGGGCACGCGCGGTCTCCAGCGCCGAACGCGAGGACTCGAGCGCGATCGGCGAGATGAACTGCTGATCGGCCAGCCGCTGGTTCGACGCATGCGTGCGTTCCGCCTGCGCGAGCTGCGCCTTGGCCGAGGCCAGCATCGCATTGCGTTCGGCAACGCGCCCGGCCAGCTCGGCCAGGTCGATCGCGCCGAGCACCTGGCCGGCCTTGACGCGGCTGCCCTCGCCCACGTGCAGCGACAACAGCGTGCCGCCGGAGCGGGCGCGCACGACGGCGGTCGACGGCGCCACAAGCGGGCCGGAAAACTCCATCGGCAGCGGCATGCCGGCGAGCACCGGCTGCACGACCTCGCGCGGGGTGAATTCCAGCGGGACGTCGGGCTTCTTGGGCCCCTTGCCGTCTTGGGCGGCCTGCCCCGAGGGCTGGTCATTGACGGCGGCTTCCGCCTGCCCTCGGTCGCTGCGACCGACCCACACCGCGGCGGCGATGCCGATGGCGACCGCCACGCCGACGCCGCTCATCACCCATCCCTTGCCCATTGTTGATCTCCTTGTCCGCTCTCGTGAAGCGGTCGCAGTGTAGGAGTCCGGCGATGGCCGGCAATCCCACATGCGACGGATTGCAGATTCCGGGGGTCAGGCTGCGCGGCGGGGGCACGCTCGCGTCGACCCGCCTCAGGTGTGGCCGATCACCGGATGCGGCTCGTAGCCGGCTTCGAGCCGGGCCGCTTCGTCGTCGGTGAGCTCGATCCCGGCCGCCGCCACCGCCTGGTCGAGCTGGTGCAGCTTGCTCGCGCCGACGATGGGCGCGGTGACGCCCTTGTGCAGCAGCCAGGCGTAGGCCAGCGTCGCGTTGCTGACGCCTTTTTGCGCCGCCAGCGCCGACAGGCGCTCGACGGCGGCGAAGTCACTGCTCCGGTAGTAGTACTTCTGCGCGAGGTCGTCGGTCTGGGCGCGCGAGGTGGCACCGGAAGCGGCGTCGCCGGCCTTGCGGTTTCCGGCCAGGAAGCCGCGCGCGAGCGGGCTCCACGGCAGCAGCGCAACGCCCTGGTCGCGGCACAGCGGGATCATCTCGCGCTCCTCTTCGCGGTAGGCGAGGTTGTAGTGGTTCTGCATGCTGACGAAGCGGGTCCAGCCGTTGTCGCGCGCCGCCTGCTGCGCCTTCGCGAACTGCCAGGCCCACATCGAGCTCGCGCCGAGGTAGCGCACCTTGCCGGCCTTCACGACGTCGTGCAGCGCCTCCATCGTCTCTTCGATCGGCGTGTGCGGGTCCCAGCGGTGGATCTGGTAGATGTCGATGTAGTCGGTGCCCAGGCGCTGCAGGCTCGCGTCGACCGCGTGGAGGATGCGCTTGCGCGACAGGCCGCTTTGATTGGGCCGCTCCACCGTCTTCGTGCTGTCGGGGGCGACGCCGCGAAAACCGAGGTCGACCGGGAAGTACAGCTTGGTCGCGATGACGATCTCGTCGCGCCGGCAGAACTCGCGCAGGAACTTGCCGGTCAGCACCTCGCTTTCGCCGGCGGAATACATGTCGGCGGTGTCGAAGAAGTTGATGCCGAGCTCGACGGCGTGCCGCACCAGCGGTCGGCTGGCTTCTTCTTCGAGCACCCACGGGCGCCACTGCGGCGTGCCGTAGGTCATCATGCCCAGGCAGATGCGGGAGACGGCGAGGCCGGTGGAACCGAGGCGGGTGGTTTGCATGGGGGGCTCCGATCTGACTGCGTGGGGCGCGGATTATGGCTCCGGCGAGCGAAGGCTGCACGAGGGCGCAGCATTGTCGTCCGCAGCCCGGATGAAATCCGGGGAACGTGTCTTCACGCCTGCGCAGCCCCCGGATTTCATCCGGGCTACACCAACTTCAACCGGGGTGACGGCAGTTCAGCCCGGCCGGCCGTCGGCCGGAATCTTCGGCGTGGCCACGCTCACCTCGGCGCACTGCGCACGGTGCAGCAGCGCGTGGTCCATCAGCACCAGCGCGAGCATCGCCTCGGCGATCGGCGTCGCGCGGATACCGACGCAGGGGTCGTGGCGGCCGAAGGTTTCGACGATCGTCGGCTCGCCGGCCACATCGATCGAATGGCGCGGGCTGCGGATCGAACTGGTGGGCTTGATCGCGATCGACACCGTGATGTCCTGCCCGGTCGAAATGCCGCCGAGCACGCCGCCGGCGTTGTTGCTCATGAAGCCTTCCGGCGTCAGCTCGTCGCCATGGGTCGTGCCGCGCTGGGCCACGCTTGCGAAGCCGGCGCCGATCTCCACGCCCTTCACCGCGTTGATGCCCATCATCGCGTAGGCGATGTCGGCGTCGAGCTTGTCGAACAGGGGCGCGCCCAGCCCCACCGGCACCTGGCGGGCGACCACGGTGATGCGCGCGCCGCAGCTGTCGCCGGCCTTGCGCAGCTCGTCCATGTAGGCCTCGAGCTGCGCGATGTCGCTCGCGTTCGGCGCGAAGAAGGGGTTGCTCGGCACGTGGTCCAGCGACTCGAACGGGATCGCGATGTCGCCGAGCTGCGTCATGTAGCCGACGAAGCTCGTGCCGTAGGCCTGCTGCAGCCACTTGCGCGCCACGGCGCCGGCGCCGACCATCGGCGCCGTCAGCCGCGCCGACGAACGCCCGCCGCCGCGTGGGTCGCGGATGCCGTACTTGTGCCAGTAGGTGTAGTCGGCGTGGCCGGGGCGGAAGCTCTGCGCGATGTTGCCGTAGTCCTTGCTGCGCTGGTCGGTGTTGCGAATCAGCAGACAGATCGGCGTGCCGGTGGTCCTGCCCTCGTAGACACCGGAGAGGATTTCCACCGCATCCGGTTCGTTGCGCTGGGTCACGTGGCGCGAGGTGCCGGGGCGCCGCCGGTCGAGCTCGGGCTGGATGTCGGCCTCGGACAGCACCATGCCGGGCGGGCAGCCGTCGATCACGCAGCCGATGGCGGGCCCGTGCGATTCGCCGAAGTTCGTGACGCGGAGGATGCTGCCGAAGGTGCTGCCGGACATGGAGGGCCCTGGAGTCGATGGGCGATTTTACCGGGGCACTCCCCCTCTCCCCCGGGCAAAGGGCTGGGGTGAGGGCGGGATTCACATGGACGGCCGCGCCCCTCACCCTAACCGTCTCCCAGGGGGAGAGGGAACAAAAAAACCGCCTTTCGGCGGTGCTCGTCGGGGGCTAATCGGCTCAGGTCGGCGCCGACGTCTGCTCGTCGCGCGACTCGTCGACCGGCCAGTCGCGGATGTAGGCCTTCAGCATGCGGTTCTCGAAGTCCTGACTGTCGACCACGGCCTTGGCGACGTCGTAGAACGAGATCACGCCCATCAAGGTGCGCTGCGTGATCACCGGCATGTAGCGGGCGTGGCGGCCGAGCATCATGCGGCGCACTTCGTCGATCTCGGTTTCCGGGGTGGCGGTGAGCGGGTGGTCGTCCATCACGCTTTGCACCTGCGTGCTGCCGACGATGCCGCCGTTCTTGACGACCGACTGGATCACCTCGCGGAAGGTCAGCATGCCCACCAGGTCGCCGTGGTCCATGACCACGAGCGAGCCGATGTCGTTGTCGGCCATCGTCGTCACCGCCTGGATCAGTGGCTGGTCGGGGGAAATGGTGTAGAGGGTTCCGCCCTTCACGCGCAGGATGTCGCTGACTTTCATGGGAGGCTCCTTCCGGTCCGTGGACGAACCAATATAGCCCACAATGCCGAGGAGCAACACCCCGCTCACCCGCAAGGACCTCCACGAGGACACCTCCGCATGCCCGGCTCTTCCGACCCCGGTTTCGACACCCTCGCGCTGCACGCCGGCGCCACGCCCGACCCGGCCACCGGGGCGCGCGCCGTGCCGATCCACCTGTCCACCTCATTTGTCTTCGAGAACAGCGACCACGCCGCCTCGCTGTTCAATATGGAGCGCTCCGGCCACGTCTACAGCCGCATCTCCAACCCGACCAATGCGGTACTGGAGGAGCGCGTTGCGGCGCTCGACGGCGGCATCGGCGCGATCGCGACCGCCAGCGGCCAGGCGGCGCTGCACCTCGCGATCTGCACGCTCGCCGGCGCCGGATCGCACATCGTCTCGAGCTCGGCGCTGTACGGCGGCTCGCACAACCTGTTGCACTACACACTGGCTCGTTTCGGCATCGAAACGACCTTCGTGAAACCGGGCGACATCGACGGCTGGCGTGGCGCGATCCGGCCCACGACCCGGCTGCTGTTCGGCGAGACGCTCGGCAACCCGGGGCTGGACGTGCTCGACGTGCCGACGGTCGCCACCCTGGCGCACGAACACGGACTGCCGCTGCTGCTCGATTCGACCTTCACGACACCCTACCTGATGCAGCCGCTGCGGCTCGGCGCCGATCTGGTGTTTCATTCCGCCACCAAGTTCCTGTCCGGCCATGGCACCGTTATCGGCGGCGTGCTGGTCGACGGCGGCGGCTTCGACTGGGAGGCCTCGGGCCGATTCCCCGAGCTGACCGCGCCGTACGAAGGTTTCCACGGCATGGTGTTCAGCGAGGAAAGCACTGTCGGCGCCTTCCTGCTGCGCGCTCGGCGTGAAGGCCTTCGCGACTTCGGTGCCTGTATGAGCCCGCACACCGCGTGGCTGATCCTGCAAGGCATCGAGACGCTGCCGCTGCGGATGGCCCGGCACGTGGAGAACACCCGCAAGGTGGTCGCCTTCCTGGCGTCGCATCCGATGGTGGAAAGCGTGGGCTATCCCGAGCTCGAAGGCCACCCCGGCCATGCGCTGGCCAAGCGGCTGCTGCCGCGCGGCTGCGGGTCCGTGTTCAGCTTCGGGCTCAAGGGCAGCCGCGAGCAGGGCAAGGCCTTCATCGAGGCGCTGAAGATCTTCTCGCACCTCGCCAACGTCGGCGATTGCCGCTCGCTGGTGATCCACCCGGCATCGACGACGCATTTCCGGATGGACGACGCGGCGCTGGCGCAGGCCGGCATCACGCCGGGCACGATCCGGCTGTCGATCGGCCTCGAAGACCCCGACGACCTGATCGACGACCTGAAGCGGGCGCTGAAGGCCGCGGAAAAGGCGGTGCGCTGATGCGGATCGACGTGAACGGCCGCCAGGCCTACGCCTACACCGGCGGCAAACCTTTCGACCCGACGCTGCCTTGCCTGGTGTTCATCCACGGCGCGCTGCACGACCACAGCGTGTGGACGCTGCTTGCGCGCTGGGCTGCGCACCACGGCCACGCGGTGCTCGCCGTCGACCAGCCCGGGCACGGCCGCAGCGAGGGTCCGCCGCTGGCCGACGTGGAAGCGCTGGCGGACTGGGTGCTCGCTCTGCTCGATGCGGCAGACGTGCAGCAGGCCGCGCTGGTCGGCCACAGCATGGGCTCCTTGATCGCACTCGAAGCGGCGGCCCGCGCGCCGCAGCGCATCACGCGACTCGTGATGATCGGCATCGCCTACCCGATGAAGGTGTCCGACACGCTGATGACCACGGCCCGCGAGGCGCCGCTGAAGGCCATCGACATGGTCAACGCCTTCTCGCACTCGACGACGGCGGCGAAACCGTCGTATCCCGGCCCCGGCACCTGGCTGCACGGGGCCAACCAGGCGCTGATGCGACGCATGCAGGCGAGCGGCCCGCAGGAGGGCAACCTCTTCCTGCACGACTTCGGTGTCTGCGACCGCTATGCGCACGGGCTGGAAGCCGCTGCACAGGTCCGATGCCCGGTCACCTTCATCCTCGGCGAGCACGACCAGATGACCACGCCGAAGGCCACCCGCGACATCGCCTCCGCCCTGAACGCCAAGGTGCGGACGCTGCCCGGGGGACATTCCCTGATGTCGGAGGTGCCCGACGCGGTGTTGAATGCCTTGCGGGATGCACTGAAGTAGGAGTCGCCGATGAACATCGCCACCGCCGTCACCGACCCGAAGTCGTTCAAGAGCTTCGCCGAGTTCTACCCGTTCTATCTGGGCGAACACCAGAACCGCACCTGCCGCCGGCTGCACTTCGCCGGCTCCACGCTGGCGCTCGTGTGCCTGGCGATGCTGCTGGCCACCGGCCGACCGCAGTACCTGCTGTACGGCTTGCTCGCCGGCTACGGCTTCGCGTGGCTCGGGCATTTCGTCTTCGAGAAGAACAAGCCGGCGTCGTTCAAGCGGCCGCTCTACAGCTTCATGGGTGACTGGGTCATGTACAAGGACATCTGGACCGGCAAGATTCCGTTCTGACTTCGCCGATGTCGTCCTCCACCTTTCCGCCTTCGCATCGCCTCTCGCACATCGAGCGCCTGGTCGATGTGATCGACCTGCCGATCGGGCGCTGGGACGCGCACAGCAGGCTGGTCTTCTGCAACGAGCCCTACCTCGGATGGGCCGAGCGACCGCGCGACGAGCTGATCGGCCGCACGCTGCAGGAGATCTTCGGCGACGACGCCTGGGCCCGCGCGGAGTCGGCGTTTCGCGATGCCTTCGAGGGCCGCACCGTCCACTACGAACGGCGCCTGACGCACGGCAGCAAGTCCTCGCGTTGGGCACGTGTCCAGGTGTTCCCCGACATCGGACCGAACGCCGAGGTCGAAGCGGTCTTCACGATCGCCTTCGACATTCATGCCGACGTGCTCGCCCGCGAAGCCCTCGAAGCGGCACGCGAGCGGCTGGACCGCTTCACCGAGAACATTCCCTACCCGCTCACGTACGTCGACCGCGGCTTCGTGCTGCGCTTCGTCAACAAGGCCTATTGCAACGCGATCGGCCTCTCGACGGACCAGTTGCTCGGCCGGCATATCGGCGAGGTGCGCGGCGCCAAGCGCTGGGCCGAGCACGCGCCGTACTTCGAGCGCGCGCTGAAGGGCCAGACGGTGCAGTACACACGCCTCGTCGACCGCCTGCCGCAAGGGCCGCGCTGGCTGCGCACGAGCTACGTGCCCGACTTCGATGCGCGACGCCAGGTGCGCGGCGTCTACACGGTGACCATCGACGTGCACGAGCTGACGATGGCGCAGGAAAGGCTCCGCCGCAGCGTCGAGCGCGACGCCCTGACCGACGTGCTGAGCCGGCGCACGATGATGGATCGCGTGGAGGCGGCGATGCTCGATGCGCAGCAGACGCCGGTGGCGCTGTTCTTCGTCGACCTCGACGGCTTCAAGGCCGTCAACGATCGGCTCGGCCACCGCGAAGGCGACCGGCTGCTGGTCAACGTGGCCGGTGCCCTGCAGGCCGCCGTGCGGGCCGACGATGCCGTGGGCCGCTTCGGCGGCGACGAATTCCTGGTGCTCGCCGCCGTGCGCGACGCGGCCGGCGCGCAGGCTCTGGCGCTGCACATGCTGGCCGCCGTGCGCGACGTGTCGTCCCTCACCAGCGCCAGCATCGGCTATGCGCTGGCCCCGGCCGACGCGCAGCATCCGATGAAACTGCTGCAGCTCGCCGACGACGCGATGTACGCGGCCAAGCACCTCGGCAAGGACCAGGCGATGCACTGCGGCGCCGGCCAGCTGCACCGTGAGGAGAGCACCTGATCAGTCGTCGATCAGCTCGCGCAGCGTCATGTCGCTGAAGCCGGCGCGCTGCCAGAAGCGGCGCAACGTCGGCGACGGCTCGAGCAACAGCTGCGACAGCACCGGCGCCGCCGGCGTCGTGCCCGGGTCGCACAGCAGCACGTAGCGCGCGGTGCCGCCCTCGTCGAGCCGGCCTGCCCAGTCGATCGCCACCAGCGTGTCGAGGATGGGCTCGATCTGCAGCGGATCGGTGCGCAAGGCCTCGGCGAGTTCCGGCAGGCTCATGCCGTGTCTAGTGGTCAGACGGGCACGCGCGAGCGTGCGCAGCAAGGTCACGGCGAGGTGGAAACGCGAGCCCGGGAGGTCGGGCAGCCGAACGACGCGCATCTGCAGGCTGGGCGCGTAGGCCGCGATCACCGCACCGAGCAGCACGATGACCCAGCCGAGGTAGATCCAGACCAGCAGGATCGGCAAAGTGGCAAAGGTGCCGTAGACCAGCGAGAACGACGGAATCCGGCTCAGGTACCACGCCAGCCCCCACTGCGCGACTTCGAGCCCGATCGCGACGAACACGCCGCCGGCGATCGCGTGGCGCCAGCGCACCGTCGTGTTCGGCACGTAGTGGAACAGCGCCGCGACACCGGCGGCCTGCAAGCCGAACACCAGCGCGTCGAGAAGCAGCTTCACGCCGCCCGGCATCCCGCCGACCAGCCCCTTG
Organism: Piscinibacter sp.; assembly: GCA_035513255.1. Taxonomy (GTDB): domain Bacteria; phylum Pseudomonadota; class Gammaproteobacteria; order Burkholderiales; family Burkholderiaceae_C; genus Albitalea. Next base: position 57,387 of record DATKCI010000015.1, on the reverse strand, counting down.
GACGCCGACAGCGCGTACGAGGTCAGCGTGATGCTTCCGCCGACGAGCAGCGGCCCGAGCGTGACCGCGGCCCAGTACACCAGCACGCGCTGCGCGATCGGCCGTGGCGTGCGCACGCGCCAGATCGCGTTCAGCGTGCGGTCTATCGTGAGCATCAGCGCCAGCGCGGTGAATATCAGGATGATCAGGCCGACGCTGCCGAGGCTGTTGGCCTTGCTGGCGAACTGCGTCAGCGCGCTCAGCACCGGCTTGGCAATGCTGTCGGGCACCAGCGCCCGCAGGAAGTACTTCTCGACGCTGCCCTGCACGCTTGCGAACATCGGAAAGGCGGAGAACACCGCCAGCATCACCGTGACGAGCGGCACCAGCGAGATCAGCGTCGTGAACGTGAGGCTGCTGGCGGTGATGCCGAGGCGGTCTTCGCGGAAGCGCTGGCGCAGCGTCTGCAGCGTCTCCAGCCACGGCCAGGTCTGCAGCGTCTGCACGAGGCGGGTCACGTGGCCTTGCCACGTGGCTCGCAGGGTCGTGGGGAAGTTCATCGCTGGCTATGATGCCAGCAATGAGCGATGCGACCCTGCCCCCCACCGTCGCCTGGACCCGCGCGCTCGCGGTGTCCAGCGTGCTGGCCTTGATCGTCCTCGGACTCGCCTGGGAGCTGTGGCTCGCGCCGACCGGCCGCGGCACGCTGGCCTGGAAGGTGCTACCGCTCGCGATTCCGCTGGCGGGGCTGATGAAGAACCGCATGTACACCTACCGCTGGGTCAGCCTGTTCGTTTGGGTCTACTTCATCGAAGGCGTGGTGCGCGCCACCAGCGACCGCGGACCGAGCGCTGCGCTGGCGGTGATCGAGGTGGTGCTGTGCCTGACGCTGTTCACCGCCTGCGCGGTCCACGTGCGCTGGCGGTTGCGTCACGCCAAGGAGGCGGTGTCGTGAGCAAGCTGCTCGACGAACTGCGCACGGCGGTTGGCGCCGCCAACGTGCTGGCGGATGGCGATCTATCGGCCTGGGAGCTCGACTGGCGCAAGCGCTATCGAGGTCGCGCGCTCGCGGTTGTGCGGCCGGCGACGACCGCCGAAGTCGCGGCCGTCGTCACAGCCTGCGCCGCGCAGGGCACCGGCATCGTGCCGCAAGGCGGCAACACCGGCCTCGTCGGCGGCTCGGTGCCCGACGCGAGCGGCACACAGGTGCTGCTGAGCCTCACGCGGATGAACCGCGTGCGGCAGGTCGACGAAGCCAACTTCACGATGACGGTGGACGCCGGCTGCGTGCTTCAGGCGCTGCAGGAGACCGCTGCGTCGCACGGCCTGCTGTTTCCGCTGAGCCTCGCCGCCGAAGGCAGCTGCACGATAGGCGGCAACCTCGCAGCCAACGCCGGCGGCACGCAGGTGCTGCGCTACGGCAACGCACGCGAACTGTGCCTGGGACTGGAGGTCGTCACCGCCGCCGGCGAGGTTTGGGATGGCCTGGCCGGACTGCGCAAGGACAACACCGGCTACGACCTGCGCGACCTGTTCATCGGCAGCGAAGGCACGCTGGGCATCATCACCGGCGCCACGCTGAAGCTCTATCCGCAGCCGGCGGCGAAGATGACCGCGCTTGCCGCGCTGCCGACGCTGGACGCCGCCGTGCAGCTGCTGCAGCGAGCGCAACGCCGGCTCGGCGCCGGGCTGACCGGCTTCGAGGTGATGGGCCGGTTTGCGCTTGACCTGGTGCGCACGCATTTTCCGCAGCTGGCGCAGCCGCTGCCACCAGCGCCGTGGACGGTGCTGCTCGAACAGTCAGACGCCGAGAGCGAAGCGCATGCACGCGGGCTGTTCGAATCGCTGCTTGAATCAGCGCTCGAAGACGGCGTGATCGACGACGCGGCGCTGGCCGAGAGCCTGGAGCAGTCGAAGGCGATGTGGCACTTGCGCGAGTCGATCCCGCTCGCGCAGGCCGAAGAGGGGCTCAATATCAAGCACGACATCTCGTTGCCGGTGTCGCGCATTCCCGCGTTCGTTGCCGCCACCGACGCGGCGCTGCTCGCGGCGTTTCCCGGCGCCCGGCTCGTCAACTTCGGGCACCTGGGCGACGGCAACCTGCACTACAACCTGCAGGCGCCGGCCGGCGTGGCGGCGGCCGACTTCCTGCGTGAGCACGAAGCGGCGGTCAACCGCCTGGTGTACGACGCGGTGTCGGCGCATGCCGGATCGATTTCGGCCGAGCACGGCATCGGACAACTCAAGCGAGAGGAACTGGTGCACCGCAAGTCGCCGGCGGCGATGTCGATGATGCGCGCGATCAAGGCGGCGCTGGATCCCGCCAATCTGATGAACCCGGGCCGCCTGTTGTAGCCCGGATGCGATTCGGAGCGGTGCTTGTCGACGCACCGAAACCCCGGATTTCATCCGGGCTACTGAACCGGCCCCTTCAACGCCGCCGGCACCGGCAGCGACATCACCTCGATGCCCTCTTCCTTCAGCGCCATCGCCTCGTCGGGCGTCGCGCGGCCGCGGATCGCGCGTTCGTCGACCTCGCCGTAGTGAATGCGTCGGGCCTCTTCGGCAAACCGATCGCCGACGTCGACAGTGTGGCTCATCACGTGCTGCACAGCGCGCAGCCAGGCGGCTTCCATTGTCACCGGAACGGGCGCGTCGGTCGACGGCGGCTTGGCTGGTGTCGACGACGGTTCGCGCGCGCCGGAGACGTTCAAGCGCGGCGCCGACGGCAGCCGCGTCACGGTCTTGTCTCCGCACATCGGGCATTCGATGAGGCTGCGCTGCAGCTGCGACTGGAAATCGTCGTCGGAGGCGAACCAGCCCTCGAACGGATGATCGTGCGCGCAGCGCAGGTTCAGAACCTTCATGGTGCCCCGATTATGGCTGCCCGCCGCCTAGGCTGCTGCCTGCCAGTCCAGCGGCCAGCGGCCGGCTTGCCAATTCTGCAACCACATGAGCCCGATCAGCGTCTTCGCGTCGGTCAGTTCGCCCCGCCCGGCGAGGGCCAGCAGTTCGTCCAGCGTCGCGGTCTGCACGTCCAGAAACTCGCCGTGGTCGAGCAGGCGTTCGCCGGGGCTCAGCCCGCGCGCGAACCAGACCTCGATGCGCTCATTCGAGTAGCCGATCGCGTTGTGGTGCAGGCCGGCGCGCGCCCACTCGCGCGCGCGGTAGCCCGTTTCCTCGGCCAGTTCGCGCACGGCACAGGTCAGCGGCGACTCACCCGGATCGAGCTTGCCGGCGGGAAACTCGATCATCACGCGGCCGACGGGATAGCGAAACTGCCGCTCGATGACGAGGCGCCCGTCGTCGAGCAGCGGCACGACCATCACGGCCCCCGGATGCACGACGTATTCGCGCACCGCCGTGTCACCGGTCGGCAGCCGCACGGTGTCGCGGCGGACGTCGAGCAGCCGGCCGTGAAAGACCTGTTCCGACTGGATCGCTTCCTCGCGCAGGTGGGCGTCGTCCGAGGGTGGGTTCATGCTTGTCTCATCCACGGTGGCGTTTCAGGTAGCGCCAGACGAACCCGGGGAACGCCAGCGTGAGGAACAGGCAACCGAAGGCGGCATAGAACTGCCAACCCTGGACCTGGATCTGTCCGATGCGCGCCTCGAGCGCGAAGCCCACGCCGAGCGTGAGACCCCACAGCAGCACGAGCTCCAGCAGCCGCCATCCGAGGTGCTTCGGATCGCGCTTCGGCCCGACGACGAACAGCCGCTCGTTGACGAATGGCAGGTTGGCGGCGATGACCGCCACGAGGATCACCAGCCAGACTGCGGCCGAGGATGCCACGACTTCAGGTGCCCAACGCCTTGACGATCGCCTCGGCGCACATCGCCATCAACCCGCCCGGCACGAGACCGAACAGCAACACGGCCGCGCCGTTGATGGACAGCAGCGCGCGCACGTCGCCGCCGGCGACGATGGGGGCCGTTTCCACCGGTTCGTCGAAGTACATGATCTTCACGAGGCGGATGTAGTAGAACGCGCCGATCAGCGACAGCATCACCGCCGCGACCGCGAGCCAGATGTAGCTCTCGACGTTGGTCGACACGAGCGCCTGCAGCACCGCGAGCTTCGCGTAGAAACCCACCGTCGGCGGAATGCCGGCCAGAGAGAACATGAAGATCGCCATCACGCCGGCGTACCACGGGCTGCGGCGCGCGAGGCCCTTGAAGTCGTCGATCTGGTCGGACTCGAAGCCCTGGCGTGCCAGCAGCATGATGACACCGAAGGTGCCGAGCGTCGTCAGCACGTAGGTGACGACGTAGAACATCGCCGAGCTGTAGGCATTCGCCGCGGACAGCGTGTTGTTGTTGACGACGCCGGAGCACAGGCCCAGCAGCATGAAGCCCATCTGGCCGATCGTCGAATAGGCAAGCATGCGCTTGATGTTCGTCTGCGCGATCGCGGCGAGGTTGCCGAGCGCGAGCGAGCCGAGCGACAGCACGACCAGCATCTGCTGCCAGTCGACCGCCAGGCCCAGCATGCCTTCGACCAGCAGGCGGATCGTGATCGCGAACGCGGCGAACTCGGGCGCGCCGCCGATCAGCAGCGTGATCGCGGTGGGCGCGCCGTGGTACACGTCGGGCACCCACATGTGGAACGGCACCGAGCCCAGCTTGAAGCCAAGCCCCGCGACGACGAAGACCACGCCGAGGATCAGCACCGCCTTGTTCGCCTGGCCGGTGCCGATGGCCTTGAAGACCTCGCCGATCTCGAGCGAGCCGGTGGCGCCGTACATCATCGACAGGCCGTAGAGCAGGAAGCCGCTGGCCAGCGCGCCGAGCACGAAGTACTTCATCGCCGCTTCGGTGGCGTTCAGGTTGTCGCGCCGCATCGCCGTCAGCGCGTACAGCGACAAACTCATCAGCTCCAGGCCGAGGTAGATGACGAGGAAGTTGTTCGCCGACAGCATCACGTTGATGCCGAGCAGCGAAAACATCGCGAGCGTGAAGAGCTCACCCTTGAGCATCTCGCGGTCGGCGGCGTAGGGGCGCGCGTAAACCAGCGCGACCATCGTGGCGGCCGTCGCGAAGAAGCCCAGCAGGTGCCCCATCGGGTCGGCCACGACCATGCGCTGCATCGCGTAGACGGTGAGGCCCTGGTTGAAGTCGACGAGGTGCATCACCGCGACGACGCCGAGCGACAGCTGCGTCAGCAGGTAGGTCGGCGTGCGGCGCGGATCCTTGACCCACAGGTCGACCATCGCGACGATCAGAGCCATCGTCAGCAGGACGATCTCGGGGTAGACGGCGGTCCAGTTCATGTCCATGTCGTTCTCAGTTCAGCTTGGACACCGCAACGTGTTTCAGCAGCTCGGTGACCGACACATGCATCGTGTCGGTGAAGGGCTTCGGATAGACACCCATCCACAGCACCGCAATCGCGAGCACCGACAGCATCGCGAACTCGCGCGCGTTGACGTCTTTCAGCGCGCGCACGTCCTCGTTGGCTACCGGCCCGAAGTAGACGCGCTTGACCATCCACAGCGTGTAGGCGGCGCCGAAGATCAGCGTTGTCGCGGCGAGTGCGGCGAGCCAGAAGCTGACCTTCACGGTGCCGAGAATGACCATCCACTCGCCGACGAATCCTGCCGTGCCGGGCAGCCCGCAGTTGGCCATCGCGAAGAACACCGCCAGCGCGGCGAACTTCGGCATCGTGTTGACGACGCCGCCGTAGCTCGAGATCTCGCGCGAATGCACGCGGTCGTAGAGCACGCCGATGCACAGGAACATCGCGCCCGAGACGAAGCCGTGCGAGATCATCTGCACGAGGCCGCCGGACACGCCCAGCTCGTTGAAGATGAAGAAGCCGAGCGTCACGAAACCCATGTGGGCGACCGACGAATACGCGACCAGCTTCTTCATGTCCTGCTGCACCAGCGCGACCAGGCCGATGTAGAGCACGGCGATCAGCGACAGTCCGATGATGAACCAGGCGTACTCGTGCGCCGCGTCGGGCGTGATCGGCATCGAGAAGCGCAAGAAGCCGTAGGCGCCCAGCTTCAGCATGATCGCGGCCAGCACGACCGAGCCGCCGGTCGGCGCCTCGACGTGAGCGTCGGGCAGCCAGGTGTGCACCGGCCACATTGGCACCTTGACCGCAAACGCGGCGAGGAATGCGAAGAACAGCAACGCCTGCACGTCCATGCTGAGCGGCAGGTCATGCCAGGCCAGGATATCGAAACTGCCGCCGGACTTGTAGTACAGGTAAATCAGCGCCACCAGCATCAACAGTGAGCCGGCGAGCGTGTACAGGAAGAACTTGAACGCGGCATAGACTCGACGCGGCCCACCCCACATCCCGATGATGATGTACATCGGAATCAGCGTGGCCTCGAAGAACACGAAGAACAGCAGGCCGTCGAGCGCGGCAAACACGCCCACCATCATCCCCGACAGGATCAGGAACGCGCCCATGTACTGGTTGACCCGTTCGGTGATCACTTCCCAGGCCGAGATCACGACGATAACGGTGATGAAGGCCGTCAGCAGCACGAACCACACCGAGATGCCGTCGACGCCGAGGCGGTAGTACACGTTGAAGCGCTCGATCCAGGCAAGGTTCTCCTCGAACTGCATCGCGGCGGTTGTGGTGTCGAAGCGGGTGATCAGCGGAATCGTCACCAGAAAGCTCGCCAGCGCGGCAACGAGCGCGGTCCAGCGAACCACTTTGACGTGTTCATCCCGACCGAACGCCAGCAGCACGGCACCCGCGACGATCGGCAGCCAGATGGCAAGGCTCAGCAATCCCATGTTCTTGTTCTCCGAGCCCGATCAGACGTGCCCGAAGGCGCGCAGATAGGGCCACAACTGCCAGGTCATCAGGCCGATGACACCGAGGATCATCACCAGCGCATACCAGTAGAGGTAGCCGGTCTGGAACAGGCGAACGATGGCGGCGATGCCGCCCACCGCACGCGCCGACCCGTCGATGACGACACCGTCGATCAGCGCCGCGTCGCCGCCCTTCCACAGGCCACGACCCGCCACGCGGGCCGCCGCGGCAAGCACGTGTTCGTTGAACCAGTCCATGTAGTACTTGTTGTCGAGCAGCCGGTAGACGAAGCCGAAGCGCGCCTTGATGGCCGCGGGGATCTCGGGCTTGCGCAGGTAGAAGACATAGGCCGTCGCCACACCGGCTACCGCAAGCCAGAACGGCAGCGTCGTCAGCCCGTGCACCGCCATCGCGAGCGCTCCGTGGAAGTGCTCCGTCATCTGCGCCATCGCCGGATGGCGGGCGGCGTCGACGATGATCGAATCCTTGAAGAAGTCGCCGTACAGCATGGGGCCGATGGTCCAGTAGCCGATGACCACCGACGGCACCGCCAGCAGCACCAGCGGCGCGGTCACCACCCAGGGCGACTCGTGCGGGTCGTGGTGCTCGGCGTGGTCGTCGTGGTGGTCGTGCTCACCCGGGAACGGCTTGTGATGGAAGCGTTCCTTGCCGTGGAAGACGAGGAAGTACATGCGGAACGAATAGAACGCCGTGACGAACACGCCGGCGACCACAGCGAAATAGGCGAAGCCGGATCCGGGCAGGTTGCTCGCGTGCACCGCCTCGATGATGCTGTCCTTCGAATAAAAGCCGGCGAAAAGCGGCGTGCCGATCAGCGCCAGCGAACCGAGCAGCGACGTGATCCACGTGATCGGCATGTACTTGCGCAGGCCGCCCATGTTGCGGATGTCCTGGTCATGGTGCATGCCGATGATCACCGAGCCGGCGGCGAGGAACAGCAGCGCTTTGAAGAAGGCGTGCGTCATCAGGTGGAACACGCCCACCGAGTAGGCCGACGCGCCGAGCGCGACCGTCATGTAGCCCAGCTGCGACAGCGTGGAGTAGGCAACGACGCGCTTGATGTCGTTCTGAATGATGCCGAGGAAGCCCATGAACAGCGCCGTGATCGCGCCGATGACCAGCACGAAGCTCAGCGCCGCATCGGACAGCTCGAACAGCGGCGACATGCGCGCGACCATGAAGATGCCGGCCGTCACCATCGTCGCTGCGTGAATCAGCGCGGAGATCGGCGTCGGGCCCTCCATCGAGTCGGGCAGCCACACGTGCAGCGGGAACTGCGCGCTTTTGCCCATCGCGCCGATGAACAGGCACACACAGATCACCGTCATCAGCATCCAGTCGCTGCCGGGGAAGGACAGCGCCGCCAGTTCGGGCCCCTTGGCGAACGCCTCGGCATAGTCCAGCGTGCCGGCGTAGGCCACGATCAGGCCTATGCCGAGAATGAAGCCGAAGTCGCCGACCCGGTTGACGATGAAGGCCTTCATGTTGGCGAAGATCGCCGTCGGCCGCGTGTACCAGAAGCCGATCAGCAGATACGACACCAGGCCCACCGCTTCCCAGCCGAAGAACAGCTGCAGGAAGTTGTTGCTCATCACGAGCATCAGCATCGAGAAGGTGAACAGCGAGATGTACGAGAAGAAGCGCTGGTAGCCCGGGTCCTCCTCCATGTAGCCGATCGTGTAGATGTGCACCATCAGCGACACGAAAGTCACGACCGCCATCATCATCGCCGTCAAGCCGTCGACGAGGAAGCCGATTTCCATCTTCAGGTCGCCCAGCACCATCCACTCGTAGATGGTTTCGTTGAAGCGCGCACCGTCGAGCGCGACCGACTTCAGCACCATCACGGAGAGGATGAACGAGATCAGGACGCCGAGGATCGTGACCGTGTGTGCGCCGCGCCGGCCGATCGTCTTGCCGAAGAAGCCGGCCAGAACTGCGCCCGCGAGCGGTGCCAGCGGCACCCACAGCAGTGTCGTTGCGGAGAGTTGTGCAGACATTCTGGTATCAGCCCTTCAGCGCGTCGAGTTCGTCGACGTTGATCGTCGCCCGATTGCGGAACAGCACGACGAGAATCGCCAGGCCGATCGCCGACTCGGCGGCCGCCACCGTCAGGATGAAGAAGACGAACACCTGCCCCGCCATGTCGCCGAGGTAGTGGGAAAAGGCGACGAAATTCAGGTTCACCGCGAGCAGCATCAGCTCGATGCACATCAAGAGCACGATGAGATTCTTGCGGTTCAGGAAGATGCCGATCACCGACAGCGAAAACAGGATCGCCCCGAGCGACAGGTAGTGGCCGAGCGCGACGGGTCCGAGGCTCATGCTTTTTCTCCACCCGGCTCGGACGGCGCCGCCGGCAATTCGATGGTCGGCGGCATCTTCACGATGCGCACGCGGTCGGCCTTCTTGGCCCTCACCTGCTCCGACGGGTCGATGAACTTCGAATCCTTGCGGCGGCGCAGCGTCAGCGCGATCGCCGCGATGATCGCCACCAGCAGCAGCACCGCGGCGATCTGCAGCGGGTAGAGGTACTTCGTGTAGACCTCGATGCCCAGCAGTTTCGTGTTGCCCAGGCTCAGCGCGGCCGCATCGGGCACCGGCGCCGTGCGCACGTCGAAGCCCGGCATCAGCACCAGCGCCATCTCGAGTGCGATGACGACACCCACGAGCAGCGCGACCGGAAAGTGCTTCCAGAAGCCCTCCCGGATCGAATCGGTGTTGACATCCAGCATCATCACGACGAAGAGGAACAGCACCATCACGGCCCCCACGTAGACGAGCACCAGCGAAATCGCGAGAAACTCGGCGCGCAGCAGCATCCAGACGCAGGCGGCCGAGAAGAAGGCGAGCACCAGGTACAGCGCGGCGTACACGGGGCTGCGCGCGGTGATCACCTTGAACGAGGCGAGCAACAGCACGGCAGAGAAGATGTAGAAGAGCGCGGTGATGGTTTGCATGTTGTTGTCGAGCACCGGGCCGGGCCGCCCTCGCAGGCGCCGGCCGCGTCGATGAGCGCGAGGCTCAGCGGTAGCGGGCGTCGGCCTCCCTGTTGGCGGCGATTTCCTTTTCGTAGCGGTCGCCGACGGCGAGCAGCATGTCCTTCGTGAAATACAGGTCGCCGCGCTTCTCCCCGTGGTATTCGAGGATGTGCGTCTCGACGATGGAGTCGACCGGGCAGCTTTCCTCGCAAAAGCCGCAGAAGATGCACTTGGTCAGGTCGATGTCGTAGCGCGTCGTGCGGCGCGAGCCGTCGTCGCGGATGTCGGACTCGATCGTGATCGCCAGCGCCGGGCACACCGCTTCGCACAGCTTGCAAGCGATGCAGCGCTCTTCGCCGTTTTCATAGCGGCGCAGCGCGTGCAGGCCGCGAAAGCGCGGCGACAGCGGCGTCTTCTCTTCGGGGTACTGAATGGTGATCTTGCGCGACCAGAAGTGCCTGCCGGTCAGGGCCATGCCCTTGAACAGCTCGATGAGCATGAAGCTCGAAATGAGGTCTCGGATCGGGGTTGCAGCAGCCATGGTGGGACCTACGCTTTACTTCCAGATGTTCCAGGGCGACTGGATCCACAGTCCCACGACCACCAGCCAGACCAGCGTGACCGGAATGAAGATCTTCCAGCCCAAGCGCATGATCTGGTCGTAGCGGAAGCGCGGGAACGTGGCACGCACCCACAAGAACAACGTGCAGACGATGAAGGTCTTGATGCCCAGCCAGATCCAGCCGGGAATCCAGGTGAAGATCGCGCTGTCGATCGGCGACAGCCAGCCGCCGAGGAACAGCACCGAGGCGACCGTGGACACGAGGATGATGTTCGCGTACTCGGCAAGGAAGAACATCGCGAAGGCCATGCCGGAGTACTCGACCATGTGCCCGGCGACGATTTCGGACTCGCCCTCGACCACGTCGAACGGATGGCGGTTGGTCTCGGCGATGCCGGCGATCACGTAGACGACGAAGATCGGCAGCAGCGGCAGCCAGTTCCACGACAGGAAGGTCAGCCCCATGTCCGCGAACCGGCCGTCGGCCTGGCCCATCACGATGTCGGTCAGGTTCAGGCTGCCGGCGACCATCAGCACGACGACGAACGCAAAGCCCATCGCGATCTCGTAGCTGACCATCTGCGCCGACGCGCGCAGCGCGCCGAGAAAAGCGTACTTCGAGTTCGAGGCCCAGCCGGCGACGATGACGCCGTAGACCTCCATCGACGTGATCGCCATCAGGAACAGCAGGCCGGCGTTGATGTTGGCCAGCGCTACTTCGGGGCCGAACGGGATCACCGCCCAGGCGGCCAGCGCCGGCATGATGGTCATCACCGGCGCGATCAGGAACAGCGGCCGGTTCGCTGCGGACGGGAGAATGATCTCCTTGAAGATCAGCTTCACCGCATCGGCGATCGGCTGCAGCAGGCCCAGCGGGCCGACGCGGTTCGGTCCCGGGCGAATCTGCGACCAACCGATGGCCTTGCGTTCCCACAGCGTGAGGTAGGCCACGCACAGCATCAGCGGCAGCACGAGGGCGACGATCTTCATCAGCGTCCAGGTCACCGGCCAGGCGCCGCCGAGCATCGAGTTACCGTAGGTGTGAAGGGTTTCGAGCATCGCGGTTCTCAGGCTTTGCCGACGCTGATGGGGCCGAACATCGCGCCCAGCGGCGCCGTCGACGGATGGCCCGCCGGAACACGGACCGCGTTGCGCGCCAGCGTGGCGTCGCACCGCGCCGGCAGCACGGTCGACGCGCCGCCTTGCGCCAGGCGCACCGAATCGCCGTCGTTCAAGGCGAGCTGCGTCCACAGGGCCGACGACAGGCTCGCCACCGGCGGCGCGGCATCGGCCGTCAGCTGCAGCGACACGGCACGGCGGACCAGCGAATCGGTGCAGTAGATCGGCACGTCAGCGATGCGCTCGAGATCGCCGGACGATTCGGCGACGTTCGATACCGAGGCGGTGCCCCGGTTGCTGAGCCGGCTCGCCACGCCATCCGGCAGCGCCTCGGCGCGCACGTCGTCCGGGGTCTCGAAGTCGAAGCCCTGCAGCCCGAGCATGTTGCCCAGCACACGCAGCACCTTCCACGCCGGTCGCGTATCGGCGAGCGGCTTGACGACACCGTGAAAGCGCTGGATTCGGCCCTCGGCGTTGACGAAGCTGCCGGAGGTCTCGCTGAACGGCGCGACCGGCAGCAGCACGTCGGCGCAGTCGACCGCGGCATTGCGGAACGGCGTCATCGCGACGACCATCTCGGCCGACCGCAGCGACTCGATGGCGGCGCTCGGGTTCGCGGCGTCGAACGCCGGCTCGACGTTGAGCAGCAGGCAGGCTTTCAGCGATCCGCTCAGCATCTGCCCGGCGTTCAGACCGCCGGGGCCGGGCAGCGCATTGACGAGTTGCGCGCCGACGCTATTCGCGGCCTCGCCCAGGTAGCCCACCGTGGCGCCGGTGTGCTCGCCGATCCAGTTGGCCAGCGACAGCAGCTGGCTCGCCTGCGGATGCTGAGCGGCGGCATTGCCGAGCAGCACGGCCTTGCGCTCGCCGGACAGCAGCGACGCGGCAATCGCTCGCGCTTCGGCGGACTCATCGGCCGCGACCGGGGCGCTCAGACCCTTGCTCGTGGCGATCGCGGCGGCCACCGACGCCATCGCGCCCAGCCAGCCGCTCGGCGCGACGGTGATCATGTCGGCCACCGGCATCGCCCAATCGTCGTGCACGGCATGGATGCTGTGGATGCGTGCGCCCTTCTTCGCGGCCTGGCGCAAACGCTGGGCGAACAGCGGATGGTCCTTGCGCAGGAACGAGCCGACGACCAGCACCCGTTGCAGGTGGCCAAGCGACGCAATGCTCGTACCCAGCCAATGCGCCACCGGCGCACCGGAGGCGTCACCTTCGGGCAGCGTGAAGTCGGCGTGCCGCGTGCGGTGGTCGATGTTCTCGCTGCCGAGGCCGCGCATCAGTTTGGCCAGAAGGTGCAATTCTTCCGCCGTGCTGTGCGGCGAGCCGAGCGCGCCGATGCGGTCGGCGCCGTGGTCGGCCTTGATCTGCGTCAGGCCGCGCACGATGTAGTCGAGCGCGGTGGCCCAGTCGACTGCCTTCCACTCGCCGCCTTGCTTGAGCATCGGCGCGTTCAGCCTGTCGTCGCTGTTCAGCGCTTCGTACGAGAAGCGGTCGCGGTCGGCGAGCCAGCATTCGTTGACGTCTTCGTTCTCCAGCGGAACGACGCGCATTACCTTGTTGGCCTTGACCTGCACGATCAAGTTGGCGCCGGTGCTGTCGTGCGGGCTCACGCTCTTGCGGCGCGACAGCTCCCAGGTGCGGGCCTGGTAGCGGAACGGCTTGCTCGTGATGGCACCAACCGGGCACAGATCGATCATGTTGCCCGACAGCTCGGAATCGACGGTGTCGCCGGTGATCGTCGTGATCTCGGCGTGTTCGCCGCGATGGATCATGCCGAGCTCCATCACGCCGGCCACTTCCTGGCCGAAGCGGACGCAGCGCGTGCAATGGATGCAGCGCGTCATCTCTTCCATCGACAGCAGCGGGCCGACTTCCTTGTGGAAGACGACGCGCTTTTCTTCTTCATAGCGCGACGACGAGGCGCCGTAGCCGATGGCCAGGTCCTGCAGCTGACACTCGCCACCCTGGTCGCAGATCGGGCAGTCGAGCGGGTGGTTGATCAGCAGAAACTCCATCACGCTCTGCTGCGCCTTGACCGCCTTGTCGCTCTTGGTGCGAACGATCATGCCTTGCGTGACCGGTGTCGCACAGGCAGGCATCGGCTTCGGCGCCTTCTCGACGTCGACCAGGCACATGCGGCAGTTGGCCGCGATGCTGAGTTTCTTGTGGTAGCAGAAGTGCGGAATGTAGGTGCCGGCCTTGTCGGCGGCATGCATCACCATGCTGCCTTCGGGCACCTGGACTTTCCGGCCGTCGAGTTCGATTTCGATCATGTTGCGTGGACCGTCAGACCTGCACCGAAACGGCGCAGGTCTTGTGTTCGATGTGATGGACGAACTCGTCGCGGAAGTGCTTGATCATCGCGCGCACCGGCATCGCCGCGGCATCGCCCAGCGCGCAGATCGTGCGGCCCTGGATGTTGTCGGCGACCGAATTCAACAGCTCGATGTCGGCGGGCTTGCCCTGGCCGTGCTCGATGCGATCGACCATGCGCCACAGCCAGCCGGTGCCTTCGCGGCACGGCGTGCACTGCCCGCAGCTCTCGTGCATGTAGAAGTACGACAGGCGCAGCAGGCTCTTCACCATGCAGCGGCTGTCGTCCATCACGATGACGGCGCCCGAGCCGAGCATGGAGCCGGCCTTTGCGATCGCGTCGTAGTCCATCGTCGTGTCCATCATCACGGCCGCCGGCAGCACCGGTGCCGACGAGCCGCCCGGGATCACCGCCTTCAGCGTGCGGCCCTTGCGCACGCCGCCGGCGAGTTCGAGCAGCGTTGCGAACGGCGTGCCCAGCGGCACCTCGAAGTTGCCGGGGCGTTCCACGTCGCCGACCACCGAGAAAATCTTCGTGCCGCCGTTGTTGGGCTTGCCGATCTCGAGGTACGGCTGCCCGCCGTTGCCGATGATCCACGGCACGGCCGCGAAGGTTTCGGTGTTGTTGATCGTCGTCGGCTTCCCGTACAGGCCATAGCTGGCGGGGAACGGCGGCTTGAAACGCGGCTGGCCCTTCTTGCCTTCCAGCGACTCGAGCAGCGCAGTCTCTTCGCCGCAGATGTAGGCGCCGAAACCGTGCGATGCATGCAGCTGGAAGTTGAAGCCGGAGCCGAGGATCTCGTTGCCGAGGTAGCCGGCCTGGCGTGCCTCCTCGAGGGCTTCCTCGAAGCGGTCGTAGACCTCGAAGATCTCGCCGTGGATGTAGTTGTAGCCGACGCTGATGCCCATCGCATAGGCCGCAATCGCCATGCCTTCGATGACGATGTGCGGGTTGAACATCAGGATGTCGCGGTCCTTGCAGGTGCCGGGTTCGCCTTCGTCTGAATTGCAGACGAGGTACTTCGCACCGGGGTACATGCGCGGCATGAAACTCCACTTCAGGCCGGTCGGGAAGCCTGCGCCGCCGCGTCCGCGCAGGCCCGAGGTCTTGACTTCGGCGACGACCTGCTCCGGCGTCATGCCTTCGCCTCCGTCCTTGCCGAGCATCTTGCGCAGCGCCTGGTAGCCGCCGCGCGCCTCGTAGTCCTTCAGGCGCCAGTTGCGCCCGTCCAGGCCCGCATAGATCTGCGGCTGGATGTGGCGGTCGTGGAAGCAGGTCTCGCTTCCGGTGGCCTTGAACTTGGACAGGTCCAGCATGCCGTCGTGCCTCATTCCTTCGCCTGCGACGCGAGCACGTCCAGCAGCTCGTCGAGCCGCTGGTTGCTCATGAAGCTGCACATCTCGCGGTCGTTGACCAGCATCACCGGCGCATCGGCGCAGGCGCCCAGGCATTCGCTCTTCTGCACGGTGAACAGGCCGTCGGCCGTCGTGCCGCCCTCTTCCACGCTGAGCCGGCTGCACAGGTGCTCGAGCGCCTGCTGGCCGTCGCGCAGCTGGCAAGGGAGGTTGGTGCAGACGTTGAACTTGAAGCGGCCCAGCGGCTGCTGGTTGTACATGTTGTAGAACGTGGTGACCTCGTGCACCGCGATGACCGGCATGCCGAGGTAATCGGCCACCATCTTTTCACTGTCGGCCGAGACGAAGCCCCGCTCCTGCTGGACGATGGCCAGGCAGGCCATCACCGCGGACTGCTTCTGCTCCGGCGGGTACTTGGCCACTTCCCGGGCGAAGCGTTTTTCCATCGCGTCGGACATCATCGGTCGATCTCTCCAAACACAATGTCCATCGTGCCGATGACGGCCACCGCGTCGGCGATCATGTGGCCGCGCGACATCTCGTCGAGCGCGGCCAGGTGCGGGAAGCCGGGGGCGCGGATCTTCAGCCGGTACGGCTTGTTCGCGCCGTCGCTGACGAGGTAGATGCCGAACTCGCCCTTCGGATGCTCCACGGCGGCGTAGGCCTCGCCTTCGGGCACGTGAAAGCCTTCGGTGAACAACTTGAAGTGATGGATCAGCTCTTCCATGCTGGACTTCATTTCCAGCCGGGACGGCGGGGCCACCTTGTGGTTGTCGGTGATCACCGGGCCGGGATTCTTGCGCAGCCAGTCCGAGCACTGCTTGATGATGCGGTTTGACTGGCGCATCTCCTCGATGCGGACGAGGTAGCGGTCGTAGGTGTCGCCGTTCACGCCGACCGGAATGTCGAAATCCATGCGGTCGTACACCTCGTAGGGCTGCTTCTTGCGCAGGTCCCACTCGACGCCCGATCCGCGCAGCATCGCGCCCGTGAACCCGAGGTTCATCGCACGCTCCGGGCTCACGACGCCGATGCCGACCGTGCGCTGCTTCCAGATGCGGTTGTCGGTGAGCAGTGTCTCGTATTCGTCGACGTACTTCGGGAAGCGCTGAACGAAGTCGTCGATGAAGTCGAGAAGCGAGCCCTGGCGGTTCTCGTTCAGCTGGGCAATGGTCTTCGCATTGCGAACCTTCGATGCCTTGTACTGCGGCATCTCGTCCGGCAGGTCGCGATAGACGCCGCCCGGACGAAAGTAGGCGGCGTGCATGCGGGCCCCCGACACGGCTTCGTACATGTCGAACAGGTCTTCGCGCTCGCGGAAGCAGTAGATGAAGATGTTCATCGCACCGCAGTCGAGCCCGTGTGCGCCGAGCCACAGCAGGTGGTTCAGGAGCCGCGTCAATTCGCTGAACATCACGCGGATGTACTGGGCGCGCTCCGGCACGTCGACGCCGATCAGTTTCTCGATCGCGAGACAGTACGCGTGCTCGTTGCACATCATCGACACATAGTCGAGGCGGTCCATGTACGGCAGCGACTGGATGTAGGTTCGCGTCTCGGCGAGTTTCTCGGTCGCGCGGTGCAGCAAGCCGATGTGCGGATCGGCGCGCTGGATCACCTCGCCGTCGAGCTCGAGCACGAGGCGCAGCACGCCGTGGGCCGCCGGATGCTGCGGCCCGAAGTTGAGGGTGTAGTTCTTGATCTCAGCCATGATGCTTCGCGCCGGCGCCCGTCACTGCAACCCGCCGTAGTTGTCTTCGCGGACGATGCGCGGCGTGATCTCGCGCGGCTCGATCGTCACCGGTTGGTAGATGACGCGCTTCTGATCGAGGTCGTAGCGCATCTCGACATGGCCGGAGACCGGGAAGTCCTTGCGGAACGGATGTCCGATGAAACCGTAGTCGGTGAGGATGCGGCGCAGGTCGATGTGGCCGTCGAAGATGATGCCGAAGAGGTCGAAGGCCTCGCGCTCGAACCAGTTGGCAGCACTCCACACGTCGGTGAGCGAGGCGACGGTCGGCACGTCGTCGTCGTCGGCGAAGACCTTGAGGCGCACACGCCAGTTGTGGCTGATCGACAGCAAGTGCGAGACGACGCAAAAGCGCGGCCCGTCCCACGGCTGGTCCTTGTAGCCCGAGTAGTCCAGGCCGCACAGGTCGATCAGTTGCTCGAATTTCAGCGACGGGTCGTCGCGCAATGCCAGCGACGCTTCGACGTAGTCGGCAGGCGACACTGTGATGGTGATCTCGCCGCGATCGCGCACGAGCTTGCGAAGCTTGCTGCCGAGCACGGACTCCAGTGCGGCTTGAAGGGTTTCGATTCTCGTCATGCCGTTACCGCGCGATCGTGTTTTCGCGGCGAATCTTCGCCTGCAGCTGGATGATCCCGTACAGCAGCGCCTCGGCCGTCGGCGGGCAGCCGGGCACGTAGACGTCCACCGGCACGATGCGGTCGCAGCCGCGCACGACCGAGTAGCTGTAGTGGTAGTAGCCGCCGCCGTTCGCGCACGAGCCCATCGACAGCACCCAGCGCGGTTCGGCCATCTGGTCGTAAACCTTGCGCAGCGCCGGTGCCATCTTGTTGCACAAGGTGCCGGCGACGATCATCAGGTCGGACTGGCGCGGACTCGGACGAAACAGCATGCCGAAGCGGTCGATGTCGTAGCGCGCCGCGCCGACGTGCATCATCTCGACCGCGCAGCAGGCGAGGCCGAACGTCATCGGCCACAGCGACCCGGTCTTCGACCAGTTGATCACCGTGTCGAGACTGGTGGTGACGAAACCTTCTTTGAGAACGCCTTCGATGCCCATCGTGGTTACTCCATCATTCCCAGTCCAGGGCACCCTTTTTCCACTCGTAGGCGAAGCCGACGACGAGGATGCCCAGGAAGACCATCATGGCCCAGAAGCCCACGGGACCGATTTCGCGCAGCGCGACCGCCCACGGGAAGAGAAAGGCGATTTCGAGGTCGAACAGAATGAACAGAATGGCCACGAGGTAGTAGCGCACGTCGAACTTCATGCGCGCGTCTTCGAAGGCTTCGAAGCCGCATTCGTAGGGGGAATTCTTCGCCGCATCGGGGCGGCGCGGGCCGAAGACGAAGCCGATGAGCTGTGGAACCACTCCGACTGCCACGCCCACCAGAATGAACAGGATGACGGGCAGGTACGGTTCCAGATTCATGGTGGCTCGGGTCGGCTTGGGGCTCGAGCGAGACCCGGGACGAATCTCGCGCAAGAAGATCTGGTGCCGACGGCGAGACTCGAACTCGCACAGCTTTCGCCACTACCCCCTCAAGATAGCGTGTCTACCAATTTCACCACGTCGGCCACTCTGAACTACTCGTCAAGCGGGCGTCGGATTGCATGAGGAATGGCTCTCCGAACAGCCGCTGATTCTAACCTCAAAGAAGGGCCTTCCTCAATGCGAGCGGCGCATTGCCGCCCCTTTCGAGCCCTTCTCGATCTGCATCAATTCGAAGGAATCGCCGCGGCGCCGGACGCCGGGGCCGCAGGGGTCGGGGCCGCATCGGCCGGAACCGAAGTCGCGCCGTTCTCCGCCGGGATCGATGTGCTCGGACGGTCGAGCACGCTGCCGCTTTCGGGACGGGTGCGGTCATTCGAGATGTAAGCCAGCGCCAGCGTGCAGGCGAAGAACACGGCCGCGAGCACTGCCGTCGAGCGCGACAGGAAGTTCGCGCTGCCGGTGGCCCCGAACAGGCTGCCCGACGCCCCGCTGCCGAACGACGCGCCCATGTCGGCACCTTTGCCGTGCTGCACGAGCACCAAGCCGATCATCGCGAGCGCCGTGAGGATCTGCATCATTACCACCAAATTCAGCATCCAGCTGCTCATTTCTTCTCAACTCCAAAAAACTGGGTGATGGCGCCGGCCTCAGGCCGCCGCACGACAAATGGCGGCGAAATCGGCCGCCTTGAGGGACGCGCCCCCGATCAGCCCGCCGTCGATGTCGGGCTGGCAAAACAGCGTGGCGGCGTTGTCGGGCTTGACGCTGCCGCCGTAGAGGATCTGCATTTCGTCGGACTTCGGCGTCGCGGCGTGCAGTTGCGTGCGCAGCAGCGCATGCACCGCTTGCGCCTGCTCCGGCGTCGCGGTCTTGCCGGTGCCGATGGCCCACACCGGCTCATAGGCAACGACGACCTGCGAGATGCAATGGCCGAGCGTGTGGATCACCGCGGACATCTGGCGCTTGACCACCGCCGCGGTCTGCTCGGCCTCGCGTTCGACGAGCGTCTCGCCGACGCAGACGATCGGCGTCAGGTGGTGGGCAAGTGCCACCTTCGCCTTGTCGGCCACCCGCTGGTCGGATTCGGCGTGGTAGGCGCGCCGCTCGGAGTGCCCAACGATCACGTACTTGCAACCGAACTCGGCCAGCATCGCGGCGGACACCTCGCCGGTGTAGGCGCCGTCCTCGTGGCTCGAGCAGTCCTGCGCACCCCAGGCGATGCGCTTGCCCTGCAGGGACAAGGCCACGTCGGCGAGGTACGGAAACGGCGGGCAAACGGCCACGTCGGCATCGAAGGGTCCAGCGGCTTCCAGCCCGGCCAGCAACTCGGTGTTGGCGAGCCGACTGCCGTTCATCTTCCAGTTGCCGACCACCAGTTTGCGACGCATCGTGTGTTTCTCCGGACTCATGTCTGCCATGCCAGCACCAGCTTGCCGATGTGCTGGTTTGATTCCATCAACGCGTGGGCCTGGGCCGCTTGCTCGGCAGGGAACACCTGGTGCACCACCGGTTGAACCTTGCCGCTTTCAAGCCACGGCCACACCTTTTCCCGCAGCGCGCGGGCGATCGCCGCCTTGAACTGCACCGATCGCGGACGCAGCGTCGAGCCGGTGATCGTCAAGCGGCGGCGCAGCACCGCGCCGGCGTCGATCTGCGACTTCACGCCGCCTTGCACTGCGATGATGACGAGCCGGCCGTCGTCGGACAGGCAGCCCAATTCGCGCGCCACGTAGTCGCCGGCGACCATGTCGAGGATGACATGCGCGCCCCGCCCTTCGGTGATGCGCTGCACTTCGGCCACGAAGTCATGGGTCTTGTAGTTGATGGCCTCGTCGGCGCCGAGCGCGATGCAGGCTGCTGCCTTCGCGTCCGAGCCGACCGTCACGATGACTTTCGCGTCGGCGGCCTTCGCCAGCTGGATCGCCGTGACGCCGATGCCGCTGCTGCCGCCTTGCACGAGCAAGGTTTCCCCGGCGTGCAGGTGGCCGCGATCGAACACGTTGGACCAGACGGTAAAGAAGGTTTCCGGCAGGCTTGCCGCCTCGATGTCGCTCAGGTTCGCCGGTACCGGCAGGCACTGGCCGACCGGCGCGGTGCACAGTTCGGCATAACCGCCGCCGGCCACCAGCGCGCAGACACGGTCGCCGCGCTTCAGCCCGGCCTCGTTCATCGCCGCCTCGTCGCCGTCGACGATGGTGCCGGCGACTTCCAGGCCCGGAATGTCCGATGCGCCCGGTGGCACCGGGTACAGGCCCTTGCGCTGCAGAACGTCGGGCCGGTTGACCCCGGAGGCCGACACACGAACGAGGACCTCGCCGGTGCCTGCAACGGGGTCCGGCCGTTCGGCAGGACGCAGCACCTCGGGCGCGCCGGGGGACGTGATCTCGATGGCTTTCATCGGTGGAGGCAGCGGTTCGTTCCGGTGGCTCGCGGTGCGCGCCACCGAAGTTCTGCGCCGATTACTCGTTCGACGCCGATTGGGGCTCGCGCTGCGGTTCGCGGTCGAGCAACGCCTTCATCGACAGCTTGACGCGGCCCTTTTCGTCGGTCTCGAGGACCTTCACCTTGACGATCTGGCCTTCCTTCAGGAAGTCGGTGACCTTCTCGACACGCTGGTGCGCGATCTGGCTGATGTGCAGCAGGCCGTCCTTGCCGGGCAGCAGGTTCACGAGAGCACCGAAGTCAAGGATCTTGGTGATCGGGCCTTCGTAGATCTTGCCGACTTCGACCTCGGCGGTGATCTCCTCGATGCGCTTCTTGGCCATCTCGGCCTTGTCGGCATCGGTGGAGGCGATCGTGATCGTGCCGTCTTCGCCGATGTCGATCGTCGTGCCGGTTTCTTCGGTCAGCGCACGGATCGTCGCGCCGCCCTTGCCGATCACGTCGCGGATCTTCTCCGGATTGATCTTCATCGTGTACAGGCGCGGCGCGAACTGCGAAACCTCGGTCTTCGCGCCGCCCATCGCCTCGACCATCTTGCCGAGGATGTGCATGCGGGCTTCCTTGGCCTGGGCCAGCGCGACCTGCATGATTTCCTTCGTGATGCCCTGGATCTTGATGTCCATCTGCAGAGCGGTCACGCCGGCCGTGGTGCCGGCGACCTTGAAGTCCATGTCGCCGAGGTGATCCTCGTCGCCGAGGATGTCGGTCAGCACCGCGAAGCGGTTGCCTTCCTTGATCAGGCCCATCGCGATGCCGGCCACGTGGGCCTTCATCGGCACGCCGGCGTCCATCAGCGCGAGGCAGCCGCCGCACACCGACGCCATCGACGACGAGCCGTTCGATTCGGTGATCTCGGAGACGACGCGCATCGAATACGGGAACTCAGCGCGATCGGGCAGCGCGGCGATGAGCGCGCGCTTGGCGAGTCGGCCGTGGCCGATTTCCCGGCGCTTGGGTGTGCCGACACGGCCGGTTTCGCCGGTCGCGAACGGCGGCATGTTGTAGTGAAGCATGAAGTGCTCGGAGAACTCGCCGGCCAGCGCGTCGATGCGCTGCGAATCGCGGTCGGTGCCGAGCGTGGCGGCCACCAGCGCCTGCGTCTCGCCGCGGGTGAACAGCGCCGAGCCGTGGACACGCGGCAGCACGCCGTTGCGGATCTCGATCGGTCGCACAGTGCGGGTGTCGCGGCCGTCGATGCGCGGCTCGCCGGCCAGGATCTGGCTGCGCACGATGCGGGCTTCGACGTCGAACAGCAGGCCCTCGACCTTCACGGTGTCGAACGCAACGCCTTCTTCGGCCAGCGTGCCCAGCACCTTGGCGTACGCGTCGCGAACGGCGTGGGTGCGGGCCTGCTTGGAGCGGATCTGGTAGGCCGCGCGCAGCGTGGTCTCGCCGAGCGACGTGACCTTGGCGATGAAGGCTTCGTCCTTCGACGCAGGCGACCAGTCCCACGCCGGCTTGCCGGCATCGCGCACCAGGTCGTTGATCGCGGCGATCGCGACGTTGCCCTGCTCGTGACCGAACACCACGCCGCCGAGCATCACTTCTTCGCTGAGCTGATCGGCCTCGGACTCGACCATCAGCACGGCGGCTTGCGTGCCGGCGACGACGAGATCCAGCTTCGACTCTGCCAGCTGCGCCTTGGTCGGGTTCAGCACGTATTCGCCGTTCAGGTAGCCCACGCGCGCGGCGCCGATCGGGCCGTTGAACGGGATGCCGGAGATCGCCAGCGCCGCGCTCGCACCGATCAGGGACGGAATGTCGGCGGCGATTTCAGGATTCAACGACAGCACGTGGATCACCACCTGCACTTCGTTGAAGAAGCCTTCGGGGAACAGCGGGCGCAGCGGGCGGTCGATCAGGCGGGAAGTCAGCGTCTCGAGCTCGCTCGGGCGGCCTTCGCGCTTGAAGAAGCTGCCGGGAATTTTGCCGGCGGCGTAGGTCTTCTCCATGTAGTCGACGGTCAGCGGGAAGAAGTCCTGGCCGGGCTTGGCGTTCTTGGCCGCGACCACGGTGGCCAGCACCACGGTGTCTTCGACATTGACGATGACCGCACCGCCGGCCTGGCGGGCGATCTCGCCCGTTTCCAGCGTCACGGTGTGTTGCCCCCATTGGAAGGTCTTGGTGACTTTGTTGAACATGCTCATCGTGTTCTCCGGTTATGGCGAACGCCTTTCGGGTGGCGTTCTTCGACCCGAAGCTCAGGCGCCCTGGCGCGATGCCATTCCAACGACGCTCGCGGCGAAACGGCGGTGGAATGACACATCGTCATCGTGGGTGCTGGGCTTTCAAACGCAAAAAAGCCTGTTCTGGGGTTCCAGACAGGCTTCTTGCTCTCATCGGCGGCTTACTTGCGCAGACCCAGGTTGTGGATCAGTGCGGTGTAGCGCTGCGCGTCCTTGTTCTTCAGGTAGGCCAGCAGGCTCTTGCGCGCATTGACCATCTTCAGCAGGCCGCGGCGGCCGTGATGGTCCTTCTTGTGCGTCTTGAAGTGCGGGGTCAGCTCGTTGATGCGGGCGGTCAGCAGGGCGACCTGGACTTCGGGCGATCCGGTGTCGTTGGTGCCGCGCGCGTGGGCCTTGACGACCTCGGCCTTGTCAGTGGTATTCATGGTGTTTCCTGTGTGGCGGATGCCGTGCGCCACTGACTGTGCTCAGTCATGAAGGCTGCAACGGTTTCCTGGTGTTGAACTTGCGAACGCCGGTGAAACCGACCAGCGCCGTGCTTGCTGCTCCGCCCAGGGGCAACCCCCATGGGCAAAGCCCGTCGATTATAGACGAATCGACTCCAGGAATCGGCTCAGCCGCTGCACGCCCAAGGTGAGCCGGCCGGGGTCGCGCGACGCGAAACACCAGCGCAGCCAGCCTTCCGCCTCGTCGCCGAAGGCGGCGCCCGGCGCGAGCCCCAGGCCCGCCTGCGCGACGAGCCGCTTGGCAAAGGCCAGCGAATCGTCCTGGCCCTCGACGCGGAAGAACGCGTACATGCCGCCTCGCGGATCGGCCACCTGCAGGCCGGGCAACGCCGCGAGTTGCGGGACCAGCGTGTCGCGGCAGCCCTTCAGCCGCTGCACGAGTCCGGGGACAAAATCGTCCGCCCCTGACAGCGCGGCCAGGCCGGCACGCTGCACGAACACCGGCGCGCAGGAAGTATTGAACTCGATCAGCTTGCCGATGGCCGACGTGAGGCGCTCGGGCACCACCATCCAGCCGAGGCGCCAGCCCGTCATCAGAAAGCTCTTCGAGAAACTGTGCACGACGACCAGGCGGTCGTCCGCGTTCGCGACGTCGAGGAAACTCGGCGCGGCGGAGGCGCCGGACTCGAAGTAGATGCGTTCGTAGACCTCGTCGGCGACGATCCACGTGCCAGTCCGGCGGCAATGCGCAAGGATCGCCTGCTGCTCGTCCCGGGTCAGCGTCCAGCCGGTCGGGTTGTTGGGTGCGTTGACCAGCAGCACCGCGGTGCGCTCGGTCACCGCGTCGAGCAGCGCCTCGAGGTCCAGCGTCCACGCGCCTTTGCGCACCTTCAGCGGTACGCGCTTCACGATCGCCCCGAGGATCGCCGGCTGCGCGGTCAGGTTGGGCCACACCGGAACCACGGCGACCACCTCGTCGCCGGCGCCCGCCAGCGCCTGCATCGCGATCATCAGCGCGCTGACGCCCGACGAGGTGACGGCAATGCGGCTCGCGGCAACCGCCGGATGCAGGGCGCTCATGTGGTCGGCCAACGCGTCGCGCAGCGCCGGCAGCCCCAGGTTGTGCGCGTAGAAGGTTTCGCCGCGGTTCAGCGACACCACCGCGGCCTCGCGGATTGCCTCAGGCGTGGGCTCGTCGCTCTCGCCGAACCAGAACGCGAGCACATCGTCGCGGCCCATGCCCGCATTGGCCACTTCCCGGATCTTCGAACCCGGCAGCCGGTCGATGATGTCTCTCATCGCAGTCAACCCACCAGCGGCCAGCGCGGCAGGACGTTGAACGCATGGTCGCTGCGCACCTGCGCCAGGCCGCGCTGCAAGCGCATCGCCGCGGCCAGCGCGATCATCGCGCCGTTGTCGGTGCAAAGCGCGAGCTCGGGGTAGTGAACTTTGATCTGGCGCTTCGCACATTGCGCATTCAGTTGCTCGCGCAGCCGGGCGTTCGCGCCCACGCCGCCGGCCACTACGATTCGCTTGAGCCCCGTCTCCTTCAGCGCGGCCATCGACTTGTGGACCAGCACGTCGACGATCGCCTCCTGCGTGGCAGCCGCGAGATGCGCCTTGTCCTGCTCGCAGACGTTGCTGCCGAGCTTGTGCACCCGCGTGCGCACGGCGGTCTTCAGGCCGGCGAACGAGAAGTCGAGCGTGCCGCTGTGAAGCAGGGGCCGCGGCAGATCGAACACGCTCGCGTCGCCGAACTCGGCCAGTCGCGCGAGCGCCGGCCCGCCGGGATAGCCCAGCCCCATCAGCTTGGCCGACTTGTCGAAGGCCTCGCCGGCCGCGTCGTCGATGGTCTCGCCGAGCAGCTCGTAGCTGCCGACGTCGTCGATCCGCATCAACTGCGTGTGGCCGCCGGAGACGAGCAGCGCGACGAACGGAAACTCGGGCGGGTCAGCCGACAGGAACGGCGACAGCAGATGGCCCTCCAGATGATGCACGCCCAGCACCGGGCGGCCGAGGGCCGCACCCAGCGCGCAGGCCACGCCGGCGCCGACGAGCAACGCCCCGGCAAGCCCGGGGCCCTGCGTGAACGCGACGACGTCGACCTCGTCGAGCGACGATCCGGCATCAGCGAGCACCTTTCGCGTGAGCGGCAGCACGCGGCGGATGTGGTCGCGCGACGCGAGTTCGGGCACGACGCCGCCATAGGCCTGGTGCATGTCGATCTGGCTGTGCAGCGCCTGTGCGCGCAGCACCGGCGTGGCGCCGCCCGCCGCGCACTCGACCAGTGCGACGCCGGTTTCGTCGCAGGACGATTCAATGCCGAGAACGTTCATCGACCAAGTTTACGGTGGCGCCTGTCGTCAGCGGCGTCAGGCTTCCGGCGCCGCGTCGCGCCAATCACAACTCGACACACGTTTCTACTCAGGGATTACCCGGTATCGGTAAGAATTCCCTTCACGTTCCAAAGAACAGGAACTACCCTGCGTTTCCCGAGAACGGTTGCCCCGAAGCAACCGCCACAACCAAGAAAGTCGTTGGAGCCATGAAAGAGTACCGTCTCAGCGCGTGGCCGGAGTTGACGTCCCCCTTCGACCGAACCGCCTATCGCCGCATGGCGAGCGACATGTCGCACCGCCATGTCACGCTCGCCCAACTGGCGGACTTGAGCGGACTCAAGCGCTACGAGGTTCGCCACTTCATCGAGATGCTGGAAGCCCGCGACCTCCTCATCGAGCGCGAGGCGGTCGCCACCGATTCGCAGTTCTGGTCGTTGCGCCCGCTGGGCGGGTGGCTGCGGCGAGCCATGTCGTCCCACCCGGGCCGCTGACCCCACCCCAAACAGAGAGAGCCCGCCGCGAGCGGGCTTTTTTGCGCCCGGTCGTTCTTGGACGACGCAATGGCGCAGATGTTGCTTCGCCGGTCGCCATGACCTCGGCCCAGGCCCTGCGCATCGTCATCGTCGCGCCCGAGACGCTTGCCCCCGACCCTGCCGACCCCGAGGCGCAGGTGGCGGCGGAGCGCTCGCGCAGCCTGCGCATCGGCATGCTCGAGCATGGCTACAACATCGTCGCCGTGCTGCCGGCCGACGTCTTCCTGCCCGACCGGCTCGCGCAGATCGGCCCCGACATGATCATCATCGATGCCGAGAGCCAGGCGCGCGACACGCTGGAGCACGTCGTGATGGCCACGCGCGACGCCCGCAGGCCGATCGTGCTGTTCACCGAGGACAACGACACGTCCCACGTGCGTGACGCAATCGCCGCCGGCGTGACGGCCTACGTGGTCGCCGGCCTGGCACCCGAGCGAATCCGGCCGGTGCTCGACGTCGCGATGGCACGCTTCCAGCACCAGGAGTCGCTGCTGCAGGCGCTCGCCGAGGCGCGCAACCAGCTCAACGACCGCAAGCTGATCGACCGAGCGAAGGGGCTGCTGATGAAGCGCCACGACATCGGCGAACCCGAGGCCTACGCGCGGCTGCGCAAGACCGCGATGGACAAGGGGCTGAAGATCGCCGACGTCGCGCAGCGCGTCGTCGACGTGGCCGAGTTGCTGGGCTGACCGATGCACTCCACCTCCCCTGTCAGGCTCGATTTCGCATGAACCACACCGTCCCCGGACCCCATGGCCGACCGCCCCGCCCCATCCTGCGGCTCGCCGGCAGCGACAAGCCCGAGCGCGAGGAGGTTCGCATCGGCTTCATGCCGCTGACCGACTGCGCCTCGGTGGTGATGGCGTCGGTGCTCGGTTTCGACCGGAAGCACGGCATCCGCATCGTGCCCACGAAGGAAGCATCCTGGGCCGGCGTGCGCGACAAACTGGTGCGCGGCGACATCGACATGGCGCATGTGCTGTACGGCCTCGTCTACGGCGTTCACCTCGGTGTCGGCGGCCCGAAGAAGGACATGGCCGTGCTGATGACGATCAACAACAACGGCCAGGGGCTGTCGCTGTCGCGGCGCCTCGCCGACAAGGGGGCCGTCGATCTCGGATCGCTGGCCGTGTTGCTGCGCAGCGAGCGGCGCGATTACACCTTCGCGCAAACCTTCCCCACCGGGACGCACGCGATGTGGCTGTACTACTGGCTCGCCTCGGCCGGCATCGACCCGTTCGCCGACGTGAAGACCATCGTCGTGCCGCCGCCGCAGATGGTCGCCAACGCACGCGCCGGCAACATGGACGGTTTTTCGGTCGGCGAGCCGTGGAACCACCGCGGCATTCTCGACGGCGTGTCGGTGCATGCCGCAAGCTCGCAGGACATCTGGCGCAACCACCCGGAAAAGGTCGTCGCGAGCACGGCCGACTACGTCCGGCGCTACCCGAACACCTGTCGCGCGGTCGTGATGGCGGTGCTCGAGGCGAGCCGCTGGATCGACGCGACCGCGGCGAACCGGCGCAAGATGGCCGAGACGATCGCCGCCAAGCCTTTCGTCGACACCTCGGTCGACGTGATCCTCGAGCGCATCGTCGGCTGCTACACCAACGGCCTCGGGCGGACCTGGGAAGACCCGCACCACATGAGCTTCTTCCGCGACGGCGAAGTGAACTTCCCGTACCTGTCGGACGGCATGTGGTTCCTGACGCAGCAGAAACGATGGGGCCTCCTGAAGGAACACCCCGACTACCTCGGCGTCGCGTCTCAGATCAACCAGATCGCGCTGTACCGCGAGGCGGCGTCGGCGCTGAACATTCCGGTGCCGACCAGCCCGATGCGCTCGAGCCGTCTGATGGACGGCGTGGTCTGGGACGGAACCGAGCCGGCGGTCTATGCCGACGCATTCAAGATCCGCCGGCGCGAGTGACTTCGTTGCGGTAGTTCGTCCGACGCACCGATCCCCGGATTTCATCCGGGCTACTCGATATCAGCAGCCCGGATGCAATCCGGGAGCGGCGCCCGTTCGATGCGCCGACGGATCGTCATCCGGCCCACTCAATGCTGGCGGCCGCAGTCTTCCAGGAACGTGATCAGCTCCTCGCGCAACTCGTAGTAGCGCGGATGCGCCAGCAGCGCGGCGCGCGAACGCGGGCGCGGCAGCGTCACGTCCATCACCTTGCCGATCTTCGCGTTCGGGCCGTTGGTCATCATCACCACACGATCGGCCAGCAGGATCGCTTCGTCGACGTCGTGCGTGACCATGATCGCCGTGACCTGGTTGCGCGCCCACACCTCCATCAGCACTTCCTGCAGGTCCCAGCGCGTCAGCGAGTCCAGCATGCCGAACGGCTCGTCGAGCAGCAGCAACTTGGGGTTCAGCGCGAATGCGCGCGCGATGCCCACGCGCTGCTTCATGCCGTTGGACAGCTCGCCGGCGCGCTTGTGCATCGCATCGGCCAGGCCGACCCGCGACAGGTAGTACTCGACGGTGCTGCGGCGCTGCGCCGCTGACGCGTCGGCGAACACACGTTGCACGCCGAGCATCACGTTCTCGTACGCGCTGAGCCAGGGGACGAGGCTCGGCGACTGGAACACGAGGCCGCGGTCCGGCGCGGCGCCGGCGATCTCGCGGCCGTCGAGGATGACGCCGCCCTCGGTGATGTCGGTCAACCCCGCGACCATCGACAGAACCGTCGACTTGCCGCAGCCCGAAGGGCCGATCACCGAGACGAACTCGCCTTTGCGCATCTTCAGGTCGAAGCCGTCGACGACGGTCTGCGGGCCGCGCGGCGTCGGGTAGACCTTGACGACCTGCGAGAACTCGACAAAGCGCGCGTCGGACAACTTCGCATGCTCGGCCGTCTTCGCGGCGCCCGACTCCCGTTGCGCCATCGCCTCGAGCTGCGCCGCATGCCGCATGCCCGCCAGCGACGCGAGGGACGGCAGCTTGCGGCCCTCCACGCGCGGCACGAGCACCGGCAGCTGGATCACCTTGGCGCTGGTTCCCGCCTCGCGCCGGTGCGCCACGTCGATCAGGTACTGCGTGATCTCGCCGCGCAGCGCCTTGAAGCGGGCATCGTGGTTCATTTCGCGCCGGTCGCGCGGCCTGGCGATGTCGACCTCGAACGCGGGTCCCAAGGTCGCCTTCGGCCCCGGGTTCAGCGGGATGATGCGGTCCGCGAGGATCAGCGCCTCGTCGACGTCGTTGGTGATCAGCAGAACGGTCTTCTTCTCCTCGCTCCAGATGCGGGTGATCTCGTCCTGCAGGTTCGCGCGCGTGAGCGCATCGAGCGCCGACAGCGGCTCGTCGAGCAGCAGCACGTCGGGGTTGGTCGCAAGCGCACGCGCCACCGACACGCGCTGGCGCATGCCGCCGGACAGCTGCGCCGGCTTCTTGTCGATGGCGGCGCTCAGGCCGACCATCGCCACGTAATGCTTGACCCGCTCGGCGCGCGCCCGGGCCGACTCGCCGGCGTACACGCAGTCCACCGCCAGCGCGACGTTCTGGCGCACGGTGAGCCACGGCATCAGCGAATAGCTCTGAAAGACGATGCCGCGGTCCGGCCCCGGTCCGCGGATCGGTTGACCTTGCTTGAGCACCTCGCCGTCGTCGGCCGTCGCGAGACCCGCGAGCAGGTTCACGAGCGTCGTCTTGCCGCTGCCGGAAAAGCCGACGATCGCAACAAACTCACCCGGCGCGATGCGCAGGTTGATGTCGTGCAGCACCTCGGTGGCAGCACGGCCGCTGCCGTAGCGTTTGGCGACGCCGCGCAACTCGAGCGCCGCCGCATCGGGAACGGCCGCGATCCGCGGCGCTGCGGCAGCGGCGCTCGCATCGACCAGGGGCACGGTGGCTGCGTTGTTCATGCTTTTCAACAGCCCGTTCATGCGCGCGACGCCAGGTGCTGCAAGCCGAGCATCAGCCGGTCGAGCAGAAAGCCGATGATGCCGATCGTGAACACCGCGACCATGATGCGGCTCAGCGAGTCGGAGCTGCCGTTCTGGAATTCGTCCCAGACGAACTTGCCGAGCCCCGGGTTCTGCGCGAGCATCTCCGCGGCGATCAGCACCATCCAGCCGACGCCGAGCGACAGCCGCATGCCGGTGAAGATGTAGGGCAGTGCCGACGGCAGCACGATCTTGCGCACGCGGGTCGTCCACGGCAGTTGCAGCACGCGGCCGACGTTGACCAGGTCCTTGTCGACCGACGTGACGCCGATTGCGGTGTTCAGCAGCGTGGTCCACAGCGAACACAGCGTCACGGTGATGGCCGAGATCAGGAACGACTTCTGGAACATCGGCTCGCCGGCGGTCACGTAGACCGCGCTGACGATCAGCGTCACGATCGGCAGCCAGGCCAGCGGCGACACCGGCCGGAACACCTGCACCATCGGGTTCAGCGCGGCCTGCACGATGCGCGACGAGCCGCAGAGAATGCCCACCGGCACGGCGACGGCGGTGGCGATCAGGAAGCCGGTGAACACCGTGATCAGGCTCGTGACGATCTGGTCCAGGTAAGTCGGCTTGCCGGTCCAGTTGAACACGCGCACTTCGGCGTTCGGATCTTCCGCCAGCCGCTCGCGGTTGCGCTGCGCCTGCCGCTCGTAGAACTCGGCGCGCTTGGCACGCTCCTCGACGTGATCGTCGAACAGCGCCTTCGCCTGGGCCAGCACCTGCGCCGGCCCGGGCACGGCGCCGAGGCTGGTCTGCACGCGCGACGCACCGAATGCCCACAGCGAGAGGAACAGCGCGAACGCGATCACCGGCACGCCGAGGTTCAACATCAGCGAACGTGCGAGCTCGCGAGGGTCGCTGGCCGCGAGGCCGCCAAACAGCTTCATCACTTGTTCCATTGCAGGCTCCTTTGCCGCATGTGCCGCAGGCACGTCAGACGCTCTTGTCCGCCTTCAGGCCGATCTTGAATTTGCGCAGGTAGTCGTTGGGCTTCTTCGCGTCGTAGACGATGCCGTCGATGAATCCTTCCTGCGGGCCGCGGTAGCCGTCGCTCTTCATCGGGAAGTCGCTCTCCTTCGCCTTGCCTTCGGCCACGAGCGCCTTGGCCGCCTGCATGTAGATCTCCGGCCGGTAGACCTTCTTCGCGGTCTCGAAGTACCAGCTGTCGGGCTTGTTCTCGGTGATCTGCCCCCAGCGACGCATCTGCGTCAGGTACCAGATCGCATCGCTGTAGAACGGATAGGTCGCGTGGTAGCGGAAGAAGACGTTGAAGTCCGGCAGCGGCCGCTTGTCGCCCTTCTCGTATTCGAAGGTGCCGGTCATGCTGTTGCCGATAACCTCTTCGTCGGCGCCGACGTAGTTCGACTTGGACAGCAGCTTCACCGCCTCGACGCGGTTGGCCATGCTGGCATCGAGCCACATGCAGGCGCGGATCAGCGCCTTGACGACGGCGATGTGCGTCTTCGGGTTCTGTTCGGCCCAGCCGCGCGTGACGCCGAAGACCTTCTCGGGGTTGTTCTTCCAGATCTCGTAGTCGGTGATCACGGGCACGCCGATGCCCTTGAACACCGCCTGCTGGTTCCACGGCTCGCCGACGCAGTAGCCGTTGATCGTGCCGGCCTCCAGCGTGGCGGGCATCTGCGGCGGCGGCGTGACCGACAGCAGCACGTCGGCATCCGACGTGCCGGTGATGTCGCCGGCCGTGTAGTAGCCGGGCTTCAGTCCGCCGGCGGCTAGCCAGTAGCGCAGCTCGTAGTTGTGCGTGGAGACCGGGAACACCATGCCCATCTTGAACGGCTTGCCCTGCTGCTTGTACTTGTCGACGACCTTCTTCAGCACGTCGGCCTTGATCGGGTGCTTCACGCGGCCGTCTTCCATCGGGAGCAGCGGCTTCATCTCCTTCCACACCGCGTTCGAGACGGTGATCGCGTTGCCGTTCAGGTCCATGCTGAAGGCGGTGATCACGTCGGCCTTGGTGCCGAAGCCCACGCTCGCGCCCAGCGGCTGGCCGGCGAGCAT
The DNA here is from genome assembly GCA_035513255.1 of Piscinibacter sp. GTDB lineage: Bacteria > Pseudomonadota > Gammaproteobacteria > Burkholderiales > Burkholderiaceae_C > Albitalea. The sequence continues at coordinate 25,102 of DATKCI010000015.1, read as the reverse complement.
GTGCGCGCCGTCGAGCTGGCCGTCGATCACGCGGTCGAGCAGCACCTTCCAGTTGGCCTGCGCTTCGAGCGTGACGAACAGCCCCTCGTCGTCGAAGTACTTCTTCTCGTAGGCGATGATCAGCGGCACGCAGTCGGTCAGCTTGATGAAGCCGAACTTCAGCACCTCCTTCTCGGGGCGATCCTTCTTCTGCGCGAATCCCGGCAGGGCGATCGTCGAGGCGCCGGCGAGTGCGGTCGCGTTGGCGAGGAAGCGGCGACGGTTCAGTCGGGAGCGGGCGGACGTCATCGAGGATCTCCTGGTGCAAATCGATTCGGGAAAAGACAAACGGCGGCCGATCGCCAGCACGCAACCGGCAAAAGCTGCGTACTGAACGATCGGACGCCGTTGCCCAATGTTCGTGAGTTGTCGAGACCACGATGCTGTGGTCTCGGGAGAGTCATAGCAGGTCGCGTGCCACGCCGTTTCCAGCTGTGTCGCCCGGCGGGCGCACGCTATGCGCGCGCTCGCCGAGCTCTGCGAACCACATCGGTGCTGCGGCGCACCAAACCGATGTCAGGCCGGCGCTTTCGCCGCCCCCTTCATCGCGCTGGCCAGAATGCCGTAGGTTTGCGTCCACGCGGTCTTCACGTCGTCGGTGAACGCGTCGCCGAGGCCGGCACCCAAGGTCCACAGCAGCGCGCCGCCGACCGTGTCGTAGTGCTCGTCCTTCACGCCGTAGCCGACGTGGCGGCGGCCCAGGTCCTGCACGGCGCCGACGATGCCGTCGAGCTGGTGCAGGTTGACGACCGCGGTGTTGATCATCGCGGTGAGCTTGCGGCCCTGGTCGGCCATGTCTCCCTTGAACAGGGGTTTCAGCGAGGGGTCCATCTCGAACAGCTTGCCGTAGAAGAGCTCGGCGGCCTTGTCCTTGATCGGCACGATTTTTTGCCACGAGGCCTGAACCAGGGCGACTTGTTGCGGTGTCATGAGGTGTCCTTTCGGCTGGGTTGCTTGGATGCTCAGTTCATCGGCACGCGGATGACCACGCCGCCCATCGTGTCGCCGATCTTGAAGTCGGTGCGCGGGCTGTCCTTGTGCTGGTTGTGGCAGGTGATGCAGGCCGGCGCGATGGCCCGGTCCGCGTAGACGGCCGTGAAGAACTTCTTGCCACCGAGGTCCTCCGTCTTGTAGTAGGCCTTCGTCGGGTTCTTCTCGATGAACGCGAGGCCCTCCTTCTCCGCCGGTGTGCGCGGCGCGTTCTGCTTGTTCACCGGCCAGGTCGACAGCAGCGAGTAGCTGAAGCTCTTGTTGGTCTTGGCCACCTCCTCCGCGCCATAGCGGAACATCTGCGCCGGCAACACGAGGGCCTTGTCGTCCTTCCAGTGCTCACTGGCCTTGATGAGCTTCTCTTCGTTCTGCAGCCGGTTGACGATCAGCTTGGTGTAGACGGCGCGGTCGGCGGCCATCACGGCATGCAGCGCGTCGGTCATCTGCTGCGGCGATATGCCCTCGGCGGCGGCCGTGCCGCCGGCAACCAGCGCAGCCAGAAGGATCGGAAGATGTCGACTCGGTTTCATGGTTCTCTCCTCGGGGTTGAAAAAGGGATGGCGACGGCCGCGATGCCGGCGGTCACGGCCGCTCGCGTGCACGCGATGACTGCTGGTCCTTGCGCACCGCCATGTCAATGCTTTCGACGTGGCGCGACGGCTGGCCCGCGAAGTTGCGATCGATCAGCGCGCGATCGGCCAAGGCATCGATGGAAAAGCCCAGGCCATGGCAGCTCATGCAGGCGGGCCGGATCATCTTTTCGTTGGGCTGCAACGTGTCGTTCTGGTTGTGCTGCACGGCCATGCGCGAACCTTCGTCGGTGCTCACGCGGACCCGCGGCATGTGGCAGCTCGCGCAGGTGACACCGGAGCCCGGCGGCAGCTCGCCCTGCAGTTCACGCCGCCACAGCTCGCGGTGCGGCGACTGCTTGTAGGCCAGCGAGTGTGTGTCGTCATGGCACGAGAGGCAGGAATCGACCGCCGCCGCCTTCGTGTCGAAGCGGTGCGCGGTGTGGCAGCTCGTGCAGCTCAGCTCGGCGTGCGCCGCCTCGCTGCGCATCGGCAGCCTGGCTTGTGCGGGCGCCATCGGCGACAGGCCCTGCGCCAAGCGCATGCCGTGCTTGCCCGAAAGAAAGCCTTTCGTCTCCACCACATGGCACCCTTGGCAGGACTGCGGCGTGGCCGGGCGCTCGACCCATTGCCCATCGTTCGCCGGACGCGGTTCGCCTTCGGGCACCGTGGCGCCGACGACGTGGCAGCCGCTGCAGTTGACGCCGGCCTTCGCATGCGCGGTGCCCAGCCAGTCGGCGTGAATCTTGGGATCGGCACGGTGACCCCGCGGTGCGTCGACCGCCGCGGCCGCCAACGGCTGGACCGGATAACGCGCCTGCGGGTAGGCCAGCGACTCCTGCAGCGCCGTCAGCAGGTCGCGTTCGGGCAGCTGCCGCTTGTCCAGCAACGGCGGCTCGCCGGCGTGCTTCAGCAGGAAGTCTTCGTACAGCGCCCGGTTGTCGTGGTAGTTGTGGCAGCCGGCCGCCATGCAGCCGTCGAAAGGCAGGCCCTTGTGGTCGGCCGGCATCTCGTCCGGGCCGCTGTGGCAGTGGAAGCAGTAGTCCTTCGGCTGCGTGAGGCCCATCGCGTGCGTTGCGGCCGGACGGTGCTCGACATGACAGGCGATGCACTGTTGCGCATCGATCTTCGCGAGGCGGAACGCGTTGCGCGGGTCGTCGAACTTCGACGCCGGGTGCTTGTCGTCGCCTTCCTTCAGCGCCGCGCCGTGGCAATTCACGCAGGCCTCCTGCATCACGGCGCCGCCGCCGAACGGCGAGCTGTGGCAGCTCTCGCAGGCGAGTTCGATCTGGTGGTGGCCGTGCGTCGTCTGGCCGGGCACCAAGGCCGCGCGTGCGCTCGCGAGCACCGGCAGCGTGGCCGAGCGCTTCCACAGCAGCGCGGTGGCGAACGTGGCGGCGATGATCACGGTCAGCAGTCCCCAGGTGATCCAGAGTCGTCGTTGGTCTCGTCGCATGCTCAGAAGTAGTAGCTCTTGAGCACGTGAAAGCCGAGCAGGACGGGTACGGGCCAGAACAGAAGGATGTGCAGCCACACGCTGCGGCTGCGCCAGCGCCGAACGAGAGACGGCGCCAGGCGGTGTTCGAACGCGATGACGGCGGCGCTCGCGCCGCCGACGAGGATCAGGCCGGTGAACGCCACCATCAGCGCGCCGTCGAGCTGGCTGCCGAGTCGCCCGCCGGTGTGCACGTACAACACGGCGAGCACCGCGAGGCCGATCGCGACATGGGCGAAGCGCCAGGTGTCGAAATGCCCGAGGCGCAGGCGGGCGATGCGCTTGCGAAACGTCAGCAACAGCCCGATCGCCGTCAAGCCCAGCACGCCGAATCCGCTCACCTGCTTGTACAAGCTATCGCGCCACAGGCGATCCCACTGCCATGCGGCCTGCACCGAGTCCATGTAGGGAAGCCCCGGCAGCACGGCGATCGCGAGCGCGAAGGCGAACGCGATCAATGCGACGGCGGCGAGCCCGCGCCAGCCGCGCACCGGCTCCGGCGCCGCGCCGCTCCCCGCGAGTTCCGCCAGCAGCGGCTTGCACGAACCGCAGACGGTGGACGCTCGGGTGCACGCCGCCAGTTCGCCGACGCTGCGGCAGCCGGCCTTCATCGCGTCGCCCAGCTGCGCGCGCGTGACGCCGTTGCAGTTGCAGACGATCGCGGCACCGGGCCAATGCACGACGCTGGTCGCTTCTTCCGCGGGCCACAGCGAGCCGCTGCGGCGGAACCGCCAAAGTTGCCAGGGCATCACGCGGCGGCGTGCGAGCACCGCCTCCTGCAGCCGGCTCATTTCGCGACAAGCCCCGACCGCGAGCGCGCCGACGAGGCGGCCGCGCCGCACCGCGATCCGGCGGTGTGTACCGTCGGCGCCGGCGTCGTGACACACGCTGCGCAGCTCGGCGTCGTCCCCCGCGAGGCCGAGCTGGCCCATCGAGAACACCGGCAGATCTAGCACTTTCAGGCGTGTCGCGACCAGCGAGCCTTCGTAATGCGCCTGTCCGCCGGCGACGCTGTGCACGGCGACCGACGCCTGCTCGAAGCCGGGTGCGACGATGCCGTAGACCGCACCGCGGTGTTCCGCGCATTCACCGATCGCGTAGATGTGCGGATCGCCGGTGCGCATCGCGTCGTCCACGCGGATGCCGCGCCCCACCGGCAGACCGCAGGCGACCGCGAGGTCGACGTTCGGCTGGATGCCGGCAGCAACGACAACCGTGTCGCAATCGACGCGCTCGCCGCCGCGCAGCGCGACACCCTCGACGCGCCCGTGCCCGTGCACCGCCTTGACACGCGTGTCGGTCAGCACGTGGATGCCCGCCGCCTCCACCTGCGCGCGCAGCAGCGCTGAGCCTTCGTCGTCGAGCTGGCTTGCCATCAGCCGCGGCGCATGTTCGATCACCCACACGTCGGTGTTCAGCCGCTGCATCGCGCGCGCCGCCTCGAGCCCCAGCAGGCCACCGCCGAGCACCACCGTGCGTCGGCTGCGCGCGCGCCGCGCGAAAAGCCGCTGCGTGTCGTTGAGGTCGCGGAAGACGAAGACGTTGGCCTGACCGATGCCGGGAATGTCGGGCACGCGAGCGCGCGATCCGATGGCCAGCACGAGGCTGGCATACGGCTGCCAGCGGCCGCTCGCATCCTGTACGCACCGCCCCGCGCGATCGATGGCGGTCACCGCGCAATGCAGCCGAACGTCCGCGTTCGGGTCTTCGGGCAGCGCGAGGCCTTGCGTCAGCGATGACCAATCGGTTTTGCCGGCCAGAAAGGCGGAGAGCTGCACCCGGTTGTACGGCGCCCAAGGCTCGCTGCCGTAGACCACCAGCGGCTGCTGGGGACAGCGCCGGCGCAGCTCCTGCGCGAAACGCACGCCGACCGGCCCGGCGCCGACGACGACGACGGGCGCATCGGCCACCGGCCGCGCCGCGACCGCTGCGATCTCGATGCGCACTTCTGCAAGCACTGACGCGTTCCTCAAAAGAAAAAAGTCCAGCCCGCCGCGATGGCAGGCTGGACTTCGTTGTCCCCGAACGTTCACGCTGCGCCGAGGCCGCCGTTGGCTTCCGCGCAGCGTCTCGAACGCCGCTTGGGGCAGGTCTTAGCAAGACAGGTGCCACCGAACACGGCGCCTCATTGCATCGATGCACGAGCCGCCGGCGTTCAAGCATGCCCCATGCAAGGGCGGTGAGGCACCGTATTGGCGCCGGTCGACCTGGATTGACTCGGTTGACGTCCGTAGCCCGGATTTCATCCGGGCTACGAAGACCCCTGCTGTACGCCGCTCTCGCGAAAACAGCGGATCGCCGAATCCACCATGCCCTCGGAACTGCCGCGCTCCTCGTACTGCCGGCGCAGGTAGCTCGCATCGCTGCCCTGGTGCGTGGTGTCGTACAGGTGCTCCAGTGCCGGCACGCCGCCCAGCGCCTCGGCGTGCGGCTGCAGGCGGCGCAGCGTGGCGAGGATGTCCTCGCGCAGCGACAGCGTCTCATAGGTCTTCGGGTGCACGACCGTACCGTCGAGGCCGAAGCGGCAGGCCTGGAAGCGGTTGTAGTTGTAGACCAGGTAGTCGTCTTCCGTCGGGGCCGGCTCGCTGCGTTCGAGCAGCCAGCGGCACAAGGCCTGCAGGTAAGCAGCGAGCGCCGCGGCGCGCTCCACCGTCAGCGGCGTGTCGCACACGCGCAGCTCGATCGTGCCGAACTCCGGCTTGGGCCGGATGTCCCAGTAGAAGTCCTTCATGCTCTTGACGATGCCGGTGTGCTCCATCCGGGCGAAGTAGCCGCCTTCGAAGTCGCTCCATTGCAGCGCGAACGGCGCCCGGCCGCTCAGCGGGAACGCGAACACCGAATTGAGCCGCGACGACTGGAACAGCGTGTCCTTGCGCTGCACGAACGGCGACGACGCCGACAGTGCGATGAAATGCGGCACGTAGCGGCTCAGCGAATGCAGCAGGAGCAGCGCGTCGTCGCCTGACGCGCAGCCGACGTGCACGTGCTGGCCGAAGATCGTGAACTGCTTGGCCAGGTAGCCGTACAGCAGCGACACCTCCTTGAAGCGCGGCTTGGAAAAGATCTTGCGCTCGGACCATTGCTGGAACGGATGCGTGCCGCCGCCGCACATCCCGACGTTGAGCATGTCGCCGGCGGCCACCAGCGAATCTCGGATGAGCCGCAGCTGCTCCACCAGGCCGGCGTGGCCGGTATGGATGTCGGTCGATACCTCGATCATGCTTTCGGTGATCTCCGGCACGACGTTGCCCGGAAAATGCCGCCGGTTCAAGAGGTCCAGCATGTCGGGGCTGGCGTCGATCAGATCCAGGTTGCTCAGGCTGACGAGCTGCAGCTCGAGCTCGACGCCCAAGGTCAGTGGCTCGGAGGTCTTGAAGGGTTCTAGCGGCATGTCATGTGTCCGTGGATTCGGCGCTCTCGCCGGCGGCCATCAGACTGCGCTGCGTCACCACCGGACCGATCAGGTCGAGCAGCAGCGTGGCCGCCGCCAGTGGCGCGAGCTGGTCGATGAAGTCGATGCCGAGAAAGCGCGATTCCTCGAGCACGAGGATCGCGAATACCGAGATCGGAGTCAGCGCCAAGCCGGTCAGCACGCCCTTGCGCCACGACACGCCGCTCACGCGCGCGAGCGAGGCCACCGCGAGCACCTTGGCGGCCGAGCGCACGGCGATCAGCGCGAGCGCCAGCCCGGCGCCGGCCAGCACGCGATGCCATTCGAGCGTGGTCGCGACGAACACGAACAGCACGATCGCGAGCAGGTCGCCGAGCGCGCCGAAGTTGCGCTGCGCCTGGTTCAGCGCCACGCGCCGGTGGCGCGCGGCGAAGCCGAAAGTCAGCGCCGCCAGCACCGGCGACAGCTTCAGCGCATGTGTGATCGCAACCAGCAGGATCACGGCGAGCGCAAATGCCACCGTCGCATCGCGGCTGAGCCGGCCGATCCGCCTGAGCAGCGCCGGCACGCCGAGGCCGAAGACGGCCCCCAGCCCCGCGGAGGCGCCGAGTACGACCAGGCTGTTCGAGACCGCATGCAGCACGCTGCCGGAACTCTCGTAGGTCCAGAAGCCGACGACGACCTTGAACGCGAACACGGCGAGCACGCAATTGAACGCGGACAGATGCAGCACCCGCTCGGTCACCTGCCCGGAGCTGCGCTGCTCGTTGACGACGCGCATCACGGCCGCCGGCGAGGTCGACATCGCAATCGACGCCAGCAGCAGCGAGGTCAGCGCGGACATGCCGAAGCCGGCGGCCACGACGTAGACCGCCACGAACGTGGCCGCGGCCTCCAACAGCCCGGTGGCCGCGATCCACGGGTTCGTGCGCAGCCAGCGCAGGTTGATGCGGTAGCCGAACTCGAACAGGATCAGCCCGAACGCGATGTTGGCCAGCAGCATCGTGCTGCCGCTGTCGGCTGCCGACGGCAGCACCCCGAGCTGCGTGGCGGCCAGGCCGAAGCCGACCAGCCCGTACATGCTGATGCGAGGCAGGCGCAGCCACCGGTGGCCCAGTTCGCCGGCGATCCAGGCGAGGGCCACGGCAAACGGCCACGCCAGGTCGGCGGCCACCGGCAGCAAGCTGGGCATCACGATGGATAGAGCGCGATAGCGGGTTCTAGCGACCGACGGCACCGCCGGTCACGAGGCGCCGGATTTCAGCGAGCTTCGCCTTCATCCGCCGTTCATTGACGGGGCCCATGCGCAGCAGGATCTTCTGGCCGGAAGACAGCGACTCGAGTGCCGGATCGGCGAACTCGTAGAACACCCACGGGCGCTCCGGCTGCACCGGCCCGCGAACCTCCGTCAGGCGCACCTTCAGCGGCCCGGTGGGCTCGGGCGTGGCCAGCAGGTGGTCGATGACTTGGACAAGCCGGTCGTTGAAGTACTGCTTCGGGTAGCCCAGCTCTTCATAGGCCTGCTGGAACAGCGGGTACTGGCGGACGTACACGGCGACCGCCTCGCGCATCTCCACCGTCTCGACCAGCAGCATGAAGGGCGTATAGCGCAAGCCGTTGTCGGCGCTGATCACCTCTTCGCCGCCCTCGCTGCCCACCGTGAAACGCCCCGGCGTCGGGTTCACCGGCCAGACACTGACCGGCGCCTGCGGGCGCGTCAGGTTGTCGACCGTGGCGACGAAGCGGCGCGGAAAGTCGTCGGTCTGCAGCATCGACAGCACGGCCTTGCGTCCGAACAGGCCGGTGAGCTCGCCGACGAGGTCGAGCGGCGCGGCGGCGGGCGTTTCGGCCACCGGCGCCGACTCGATCGGGTGTTTGATCGCCGGCTCCGACGGCGCGGGCGCGGCCGGCTCGGGCGGCACGGCCGCCACCGGCGGCTGCATCGGCGGCGGCGGTTCGGCCTCCCGCTCCTTCCAAAACATCACGCCGACTGCGATCACGACTACGGCCAGCACGGCGACGAGGGCGTATTGCAACCTGTTCATGGGGCCATGCTAACCTGACTCGATGGATCTGCCGAACCTTGGCCCCTGGGGCCGGCTGGCCCTGCTGGCGGTCGCCGTCGTACTCGCCGCGCTCGTCGCACACCGACTGCTGCGCTCGCTGGCCTACCGTCTTGCCGGCTTCTCCACCGTGCTCAGCGCCGTCGTCCGGCAATGCGACCGGCCGGCGCAGTTCCTCCTGCCACTGGCCGCGCTGCAGGTTGTCTGGCAAGGTGTGCCGGACGAGCTCCCCGGCCTCGCCGCCGTGCAGCACCTGAACGGCATTCTGACCATCGCAACCGTCAGTTGGCTCGCCGCGGCAGCGATCCAGGGCGTCGCAAACGGCGTGGTCGCCTTGAATCCGTCGAACGTTGCCGACAACCTCGAAGCGCGGCGGGTGCAAACCCAGACCCGCGTGCTTGCGCGCATCGCCATCGGCGTGGTGCTCTTCGCCGGTGTCGCCTTCATCCTCATGACGTTCCCGCGCGCGCGGCAGCTCGGCGCGAGCCTGCTCGCCTCGGCCGGCGTCGCCGGACTGATCGTCGGCATCGCCGCGCGGTCGGTATTCAGCAACCTGCTGGCCGGCTTGCAGATCGCGCTGGCGCAGCCGATCCGCATCGACGACGTACTCATCGTCGAGGGCGAATGGGGCCGGGTCGAGGAAATCACGTCGACCTTCGTCGTGCTGAAGATCTGGGACGAGCGACGCCTCGTTGTCCCGCTGTCGTGGTTCATCGAAAATCCGTTTCAGAACTGGACCCGGTGCAGCGCCGATCTGCTGGGCACCGTGATGCTGTGGGTCGACTACACGCTGCCGGTCGAGCCGATCCGAGGCGAGGCGCAGCGTGTGTGCGAGGCGTCCCCGAACTGGGACCGGCGCGTGTGCGCCGTGCAGGTCACCGATGCGAGCGAACGCTGCATGCAGCTGCGCATCCTCGCGAGCTCGGCTTCGTCGTCGCAGAACTTCGAACTGCGCTGCGAGCTGCGCGAAGCCCTGATCGGCTTCATTCAGCGCGAGCATCCGCAGGCGCTGCCGCGGATGCGGGCCGAGCTCGACATGCAGCAAACGGCCACGCCGCTGGCGTAAACCCCGGCGGCAAACGCGCCGGGTTCAGTGCTTCTCTTTGGCGTAGTTGATCGAGTACTTCGGGATCTCGACGGTCACGTCCTGCTGCGACAGGATCGCCTGGCACGACAGCCGTGAGGTGGCTTCGAGTCCCCAGGCGCGGTCGAGCAGGTCTTCTTCGGCTTCGTCCATCTCTCCGAGCGAGTCGAAGCCCTCGCGCACGACGACGTGACAGGTCGTGCACGCGCAGCTCATCTCGCAGGCGTGCTCGATCTCGATGTCGTGCTCGAGCAGCGCCTCGCAGACGGAGGTGCCGGGATCGGCCTTGATCTCGGCGCCGTTCGGGCAGTACTCGGGGTGCGGCAGGATCTTGATGATGGGCATGCCCTAGACCTCTTCGACTCGGCGACCCGAAAGCGCCTGTTGGATGCCGCGGTTCATTCGGTCGGCGGCAAAGGCTTCGGTGCCCTTGGCGAGCGCCTCGACGGCCGCGTCGATGGCATGGTGGTCGTCGCTCTGGCGCACCGCCTCGACCTGGGCCAGCAGGTCCTCGACGGCGCGGTGCCCGGCGGCGTCGAGCAGGTCCCCGTCGGCCGCCACTGCGGCGCGGGTCGCCAGCAGCATGCGTTCCGCTTCGACACGTGCTTCGCGCAGGCTGCGCGAGCGCATGTCGGCTTCGGCGGTGCTGAAGCTTTCCTTCAGCATGCGCGCCACCTCCTCGTCGGACAAGCCATAGCTCGGCTTGACGGCGATCGCCGCTTCGACACCGGAGGTTTCTTCTCGCGCGCCGACGTGGAGCAGTCCGTCGGCGTCGACCTGGAAGCTCACCCGAATCCGCGCGGCGCCCGCGACCATCGGCGGGATGCCGCGCAATTCGAACCGCGCCAGTGAACGGCAGTCGCTGACGAGCTCGCGCTCGCCCTGAACGACGTGGATCGCCATCGCGGTCTGGCCGTCCTTGAAGGTCGTGAACTCCTGCGCCCGCGCGGTCGGGATCGTGCTGTTGCGCGGGATGATGCGTTCGACCAGGCCACCCATCGTCTCGAGGCCGAGCGACAGCGGGATCACGTCGAGCAGCAGCAGTTCGTCGGCACCGGCGTTGCCCGCGAGCGCATTGGCCTGGATCGCCGCGCCCAGCGCAACGACTTCGTCCGGATTCAGGTCCGTCAGCGGTGCCTGGTCGAAGTACTGGCCGACTGCCGCTTGCACCATCGGCATGCGCGTGGAGCCGCCGACCATCACGACGCCGCGCACGTCGGCCTTGGCGGCTTTCGCATCGCGCAGCACCTTGCGCACGGCCGCCAAGGTGCGGGCGACGAGATCGCGGCCAAGCGACTCGAACTCTGACCGCGTGACCCGCACCGACAAGTCGCCGGCCGACAGCGGGCAGGCGAGCGTGGCATGGTCGGCGTTGGAGAGTTTTTCCTTCGCGGCACGCGCGGCGACCAGCACGCTGCGCTTGTCCTGCGCTGTCTGTGCGGCGAGGCCGGCCTGCGCCAGTGCCCAGTCGGCCAGCAGGCGGTCGAAGTCGTCGCCGCCGAGGGCGGAGTCGCCGCCGGTCGCGACGACCTCGAAGACGCCTTGCGTCAGCCGCAGCAGCGAGATGTCGAAGGTGCCGCCGCCGAGGTCGTACACCGCATACAGGCCTTCGGAGCCGTGCTCCAGCCCGTAGGCGATCGCCGCGGCAGTCGGCTCGTTGATCAGGCGCAGCACGTTCAAGCCCGCGAGCTGGGCAGCGTCTTTCGTGGCCTGGCGCTGCGCGTCGTCGAAATACGCCGGCACCGTGATGACGGCACCGAACAGGTCGTCGGCAAAGGTGTCTTCCGCCCGATGGCGCAGCGTCGCGAGAATCTCGGCCGACACCTCCACCGGCGACTTCACGCCGTCCACCGTTTGAAGTTGCACCATCCCGGGCGCGTCGACGAAGTCGTACGGCAGCTTCTCGCGGTGCGCGATGTCGGCGAGCCCGCGACCCATGAAACGCTTCACCGAGACGATGGTGTTGCGCGGATCGATCGCGGCCTCGACGAGCGCGTCGTGGCCGATGTGGCGTCCGCCGCCTTCGAGGTAGCGCACGGCCGACGGCAGGATCACGCGGCCCGCCTCGTCCGGCAGGCATTCGGCCACGCCGTTGCGAACCGCTGCGACCAGCGAATGCGTGGTGCCGAGGTCGATGCCGACGGCGATGCGCCGCTGGTGCGGATCGGGTGCGCCGCCGGGTTCGGAGATCTGGAGCAAGGCCATGTCGTTATTGTCCCAACGCTTCCAGCCGCTGATCGATGTCCTGCGCAAAGCGCTCGATGAACATGAGGGCTCTGACCTGCTGCGCCGCCGTTTCGAAGTCGCGGCGCCCATCCAGCGTGTCACGCAGTTCGGCCAGCGCGCTGTTTCGGCGCGCCGCGACCTGGGCGGCCAGCGCATCGACTTCGTCCTCCGACTCCGCGTCGTCGAGAGCTTCGCGCCATTCCATCTGCTGCACCAGGAAAGCAGCCGGCATTGCGGTGTTGTTCTGAATCTCCACCGGACGGCCATTCAGCTCGCACAAATAGGCCGCTCGCTGGACAGGATCCTTCAGCCGCTCATAGGCCTCGTTGACACGCACGGCCCACTGCATCGCCACACGCTGCGACGCGGCACCGTCGGCCGCGAAGCGGTCGGGGTGCACCTCGGCCTGCAGCGAGCGCCAGCGCGCATCGAGCGCGGCGCGGTCTTGCTCGAAGCGCCGCGGCACGCCGAACAGTTCGAAGTCGTCGCTGGTCAGCTTCATGGGAATGCTCAGGCGACACCGCAGAGGCGCGGCGTTGCGCCTCTTCAGGTCGGGAAATCGCTCACACGCGGAACGACTCGCCGCAGCCGCAGCGGTCTTTCTCGCGGGGATTGCGGAACTTGAAGCCTTCGTTGAGGCCTTCGCGCACGAAGTCCAGCTCGGTGCCGTCGAGGTACGGCAGGCTCTTGGGATCGATCAGCACCTTGACGCCATGGCCCTCGAACACCACATCTTCCGGCGCCACGTCGTCGGCGTACTCGAGCTTGTAGGCGAGGCCGGAGCAGCCCGTCGTCTTTACGCCCAGGCGCACGCCGACGCCCTTGCCGCGCTTCGTGATGTAGCGCGACACGTGGCGTGCTGCCGCCGCGGTCAAGGTGACGGCCATCGGATCAATGCGCCTGAGCGGCCGGCGACAACGTGTTCGCGCCGCTCTTGGTCTGGTTGGCCTTGTAGTCGTTCACCGCCGCCTTGATTGCGTCTTCGGCGAGGATCGAGCAGTGGATCTTCACCGGCGGCAACGCCAGCTCTTCGGCGATCTGCGTGTTCTTGATCGTCATGGCCTCGTCGAGCGACTTGCCCTTGACCCATTCGGTCACGAGCGAGCTCGACGCGATGGCCGAACCGCAGCCGTAGGTCTTGAACTTGGCGTCCTCGATCAGGCCGGTCTTCGGATTCACCTTGATCTGCAGCTTCATCACGTCGCCGCAGGCCGGTGCGCCGACCATGCCGGTGCCGACAGTTTCGTCGCCCTTCGCGAAGGAGCCGACGTTGCGGGGGTTTTCGTAGTGCTCTACGACTTTGTCACTGTATGCCATGTCATTCTCCAAACATCAATGCGCGGCCCACTGGATGGCGCTGATGTCGACGCCGTCCTTGTACATCTCCCACAGCGGAGAGAGCTCGCGCAGCTTGGCCACGCGGTCCTTCAGAGTGCTCACGACATAGTCGATCTCTTCGACCGTCGTGAAGCGCCCGATCGTCATGCGCAACGACGAGTGCGCAAGTTCGTCGCTGCGGCCGAGCGCACGCAGCACGTAGCTCGGCTCCAGGCTCGCAGAGGTACAGGCCGAACCTGACGACACCGCGACGCCCTTGATGCCCATGATCAGCGACTCGCCTTCCACGTAGTTGAACGACATGTTCACGTTGTGGGGCACGCGCTTTTCGGGATGGCCGTTGAGGAAGGTCTGCTCGATGTCGGACAGGCCGTCCAGCAGCCGTGTGTGGAGCATGCGGATGCGCTCGCTCTCGGCGCCCATCTCGGCGCGCGCGATGCGGTAGGCCTCGCCCATGCCGACGATCTGGTGCGACGGCAGCGTGCCGGAACGCATGCCGCGCTCGTGGCCGCCGCCGTGCATCTGCGCTTCGATGCGCACGCGCGGCTTGCGCCGCACAAACAGGGCGCCGACGCCTTTCGGGCCGTAGGTCTTGTGCGACGCGAGGCTCATCAGGTCAACCGGCAGCTTGGTGACATCGATCTCCAGCTTGCCGGTGGCCTGTGCCGAATCGACGTGGAAGATGATCCCGCGCTCGCGGCAGATCGCGCCGATGGCCGGAATGTCCTGAATGACGCCAATCTCGTTGTTGACGTACATCACCGAGGCGAGGATCGTGTCGGGCCGGATCGCCGTCTTGAACACGTCAAGGTCGATGAGACCATCTTCCCGCACATCGAGATAGGTGACTTCGAAGCCCTGGCGCTCCAGCTCGCGCATCGTGTCGAGCACGGCCTTGTGCTCGGTCTTCACGGTGATCAAATGCTTGCCGCGGGTCTTGTAGAAGTTCGCAGCGCCCTTCAACGCGAGGTTGATCGACTCGGTTGCGCCGGAGGTCCAGACGATTTCGCGCGGATCGGCGCCGATCAGCTGCGCCACTTGCTCACGCGCCTTCTCGACGGCCGCCTCGGCCTCCCAGCCCCATGCGTGGCTGCGCGACGCCGGGTTGCCGAAATGCTCGCGCAACCAGGGGATCATCGCGTCGACGACACGCTGGTCGACCGGCGTGGTGGCCGCATAGTCGATGTAGATCGGGAAGTGCGGGGTCTTTTCCATGGGGGCGAGTGTGCTCAACGCGGCGTCTTCCATGTCGCCGCAGGGTCAAACGTGGCGGCTACTTCGAGAATGCGTTGCCGAGTGCGAAAACGGAATTCGGGGCGTTCACCTTGATCGGCTTGACCACCGGCTGTGTCGAGATCGCGCGCTTCACGGGGTGCTCCTCGATCGAGACGCCTTTGGCGAGCTGTTCGTCGACCAGCGACTTCAGCGAGATCGAATCGAGGTACTCGATCATCTTGGTGTTGAGGCTCGCCCACAGGTCGTGCGTCATGCAACGGCCGGTGTCCTCGCCCATGCAGTTGTCCTTGCCGCCGCAGCCGGTGGCGTCGATCGGCTCGTCGACCGCGACGATGATGTCGGCCACGGTGATCTCTTCGGATTTGCGGCCAAGCGAATAGCCGCCGCCGGGGCCACGCGTGCTTTCGACGAGCTCATGCCGGCGCAGCTTGCCGAACAGCTGTTCCAGATAGGACAGCGAAATCTGCTGACGCGCGCTGATCGCCGCCAGGGCCACGGGCCCGGAATGCTCGCGCAAGGCCAGATCGATCATGGCGGTGACCGCGAAGCGGCCTTTGGTGGTCAAACGCATTGAAATTCTCCTGAAGCCTTGACGGCGCAACAAAACAACCAGAACTCCCGGCTCCTGCTTGTCCACCTACCCGAGGCGCGGGGTAACCCTTGCAGGGAAACCCTCGCTCTAATCCGAGTGCTGTGGTCAAGTATAACGGAAGCCGACTAATTCGGTCGGCATTGGCTCAGGAAGTTCCGCCGGTTTGGTGCGGCGCAGCAAGCAGGTGTGCGACGAGGCCTTCACAGGCGTCTTCGACGATGTCCAGCACATGCTCGAAGCCGTCGGCGCCGCTGTAATAGGGGTCGGGAACGATCTCGGCATCGAGGCGGCGAGCGAACTCGGTCAGGCGGCGCAGCTTGCCGCGGTGCTCGGCGGGGCATTGATCGCCGAGCAATTCCAGGTTCTCCCAGTCCATCGCGAGGACAAGGTCGAACTGCTCGAAATCGGCTCGGCAAACCTTGCGGGCGCGCAGCGCGGACAGGTCGTAGCCGCGGCGCGATGCATGCCGGGTCGAGCGGGGGTCGGGCGGGTCGCCGACGTGGTACGCGTGAGTGCCGGCCGAATCGACGACCACGTGATCCAAGCCAGCTTCGCGCAACTTGTGACGCAGCACCGCCTCGGCCGTCGGCGAACGGCAGATGTTGCCCATGCAGACCATCAGCACGCGGCGCGCCGTCATGGTTTCGCGGCCCCCGGCACGATGGCGGCGATGTTGTCGGTGCCGGGTGCGCCGAAGGCCTGCTCGCGCAGCAAGGCGAGCTGGTCGCGCACCCGCGCGGCCTTCTCGAACTCCAGGTTGCGCGCGTGCTCGAGCATCTGCTTCTCCAGCAGCTTGATGCGCCGGCCGAGGTCCTTCTCGGACATCGCCTCGACCTCGGCCGCGTCGTGCGCCTTCCTCAGATCGTCCTTGCCGGACTTCTCGGAGTAGACGCCGTCGATCATCTCCTTGATGTGCTTCTTGATGCCGCGCGGCGTGATGCCCATCGCCTCGTTGTGCGTGAGCTGCTTCGTGCGGCGGCGCTCGGTTTCGTCGATCGCGCGGCGCATCGACTCGGTGAGCCGGTCCGCGTAGAGGATGGCCTTGCCGTTCACGTGGCGGGCCGCGCGGCCGATGGTCTGGATCAGCGAGCGCTCGGAGCGCAGGAACCCTTCCTTGTCGGCGTCGAGGATGGCCACCAGCGACACCTCGGGGATATCCAGCCCCTCGCGCAGCAGGTTGATGCCCACCAGCACGTCGAAGGTGCCCAGCCGCAGGTCGCGAATGATTTCGACGCGCTCGACGGTGTCGATGTCGCTGTGCAGGTAGCGCACCTTCACGCCGTTGTCGGCGAGGTAGTCGGTGAGCTGCTCGGCCATGCGCTTGGTCAGCGTGGTGATCAGCACGCGCTCGCCGATCCGCACCCGGTCGCGAATCTCCTGCAGCACGTCGTCGACCTGGTGCGTCGCAGGCCGCACCTCGACGGTCGGGTCGACCAGGCCGGTCGGGCGCACGAGCTGCTCGACCACCTGCCCCGCGTTCTGCTGCTCGTAGGCGGCCGGCGTGGCCGTGACGAACATCACCTGCCGCATCTTGGTTTCGAATTCCTCGAATTTCAGCGGCCGGTTGTCCAGCGCCGACGGTAGGCGGAAGCCGTACTCGACGAGCGTGGTCTTGCGCGCGCGGTCGCCGTTGTACATGCCGCCGAGCTGGCCGATCAGCACGTGGCTCTCGTCGAGGAACATCAGCGCGTCGCGCGGCAGGTAGTCGACCAGCGTGGACGGCGGCTCGCCGGGCGCCGCGCCCGACAGGTGGCGCGTGTAGTTCTCGATGCCCTTGCAATGCCCGATCTCCTGCAGCATTTCGAGGTCGAAGCGCGTGCGCTGCTCGAGCCGCTGCGCTTCGACCAGCTTGCCGGCCTTGACCAGCTCGTCGAGGCGCTCGCGCAGTTCGGCCTTGATCGTGTCGATTGCGGCGACGACACGGTCGCGCGGGGTCACGTAGTGGCTGGACGGGTAGACGGTGAAGCGGGGGATCTTCTGCCGGATGCGGCCGGTCAGCGGGTCGAACAGCTGCAGCGACTCGACCTCGTCGTCGAACAGCTCGATGCGGATCGCGAGCTCCGAGTGCTCGGCCGGAAACACGTCGATCGTGTCGCCGCGCACGCGAAAGGTGCCGCGTGAGAAGTCCATCTCGTTGCGCTGGTACTGCATGCGGATCAGCTGCGCGATCACGTCGCGCTGGCCGATCTTGTCGCCGCTGCGCAAGGTCATCACCATGCGGTGGTAGTCGCTCGGGTTGCCGATGCCGTAGATGGCGCTCACCGTCGCCACGATGATGACGTCGCGCCGCTCCAGCAGGCTTTTCGTCGCGCTCAGCCGCATTTGCTCGATGTGCTCATTGATCGAGCTGTCCTTCTCGATGAACAGGTCGCGCTGCGGCACGTAGGCTTCGGGCTGGTAGTAGTCGTAGTAGCTGACGAAGTACTCGACGGCGTTCTTCGGGAAGAACTCGCGGAACTCGCTGTACAGCTGCGCGGCGAGCGTCTTGTTGGGCGCGAAAACGATCGCCGGCCGGCCCAGCCGCGCGATCACGTTGGCCATCGTGAAGGTCTTGCCGGAGCCCGTCACGCCGAGCAGCGTCTGGAAGCTCAGGCCGTCGTTGACGCCGTCGACCAGCTGCTCGATCGCCGTCGGCTGGTCGCCGGCAGGCAGGTACGGCCGGAACAGCTGGAACGGCGAATCGGGGAAGCTCACGAAATCGCCTTGCGGCGCCACGGTCGGTTGCGCCGTCTCGGCTCCAACGGTCAAATCAGCCATTGCGGATATCCAGATGAACGTCCCAGATAAAATCCCAGGGTTCTCCCTCGGAAGGAAGGCACCGGGCAATCGGAAAGCGTAGCCCATTTCGCCGATCCACTCTACTGACACGCTTCTTCACGACCCCCGCAAGGACTGACATGACTTCGCTTTTCGCCGCCGTCGAAATGGCGCCCCGCGACCCCATCCTGGGCCTGAACGAGCAGTTCAATGCCGACCCCAATCCGGCCAAGGTGAACCTGGGTGTCGGCGTGTATTACGACGACGATGGAAAGCTTCCGCTGCTGAAGTGCGTGGCCCAAGCCGAGAAGCAGATGGTCGAGGCGCCGAAGGCCCGCGGCTACCTGCCGATCGACGGCATCGCCGCCTACGACAAGGCGGTGCAGGGGCTCGTCTTCGGAGCCGACAGCGAGGCCGTCCAGGCCGGACGCATCGCCACCGCGCAGGCGGTGGGCGGCACCGGCGGGCTGAAGGTCGGTGCCGACTTCCTGAAGCGCGTGAACCCCAACGCGAAGGTGCTGATCAGCGACCCGAGCTGGGAAAACCACCGCGCGCTGTTCGAGAGCGCCGGCTTCGTCGTCGAGAACTATCCGTACTACGACACCGCCTGCCGCGACATCGACTTCGGCGGCATGCTCGCCGCGCTCGCCGCCGCCCCGGCGGGCACGATCGTTGTTCTGCATGCCTGCTGCCACAACCCGACCGGCTATGACATCACGCCAGACCAGTGGAAGCAGGTCATCGCTACGGTCGCGTCCCGCGGACTGGTGCCCTTCCTCGACATGGCCTACCAGGGCTTCGGCGAAGGGATCGCCGAAGACGGTGCGGTGATCGGCCTGTTCATGGCGGCCGGCATCGACTTCTTCGTCGCCACCAGCTTCTCCAAGAGCTTTTCGCTGTACGGCGAGCGCGTGGGCGCATTGAGTGTGATCTGCGAATCCAAGGAAGAAGCCGGCCGCGTGCTCAGTCAATTGAAGCGCGTGATCCGCACGAACTACTCCAATCCGCCGACCCACGGTGCGCAGGTCGTTGCGACCGTGCTGACCACGCCGGCGCTGCGCTCGTTGTGGGAGGAGGAACTCGCCGCGATGCGCGTGCGCATCAAGCAGATGCGCCAGGCGCTGCAGGACAAGTTGAAAGCCGCCGGCGTCCAGCAGGACATGAGCTTCATCACGCGGCAAAAGGGAATGTTCAGCTACTCCGGGCTCGGCAAGCAGCAGATGCATCGCCTGCGAGACGAATTCGGCATCTACGGCGTGGACTCGGGGCGCATCTGCGTGGCGGCCCTGAACAGCAAGAACATCGACGCAGTCGTTCGTGCAATCGCACAAGTGAACTGAGAAACGAGCGATTGCATCGGGATGCATCTGGTTTCCGACTGCGTTGAACTCTAGAATGCTGCGACGCACCAAAACAAGTGGTTACTGCGTACGCAGGCACCGCCCCCGACGCTGGATACTCGGCGAGCAAGCGCTTTTTCCTCTTGTATTTGACCCGATCAAGGAACGTTGATGCTGTATCAGCTCTATGAAGCCCAGCGCGCCCTGCTGAGTCCGTTCGCGGAATTCGCGAGCGCGTCGTCCAAGCTGTACAACCACCCGCTGTCGCCGTTCACGCACACGCCGATGGCGCACCGTGTGTCCGCCGGCCTGGACCTGATGCACCGGCTGTCCAAGGAATACGAGAAGCCGGAGTTCAACATCACCTCGGTCACCGTCAGCGGCGTCGAGGTGGCGGTGCAGGAACAGGTGGCGATCGAAAAGCCGTTCTGCCGGCTGCTGCGCTTCAAGCGCTTCACCGACAACCTGCCGATGCTCAGCGAGATGAAGGACCAGCCCACCGTGCTGGTCATCTCGCCGCTGTCGGGCCACCACTCCACGCTGCTGCGCGACACGGTCATGTCGCTGCTGCAGCAGCACAAGGTCTACATCACCGACTGGACCGACGCGCGCATGGTGCCGATCGACAAGGGGCCGTTCCACCTCGACGACTACGTCGGCTACATGCAGGAGTTCATCCGCCACGTCGGACCCGAGGTCAACGTGATCTCGGTGTGCCAGCCGACCGTGCCGGTGCTGGCCGCCATCTCGCTGATGGCCAGCAACGGCGAGCCGACGCCGCGCACGATGACGATGATGGGCGGCCCCATCGATGCGCGCCGCTCGCCCACGGCTGTCAACAACCTCGCGATGAACAAGAGCCACGACTGGTTCGAGCACAACGTGATCTACCGCGTGCCGGTCAACTACCCTGGCACCGGGCGTCGCGTGTACCCCGGGTTCCTGCAGCACACCGGCTTCGTCGCGATGAATCCGGACCGCCACTTGAGTTCGCATTACGACTACTTCCTCGATCTCGTGCGCGGCGACGACGAAAGCGCCGAGGCGCACCGCAAGTTCTACGACGAGTACAACGCCGTGCTCGACATGCCGGCGGAGTACTACCTCGACACGATCAAGGTCGTGTTCCAGGACTTCGCGCTGGTCAACGGCACCTGGGAAGTGAACGGCCAGCTGGTGCGCCCGCAGGACATCACGACCACGGCGCTGCTGACCATCGAAGGCGAACTCGACGACATCTCCGGCGCCGGGCAGACCCGTGCGGCCCACGGGCTGTGCACCGGCATCCCGAAGGAGCGCCAGTTCCACTACGACGTGGAAGGCGCCGGCCACTACGGCATCTTCTCCGGCCGCCGCTGGCGCGAGAACGTCTACCCGCAGGTGCACGCGTTCATCGCCAGCCACCAGGACGGCCCTGCGGCAGGCAAGGGGCGAGCGGGAAGAAACGGCAAGACGCGCCGCCAGACCGCGACGGCGGCGTAGCGATAATCCGGCGGTGACCCCCGCCGCCCTCACCGACGCGCTCGATGCTGCACTGCCACAGACGCAGTGCACGCGTTGCGGCTTCCCGGATTGCCGAGCGTATGCACGCGCGATGGCCGAAGACGGCGCGCCGATCAACCAGTGCCCACCCGGCGGGGCCGAAGGCATCGCCCGGCTGGCGCGCCTCACCGCCCGCCCGGTGATTGCGCTGAACTCCGCGAACGGGCACGAAGGCCCGCGGCAGCTCGCCGTCATCGACGAAGGCTGGTGCATTGGCTGCACCTTGTGCCTCAAGGCGTGCCCGGTGGATTGCATCGTCGGCGGCCCAAAGGCGATGCACACCGTCATCGATGAGCTGTGCACCGGCTGCGAGCTGTGCATTCCCGTCTGCCCGGTCGACTGCATCTCGCTGGTGAACGTCACCGGCGAGCGCACCGGCTGGGACGCCTGGGACCCGGCGTCGGCCGAGCAGGCGAGCGAGCGCTACGCATTCCACCGGTTCCGTACCGACCGGGACGCGCGCGAGCACGACGAACGGCTGGCGGCAAAGGCACAAGCCACGCTCGACGAATGGCCGCAGGCCTCCAAGCTCACCGATGAAGCCCAACTGGAGGGCAAACGCGCGATCGTCGAAGCCGCCGTGGCGCGTTCGCGCGCGCGCAAGGGGTGAAATGCCCGCAAGCGTCTCGCGCCGCGCGTCGCTGGTCTGGTTCGCCTCGATGGGAGCGCTGTGGCCGGCGCTCGCCCCAGGCGCCGACGGCGCCCGGCCCATCGCCGTGATCTATCCCGAGATCGGCGAACCGTTTCGCAGTGTGTTCGCCCACATCATCGCGGGCATCGAACAACAGGCGCGCGGCCGCGTCGCGAGCTTCGCGGTGGGCGCCCATGCCAATGCGCAGGAGCTCGCCGTCGAGTTGAAGCGGCTGGAGATCCGCGTCGTCATCGCACTCGGCCGCAACGGCCTGAAGACGGCGAACGCGCTTGGCCGCGACGTCGGCTTGATCGTCGGCGGCGTGCTGTCGGTGCCGGAGTCGGGCGCCCGCGGCCTGACGGTGCACAGCCTCGCGCCCGACCCCGCGCTGCTGTTCGGCCAGCTCAAGGACCTGCTGCCGGGTGCCCGCCGGGTGCTCGTCGCATACGACGCGCGCCAGAACGCCTGGCTGATCCGCCGCGCCCGCGAGGCCGCGACGTCGTACGGGTTGGAGATCGTCGCCGAGGAGGCCGCGGACCTGAAGAGCGCGATCCGCTTCTACCAGCAGAGCTTCGCCGCCGCGGACGCGCGTCGCGACGTGTTGTGGCTGCCGCAGGACTCGACGACGGTCGACGAATCCGCGGTGCTGCCGCTGGTGCTGCAGGAGGCGTGGGACCGCAGTGTCGCGGTCTTCTCCAGCAGCGTGGCGCACGTCAGGCGCGGTGCGCTGTTTTCGCTCTACCCGGACAACACCGCGCTCGGTCGCAGCCTCGCTGTGTCGGCGCTCAGTGCGCTGGCGCCCGGGGCACCCGTGCAGCAGGGGGTGCTGCCGCTGCGCGACGTTCTCGTGGCCGTCAACGTGCGCACCGCCAATCACCTCGGCATCAGCCTCGCTGCGCGCCGCCAGCAGTTCGACCTCATCTTTCCGGAGCCATGAGATGACCGCCCCCACGTCGCTTCGCTCGTGGCTCGCAGGCTTGCTGCGAAGGACGACGTTCGACCAGCAACTGAGCCTCACCGTGACGGTCGGGGTGCTGTGCATCGCACTGTTTTCGTCGCTCGTCAGTGCCTGGCAAGGCAGCCGCCAGATCCGACACACGCTGGTGGAGCAGGCCGAACGCCTCACCGAGGGCCTGGCGACCCACAGCACGCTGGCGCTGCTCTACGCGTCGTCCGACAACGCCGCCGACGCCGTCAACGCGACGCTGGCCTTCCCGGACGTGATCCAGGTCGCGATCTACAACGCGAGCGGCCGGCTGCTCATCATGCGCGCGAAGTCCGGCGAGGGCGTCGAGTTGCCGCCGCCCGGCGCGTTGCCGCAACAGGCCACGCTCGAGGCGGAGACCGAGGAGTCGTGGCGCTTCATCGCCCCGGTGCGCACCAAAACCGGCGAAGCTTCACCGTTCGAAGTGGTCGAGCGCGCCGACGAACTGCTCGGCTACGTCCGCGTGGTGCAGAGCAAGGCGACGCTGTCGCGAATGATGGCGAACGTGTTCTTCGTCAACCTGGCCGTGTCGTTCTTCTTCGCTGTCGTGTTCCTGCTGGCGATTCGTTTCCTCGGCAAGCGTCTGACGCGCCCGCTGACCGAGCTGTCCGCCGCGATGGAGCGCGCCGAGCGGGGCGAAGCGAACGTGCGGGCCGAAGTCGCCGGTCCAAAGGACATCGGCCTGATGGCGCAGGCGTTCAACCGCATGATC
The DNA here is from genome assembly GCA_035513255.1 of Piscinibacter sp. GTDB lineage: Bacteria > Pseudomonadota > Gammaproteobacteria > Burkholderiales > Burkholderiaceae_C > Albitalea. The sequence continues at coordinate 2,112 of DATKCI010000015.1, read as the reverse complement.
GCCGTGCTGCAGGAACGCGAAGAGGAGCTGCAGCGCCACCGCGATCACCTCGAGGAACTGGTGAAGGACCGAACCGCCGAACTGCATGAAGCCAAAGACCGGGCAGAGATCGCGAACCAGGCCAAAAGTGCCTTTCTGGCCCGCATGAGCCATGAACTGCGCACGCCGCTGAACGCCATCATGGGCTATGCGCAGATCCTCAAGATGCACCCGGGCTTGAACGAGCGCCAGATGGTCGGCTTGAACACGATACAAAGCAGCGGCGAGCACCTGCTGATGCTGATCATCGACATTCTCGACCTGTCGAAGATCGAGGCCGGCAAGACCGATCTCTACCCCACACGCGTCGATCCCGAGGCCTTTCTGCGCAGCGTGGCCGACATCATCCGCATCAAGGCGGACGAGAAGAATCTTTCGTTCGTCTTCGAGGCCGCAGCCGACCTGCCGCGTGCCGTCGAGGTCGACGAAAAGCGGCTGCGACAGGTGCTGCTCAACCTGCTGGGCAATGCCGTCAAGTTCACCGACCACGGCAAGGTGAGGCTGATCGTGCGGCGCATGCCGGCCGACGACACGCTCGCCGTGCTGCGATTCGAGGTGCAGGACACCGGCGTCGGCATTCGCGCCGAGGACATCGAGAACATCTTCCAGCCATTCGAACAGGTGGGCTCGCACCATCACCGCATTGGCGGAACCGGCCTCGGGCTCGCGATCAGCCGGCAGCTGGTCCGCCTGATGGACTCTGAACTGCGAGTCGACAGCCAGGCCGGTGCCGGCAGCGTGTTCTGGTTCGAACTGGCGCTGCCGCTGCTCGAACCGGGCGCCGCGCCCGCGCCGGCGGCGAGGCAGCGCATCGCGGGTTACTCCGGCACGCGCCGGCGAATCCTCATCGTCGACGACGTGGCCGGCAACCGCACGATGCTGGCCGACCTGCTGAAGCCGCTCGGCTTCGACGTCTGCCACGCTGGCGACGGCGAGGATGCCCTGGCGCGGCTGTATGAGCAGCCGGCGGACCTCGTCTTGATGGACATCGCGATGCCGGTGATGGACGGGCTGGAGGCGACGCGGCGCATTCGCGCGAGTCCGCAGTGGCAGCAGCTGCCCGTGATCGGTGTCTCGGCCAACGCTTCCGAGACGGACGAGGCGAGCTGCCTCGCGGCCGGCGCCAGCGCCTTCCTGCCCAAGCCGATCGATCCCGACGCGCTGCTCACGCAGATCGGCCGGCAGTTGCACCTGAGCTGGCTCGTCGAGCTGGACGAGCCTTCCGGCGCGGTGTCGCCGCCGTCCCCTGCCCTGCTGCCGCCACCGACTGCGCAACTCGATGTGCTGCATCGCCTCGCGCTGACCGGCAACATGCGCGCCATCCGGGAGGAGTCGGCGCGCGTCGCGTCGCTCGACGCCCGCTACGGGCCGTTCTGCGAGCGGCTGCAGCAGCTGGCAAGCGCCTACCAGTCGAAGGCGATCCTCGGCCTCCTCAAGGAACACCTCGAGAAAAGCCGGGCCGCGTAGCGAGACCCTTGTCGGCCCGCTCCTACAGCCGTATCGGCAGGTTCCGACGGCCCGACGCGGCGGCCGGCAGCTACGCTATGCAGAGGGGGTGCGTCGGCCCCGATTTCCGGCGCGACAGCCCAGAGGGGATCGGGATGAACTGCCTGCATGTGCTGATCGCAGCCGCCGTCGGTCTTGCACTGCCCGGCTGCGAACCGAAGACGCCGCCGCCCAAGCCGAAGACCATCGTCGCCGCCGCGCACTGCCACAATGCGCCGCGTGAACAAATCGCAGATCGAACCCTTCTTTGCCGTCCTGAAGGCGGCCAATCCGCAGCCGAACACCGAGCTTGAATACACCAATGTGTTCGAGCTGCTGGCCGCGGTGCTGCTCTCCGCGCAGGCGACCGACGTCGGCGTGAACAAGGCCACCGGGCGGCTCTTCCCGGTGGCCAACACGCCGGCGAAGATGCTGGCGCTGGGTGTGGACGGCATCACGGAATACATCAAGTCGATCGGGCTGTACCGCACCAAGGCGCGCCACCTTCACGAGACCTGCCGCCTCCTCGTCGAACACCATGGCGGCGTCGTGCCGCGCTCGCGCGACGCCCTCGACGCCCTGCCCGGC
>DATKCI010000014.1:0-33002 GCA_035513255.1 Piscinibacter sp. | reverse complement strand
CGACTGGGACATGGACATCACGCACGTCTTCCGCGGCGACGAGCACGTGAACAACACGCCGTGGCAGATCAACATCTTCCGCGCGCTGGGCGCGCTGCTGCCGCTGTTCGGCCACGTGCCGGTGATCCTCGGCGACGACGGGCAAAAGCTTTCCAAGCGCCGCGGCGCCGTCAGCGTGACCGCGTACGAAGAGGCGGGCTACTTGCCCGATGCGATGCTCAACTACCTCGCGCGGCGGGGGTGGAGCCACGGCGACGAGGAGCTGGTCACGCGCGAGCAACTGATCGCGTGGTTCGACGGCAGCCACTTGTCGAAGAGCCCGGCGCAGTGGGATCCGGCCAAGCTCAACTGGGTCAATGCGCACTACCTGAAGACGACGGACGAAAGCCGGCTCGCCGCGCTCGTGTCGCAGCAGCTCGCGCGCCGCGGAATCACCGCGAGCGCGGAGCAGGTGGCGCGCCTGTGTCCCCTATTCAAGGACCGCTGCACGACGACGGCAGAGCTTGCCGAGTGGATCGCGATGTACTTCGCCGACGTCCACCCGAACCAGGAAGACGTCGCTGTGCATGTCACCGAGGCCGTGAAGCCTGCGCTGCCCGCACTGCGGGAAAAACTCGGCACGGTCGAATGGAACAAGGCCTCGATCAATGCGGCGATCAAGGAAACGATCGCCGCGCACGGCCTGAAAATGCCGCAGCTTGCGCATGCCGTTCGCGTGCTGGTGTGCGGTCGTGCGCAAACGCCGTCGATCGACGCGGTGCTCGAGCTGTTTCCCCGCGAAACGGTCGTCGCGCGTTTGCAGGGCGCCTGAAAATCTGTCTATAATCGCAGTCTCGCTTGAACAGCGCGACCCGGAATGGCTGAGTCAAAAAATGGCCACAAAGGGGGTATAGCTCAGCTGGGAGAGCGCTTGCATGGCATGCAAGAGGTCAGCGGTTCGATCCCGCTTACCTCCACCAAATTCGGTGGCGCGCGGTTCAAGACATGAAGGACAAGTCCCCTTCGTCTAGAGGCCTAGGACACCACCCTTTCACGGTGATTACAGGGGTTCGAATCCCCTAGGGGACGCCAAGTTTGGCAAGGCTTGCGGAGCGATCCGGAAACTTGCCGGCAGCGAAAGCTGTCGAAGGTTCGGAGCCGGTGCAAACCGGCCATGGAGTGGTAGTTCAGTTGGTTAGAATACCGGCCTGTCACGCCGGGGGTCGCGGGTTCGAGCCCCGTCCACTCCGCCAACAATTCTTGTTGTAGATCAAAGACTTAGGCACCTACTGGTGCCTATTTTTTGAGCAATTCGCCTCGCCGTTTTTGGAATACGGCGGCGGTATCGATTGCGCATCTTTCCCTCTGAAAGCGGGTCGCATGCCAAGCGAAGTTGCACGCATCTGCACCTTTCTTGCCTTCGATTTGAGCAGCTCTAGCCGGTATTCCCGCGTGGCGCGTCGTGCCGTGTATGACGCGTGCACACAAGCGCACATGACGACGTGACGCGACACCAACTCGTCTCCCGAGTCACTTGCTGCGAGTGCTGTCGCGCGCGATCAGAGTCCAGGGCAATATTTCGCCGACAACATCCTCCCCCGACGAAATGGACCTGAGCAAAGCGGACGCCGCCGCTCTCCCGATTTCGGCGCGAGGCGGACGAACCGTAGACAACGCCGGGCGCATCTGGCGGCCCAGCGGGAAATCGCCGAAGCCGAGCACGCTCAATTCGGAAGGCACCACAAGCCCTCGCTCGCGCGCCTCCATCAACGCACCGCATGCCAGGTGATCGTTCGCGAACGCGACCGCGGTGATCGGCTTGTTCGGTCGCTGTCGCAGTTTCGCGAGCATCTGCCGTCCCGCATCGAACACATCACCCGCGGCCGCACGCAGTATCGTGACGCGAGCACCGGCCGCGCGCGCCTCGGCCGCGAAGCCCTCGCCACGCTCGTGCGCGCGGTAGTCCTCCGCGACGCTGCTATCGACATATGCCAGTGTCCGATGGCCTTGGTCGACCAGGTGACGTGCCATTGCGCGACCGACCGCGTCGTGATCGAACCCGATCTGACAGAACTGCGCCAGCTCCCCATCGTGGGAACAGTCCCAGATCTCGATGACCGGTGTGCCGCTTGCCTGAACATCGCCCAGCAGACGGATCGCTTCCGGCGTATGGTGTCGACCCGTGACGATCAGCGCTCCCGGACTCCAGCCGATCAGCGCGTGCAACTGTGCTTCCTCGCGCTCGAGCGAGTAGTCCGTCGATGCCAGCAGCAGCTCATGGCCGGTGTTGCGCAGCCCTTCCTGAAGGCCCTGGATCGTCTCCGCAAAGATCGAGTGGCCTACATTGGGTATGAGTGCCGCCACCATCTTCGATGCGCCGCTCGCGAGTTGTCCGGCCTGCCGGTTCGGCACATAGCCGGTCTGCGCGATGGCATCCCGAATGCGGTCCGCTGTCTCGTCGGCGACGAGATCGGGTTCGCGCAGATAGCGTGACACGGTGATGCGCGTGACGTCGGCGACTCGTGCGACGTCGTGCAGCGTGGGGCGCCCATGGCCCCGGCGGGCGCGTCTGAAAGGTGGTTCGGCCGTCACGCGTGAGTTCATTTGTGCTCGGGGTTTACGAGTATGGATCGAAGCTTCGGTGCGCACTAATGTTACCGGTAACATTCAAATCGTCAAGCAGGCCTCATGACCAAGACGCTCGAGGAGCTCCGCAGCCGCCGCTGGTTCGCCGCAGGCGACATGCGCGCCTTCGCACACCGGCAGCGCATCCAGCAGATGGGCCTGCGCCGGCAGGACGTGCTCGATCGGCCGATCGTCGCGATCGTCAACACCTGGAGCGACCTGTCGCCGTGCCACGCGCATCTGCGCGAGCGCGCCGAGAGCGTCAAGCGCGGCGTGCTGATAGCCGGCGGCATGCCGTTCGAGCTGCCCGCGATGAGCCTCGGCGAGGTGATGGTCAAGCCGACCACGATGCTCTACCGCAACTTCCTCGCGATGGAAGTCGAGGAGTTGCTGCGCTCGCTGCCGATCGACGGTGTGGTGCTGCTCGCCGGCTGCGACAAGACGACGCCGGGCACCGTGATGGGTGCGATCAGCGCCGGCCTGCCGACGATCTTCTGCAGCGCCGGCCCGATGCTCAACGATCGCTACCTGCAGCACGGCGAACCCGCGCGCACGGTCGGCGCAGGCACGCACACGCGCATGTTCTGGGACGAGTACCAGGCCGGCCGCGTGGCGGAGGACGAATGGGTCGGTCTGGAAGCGAAGATGACACGCTCGCCGGGCACCTGCAACACGATGGGCACGGCGAGCACGATGACGGCCATCGTCGAGGCATTGGGCCTTGCGCTGCCGGGCTCCACCGCGATTCCTGCAATGGACTCGGCCCATGCGCGCATGGCCGCCGACTGCGGCGAGCGCATCGTCCGGATGATCTGGGACGACCTGACCCCGGCGCGCATCCTCACCCGCGGCTCGTTCCTGAATGCGGCCGCGGTGCAGATGGCGATGGGCGGATCCACCAACGCCGCCGTCCACCTGATCGCGATGGCGCGGCGTGCCGGCGTGGCGCTGGCGCTCGACGATCTGGACGCCGTCGGCGCATGCGTGCCGGTGCTCGCCAACCTCTTTCCGAGCGGCGACCGCCTGATGGAAGACTTCCACTACGCCGGCGGACTGCCCGCGCTGCTGAACCGCATCCGCGACCACTTGTCGCTGGACGAGCTCACCGTCACCGGCCGCACGCTGCGCGAGAACATCACGGGCCGCGAGAGTCTCGACGACGAGGTGATCCGTCCGCTCGATCGCCCGATCAGCACGTCGGGCGCGTTGGCGGTGCTGAAGGGCAATCTGGCACCGGACGGCGCGGTGATGAAGGTCAGCGCCGCGAGCCCGCGCTTTCTTCGCCACCGCGGCCGCGCACTGGTCTTCGATTCGCCGGCCGAGATGAACACGTGCTGCGCCGACCCCGAACTCGATTGCGACGAGGACACGATCCTCGTGCTGCGCAACGCCGGTCCCGTCGGTGCGCCCGGCATGCCCGAGTGGGGCGGCCTGCCGATCCCGAAGACGCTGCTGGCGCGCGGCGTGCGCGACATGGTGCGCATCTCCGACGCGCGCATGAGCGGCACGCACTACGGCAGCTGCATCCTGCACGTGAGCCCCGAGTCGGCCGTGGGCGGACCGCTCGCGCTGGTGCGCACCGGCGACGAGATCGCGCTCGACGTCGACGCCCGCACGCTCGAGCTGCTGGTCGACGACGCCGAGCTCGCACGGCGCCGCGCCGCGTGGCAGGCGCCTGCGCGCCGCCATCTGCGCGGCTACACCCGGCTGTATGTCGACCACGTGACGCAGGCGAACGACGGCTGCGACTTCGACTTCCTCCAGGGCACCGAACCGACGCCCGAACCGCCCATCTTCTGAGGCCCGCATGAACACATTCCGACAACTGCTCGCCTCGGCCGGCCATCGTGCGCCGGTCGGCACCTGGATCATGTCTGCCAGCCCGATCGTCGCCGAGGCCGTCGGCCACGCCGGCTTCGAGTGGGGCGTGCTCGACATGGAGCACACGCCGCTGGACATGATGGAGATCGTGCACATGCTGCAGGCGCTGTCGGCGACGCGGCTCGTGCCGGTCGTGCGTGTGCCGTGGAACGACACCGTCGGCATCAAGCGCGTGCTGGACGCCGGCGCGACGACGCTGCTGGTGCCGTTCGTCCAGAGCGCGGACGAAGCCGCGCACGCCGTGGCCGCCACGCGCTATCCGCCGCAGGGTCGGCGCGGCATGGCGGGCATGAGCCGCGCCTCGAAATTCGGCACGACGCCGAATTACCTCACCTCGGCGAACGAGCATGTGGGCCTCATCGTCCAGCTCGAAACGCCCCACGCCATCGAGCGGCTCGAGCAGATCGCGCGCGTGGACGGCGTCGATGCGCTGTTCATCGGCCCGGGCGACCTGTCCGCGACGATGGGCCACGTCGGCCAGCTGCTGCACCCGGAGGTGGTGGCGCTGACCACGCATGCCGTGCAGCGGGCCAAGACACTCGGCAAGCCGATCGGCACGGTCGGCGGCACGCCCGAGGCCGTGGCGCAATACCGTGCGATCGGCTTCGACTTCGTCGCCATCGCGTCCGACCTGGGCCTGCTGATGCGCAGCTCGCAGACAGCGATCGCGGCGCTTGCGGCTCTCACCGGCGAATCGGCGTCGTCGCCGCCCAAGACCTCGCCGCAACCCCAAGGAGCCTACTGATGGCTGCGGTGGAATTGAGGCGCGTGGAAAAGAGTTATGACGGCAGGCACACCGTCATCCACGGCATCGACCTCGAAGTGCGCCAGGGCGAGTTCGTCGTCTTCGTCGGGCCGTCGGGCTGCGGCAAGAGCACGCTGCTGCGCATGATCGCGGGGCTGGAGTCGATCTCCGGCGGCGAGGTGCGCATCGGCGGCGAAGTCGTCAACGACAAGCCGCCGCGCTCGCGCGACATCGCGATGGTGTTCCAGGACTACGCGCTGTATCCGCACAAGACGCTGTACGACAACATGGCCTTCGGGCTGCGCCTGCGCAAGACGCCGGAGGCCGAGATCGAGCGCCGGGTGATGGATGCGGCCCGTCTGCTGCGCATCGACCAGATGCTCGAGCGCCGGCCGGCCGCGCTGTCGGGCGGCCAGCGCCAGCGCGTGGCGATCGGCCGCGCGATCGTGCGGCAGCCCGAGGTGTTCCTGTTCGACGAGCCGCTGTCGAACCTCGATGCGCAGTTGCGCCATGAAATGCGCGCCGAGATCAAGCTGCTGCACCAGCGCCTGAACGCGACGATGATCTACGTGACCCACGACCAGGTCGAGGCGATGACGCTGGCCGATCGCATCGCCGTGCTGAGCGCCGGCCACAAGATGCAGTACGACACGCCGGACGCGATCTACAACCGCCCGGCCGCGATGTTCGTCGCCGGCTTCACCGGCGCGCCGCCGATGAACCTGTTCGACGGCACCGTGGCGGACGGCGCGGCCGATGTCGGCGACGGCGTGCGCATGCCGTTGCCGGCGCGCCTCGCGCAGCGCGGCGGCGTGGTGAAACTCGGCGTGCGGCCCGAGAACGTGAGGCTTGCCCGGCAGGACGGCGACATGACGCTGCCGGCGCGTGTGTCCCTGCTCGAGCCGCTCGGCGCCGAGACGCTGGTCACGCTGAAGGTCGGCGGCGCCGCGCTGATCGCCCGCTTGGCCGCGAGCTTTCGCGAGGCGCCGGGCACGCCGCTCGCGGTGCACGTGAATCCGGCGCACCTGCACCTGTTCGATCCGCAAAGCGGTGCCGCGCTGGCCTGACGCCTCCCGGCTTCTTCCCACCCCATCGAATTCAACGGAGACAAAACATGACTGCCTTCCCACTCCATGCCGCGCTTGCCGCGGCCGTCGTCACCTTCGCGCTCGGTGCAGGCGAAGTTCAGGCGCAGACCCAGCTGCGCGTCTTCTCGGGCGGCTCCGGCCAGCGCCCGGACCTGATGCGCAAGCTCTACGACCAGTACCAGGCGAAGAACCCCGGCGTGACGATCGAGAGCGAGACCGGCGGCGCCACGTCGGAGCTGCAGCGCCAGTACCTCAGCACGGTGCTCAACGCGAAGGACTCGGCGATCGACATCTACATGATCGACATCGTCAACCCGGCGCAGTACGCCGGCGCAGGATGGCTGGAGCCGCTGAACGCCTATGTCGGAGAACCGGCCGCGGCGATGAAGCCCTACCTGCCCGCCTATGCCGCGGCGAATGTCATCGACGGCAAAATCGCCGCGATGCCGGCGTTCGCCGATGCGATGTTCATGTACTACCGGCGCGACCTGCTCGACAAATACAAGATCGCCGAGCCGAAGACCTGGGACGAGCTCGCGGCCGCCGCCAAGACGATCCAGCAGGGCGAAAAAGACCCGAACCTGCAGGGCCTGTCGCTCCAGGGCGCGCCGATCGAAGGCGCGGTGTGCACCTTCCTGCTGCCGTACTGGAGCCAGGGCAAGGAGTTCAACGATGCGCGTGGCCGCATGACGCTGGACAAGCCAACGGCGGTGAAGGGCCTCGGCCAGTGGCTCGCGATGGTCGACCAGGGGGTCGTCAAGAAGAACGTCGCCGAAGTGAAGACCCCCGACACGGTCAACGAGTTCAAGAGCGGGCAGGTGGTCTTCGCGATCAACTGGGGCTTCGCATGGGACCGCTTCAAAACCGACAAGGACAGCAAGGTGGTCGGCAAGGTCGGCGTGATGCCGCTGCCGGCGGTGGCCGGCGGCAAGAGCGCGACCTGCCTCGGCGGCTGGCAATGGGCCGTCAGCGCCTTCAGCAAGCACACGGCTGAAGCGGCCAAGCTCGTGAAGTTCCTCGCCGGCCCCGAGGCCAGCAAGTTCCTCGCGATCGAAGGCTCGCTGCTGCCGACCTCGCTGCCGGTGTATTCGGATGCCGACGTGGTGAAGGCCGTGCCGTGGTTCAAGGACGCCGCCGCCGTCGTCGCCGCAGGCCGCAGCCGGCCGCAGTCGAAGGACTACGGACAGGTCAGCGATGTCGTGCGCACGACCACCAGCGCGGTGCTCGCCCGAACCAAGACGCCCGAGGAAGGTGTCGACGAGATCGAAAGCCGCCTGCGGCGCGTGATGCGCTGAGGCGTGCGCGGAGCGCAGCGTGAACAGCCTGGAACATCCCGTGCCGCGTGAGCGCGCGAAGCCGCCCTTCGGGAGCCGCACGAGCCTGATCGAGCGCCTGAAAGACCCGAGCGACAAGGCACTCGCGGTGATCCTGCTCGCGCCGGCCTTCTTGCTGCTGGCGCTGATCGTCGTGTACCCGATCGGCCGGCTGATCTGGAACAGCTTCTTCGATCTGCGGCTGTCCGGCGGCGCCGGCGCGACCTTCATCGGCCTCGAGAACTATGCGCTGGTGCTGCAGGACAAGGACTTCTGGAGTGCCACCTGGAACACCGTGCTGATCACGCTGATCACGGTCCCCGGCGCGCTCGTCGTCGGCCTCGGCCTCGCGATGCTCGCCAACCTGCCGTTTCGCCGCCAGTGGCCGGTGCGCCTCGCGCTGCTGCTGCCGTGGGCGCTGCCGCTCGCGTTCGCGGGCCTGATCTTCGCGTGGTTCTTCCATTCGGAGTACGGCGTCGTCAACGACGTGATGCGGCGCGCCGGCGGAGCCGAGCCGCGCATGTGGCTGCTGCAGCCGGCGTGGGCATTCGCGGCGATCTGCCTCACCATCGTCTGGAAGACGAGCTCGTTCATGGCGCTGATCCTGCTGGCCGGGCTGCAGATGATCCCGAAGTCGCTGTACGAAGCGGCCGAGGTCGACGGCGCGTCGAAGTGGCAGCAGTTCTGGCAGATCACGATCCCGATGCTGATGCCGGCTATCGTCGTCGCTCTGATCTTCCGCACGATCACGGCGCTGCAGACCTTCGACATTCCGTACACGATGACACGCGGCGGCCCGGGCAACTCGACCGAGACGCTCGCGATGCTGATCCACAAGACCACGATCGACTACCTCGACGTCGGCTACGGCTCGACGCTCGCGGTGTTCATGTTCGTGCTGTCGCTGTTCATCACCGGCTTCTACATCCAGCGCATCGGACGAAACGCATGAACAAGCTGTTCGAAGGGCGGTCGCTGAGGCTGATCGCGGCCGCCATCGTCGTCGTCAACGGGTTCTTCCCGGCGGTGTGGATCCTCTTGACCTCGCTGAAGAGCGAGGCGGAGCTCGTGAGCAAGCCCATCACCTATCTGCCGCACGAGCTCGTGCTGTCCAACTACGTGCAGGCCTTCAGCGACCAGCCGCTGCTGAAGTACCTCGGCAACAGCCTGGCCGTCGCAGCGGTGTCGACGGTGGTCTCGCTCGTCGTCGCGGCCTGCGCCGCCTATGCGATCGCGAGGCTCAACCTGCGCCGGCGCCAGCTGATCCTCACCTGCATCGTCGCGTCGAGCATGTTCCCGCTGGTGACGCTCCTGGTGCCGATCTTCGAGACGATGCGCAACCTCAACCTGCTGAACACCTACACGGCGCTGGTGCTGCCGTACACGGTGCTGAGCCTGCCGGTGTGCACGCTGGTGCTGGTGAGCTTCTTCCAGAGCATCCCGAAGGACCTGGAGAACGCCGCGATGATCGATGGCTGCACGCGCGTCGGCGCGCTTTGGCGCGTCGTCGTGCCGCTGGCGGCGCCCGGCGTGTTCACAGCCGGCATCCTCGCGTTCGTCAACGCCTGGGACGAGTTCCTGCTCGCCTTGTCGCTGAACGCGAGCGCCTCGATGCGCACCTTGCCGGTGGGCATCTCGCTGTACCAGGGCGAGTTCACGTTCCCGTGGCCGGTCATTTCGGCGGCGCTGATCGTCGCCATCGTGCCGGTGGCCGTGCTGATCGCCGTGTTCCAGGAGCGCGTAGTCGGCGGCCTCACGCAAGGCGGCCTCAAAGGCTGATCACGGTTTTCCCATTCGAGTGAGAAAGAGCGAGCGATGACAGCACCGATCCGTTATGGAATCATTGGCTGCGGCAGCATGGGCCGCGAGCACATCGAGAACATCTTGGCGCTCGGCGGGCGGGTCGCCGCGATCGCCGACCCGCATGCGCCGAGCCGCGACGCGGCGCTCGCGCTGCTGCCGGATGCGCCGCAGGTCTTCGAGCACCACCAGCCGCTGCTCGACAGCGGGCTGAGCGACGCGCTCGTGATCGCGACGCCCAACTTCACGCACGTCGACGTGATGCGCGCCGCGCTAAAGACCGACCTGCACATCCTCGTCGAGAAGCCGCTCGTGACCCGCATCGAGGACGGGCTCGAGCTGGTCGAGCGCGCGGGCGGCCGCAAGGGCATCGTCTGGGTGGCGCAGGAGTACCGCTACATGCCGCCGGTGGCCGAGATGATCCGCATCGCGCACGAGGGCGGGGTGGGGCGGCTGCACCAGGTGGCGATCCGCGAGCACCGGGAGCCGTTCTACCCGAAGGTGGGCGACTGGAACCGCTTCAGCGCGAACACCGGCGGCACGCTGGTGGAAAAGTGCTGCCACTACTTCAACCTGATGGACCACATCCTGCGCGAGAAGCCGGTGCGTGTCTTCGCGTCGGGCGGCCAGCGCGTGAACCATCTCGACGAGGAGTACGGCGGGCGCCGCCCCGACATCCTCGACAGCGCCTACGTGATCGTCGAATACGGCAGCGGCGCGCGCGCGATGCTGGACCTGTGCATGTTCGCGGAGAACTCCACCGACAACGAGCACGTCGTCGTCGTCGGCGACGCCGGCAAGCTCGAATCGCTGCTGCCTTCGCTGACGCTGCGCCACGGGCGGCGCGAGGATTGGGGACGGCGCGAGGTGTGGGGGCAGCCGTCGGGCACCGGCAAGGGCGTGTCGGTGCGGCGCGTGTGGGACACCAACATCAAGTACCCGGGACAGCACTTCGGCGCGTCGTACATCGAGCACCAGCACTTCGCCGATGCGATCCGTCGCGGCGCGCCGCCCGAGATCACGCTCGAAGAAGGTCTGAGCAGCGTCGCCACTGGTCTGGCGGCACACCGCAGCATCGACACCGGCCTTCCGGTGGAGATGAGCGACATGCTGCCTGCGGGCTGGTGATGCAACACCGAGTTGCCTGAAGGGATGGCCATGACCTGCACCGCCTATGCGTCGCTGCGCGGGCGCGTCGTCTTCATCAGCGGCGGCAGCTCCGGCATCGGCGCCGAGCTCGTGCGCGCCTTCGCGGCGCAGGGATCGATCGTCGCCTTCTGCAGCAACGAGCCCGACGATGCGCGCGACGTCGTCGAGCAGGTCGTCGCGGCGGGACACGCGGCGCCGACCTTCACCGAGTGCGACGTGCGCGATGTCGCGGCGTACCAGTCGGCGCTGCGCGACGTCATCGCGAAGCACGGCGCCATCCGTGTGCTCGTCAACAACGCCGGCCGCGACGACCGGCACGCGATGGAGGACGTGACGAGCGAGCTGTGGGACGACCGCCTGGCGCTCAACCTCAAGCACTACTTCTTCGCGATCCAGGCCTGCGCCCCGGCGATGGCGCAGGCCGGCGGCGGCGCGATCGTCAACATGGGATCAGTGAGCTGGATGCGAGGCCGCCCGCGCCTCGTCGGCTACACGACGGCCAAGGCGGGCATCCTGGGGCTCACGCGCACGCTGGCGCGCGAGCTTGGGGCCCGCAACATCCGCGTCAACGCGGTCGTGCCGGGCGCCATCGTCACCGAACGGCAGACCACGCTGCACCGCGACCCGAAGGCCGACCAGGAATTCCTCGACGCGCAGTGCCTGAAGATCCGCCTCGACCCGGGCCACGTTGCGCGCGCCACCTTGTTCATGGCCGCCGACGACAGCGACGGCATGACGGGCCAGCACGTGCTGGTGGACGCCGGCATCGCGCAGCAGTCGGTGGTCACCTGAGCAGTAGTGCGGAGCCGAGCACCAGCAGCGCGAGCCACAGGGTTTCGACGAGGATCAGCACAAACGGCCGCCAGCCGGCGCGCGCGAGCTGGGTGAACGAGGTCTTCATGCCGAGCGCGGCGATCGCCATCACGAGGCAGGTGCGCGAGACGGTGCCGAGCTGCTCCTGGAGCGACGGCGGGAAGGCGCCCGCCGAATTGAAGACCACCATCGCGACGAACAGCCACAGGAACCAGGGCACCAGCGGCTGCTTCGCCCCGGCATGCCCGTCGGCTTGCGCGGCGTCGGCTTCGTCGCGCGAGCGCTTGAACGCGCCGGCGACGGCCACCACCACCAGCGCGAGCATCGAGACGCGAAACAGCTTGACGATCGTTGCGATGTCGCCGGTCTGCGGATTCAGCATGTAGCCGGCGCCGACCACCTGCGCGACATCGTGGATGGTGCCTCCGAGAAAGAGCCCGGCGAGCTCCGGCGGCAGCTGCAGCAGCTTGGCGGCGAGCGGGTACAGCACCATCGCAAGCGTCGACATCACGGTCACCGTCACGACGACCATCAGCGTGAAGCGCTCGCCTCCCTTCTCGCGCGGCAGGACGGCCGAGATGGCGAGCGCGGCCGACGCCCCGCAAATCGCCACCGCGCCGCCGGACAGCACGCCCTGCGCCCGCGTCATGCCGAAGCGCCTCGCGAGCAGCAGGCCGAGCGCCAGCGTGCTGAGCACGCCGCCGACGACGATCAGCGCGGTGGCCCAGCCGAGCGACGCGATCTGGCTCGCGGTGATGCGCGCGCCGAGCAGGCCGACACCAAAACGCAGCAGCGTGCGCGAGCAGAACTCGATGCCCGGTTTCGTGGTCGGCTCGTGGCTCAGAAAGTGGAACGCGACGCCGAAGAACAGCGCGTACAGCAGTTGCGGACCACCGTGCAGCGTCGAGACGAAGGTCGCGGCGGCCGCGATCATCGCTGCGATCCCGGTGCCGGGCCACACGCCCGCCGCATGGGCGAAAGCTGCGCGAGCGCGTGCGGGCAAACCCGTGGCCGGCACCGGGGCCGCCACCGGAGGCGGTGTATCTCTCATCGGGTGACCTCCGCGCTGCGCACTCCGGAATGAGCCCTTCGGGCGGCCGGGCGGGCTCATGCCGGCTTCGACAGCAGTTGCACGTACTCGTGCTGCGCCGTGTTGATGGTCGACACGCGGTACTCGACCGGCTTGTCGCCGAAGGTCAGTGCGGTGCGGCGCACCTGCATCACCGGCGCGCCGTGCGGCAGGCCGAGGATGCGTGCGGCGAGGCGGTCCGCCGCGACGGCCCGCGCGCGTTCGTGCGCCCGCGTGACGGTGATGCCGAACTCGGTCTGGTACAGGTGATAGATCGTGCTCGGGCGATCGCGCAGCCGCTTTTCGGTCAAGCCCTTGAACAGCAGCGCGGGCAGCGTCAGCCGGTCGTGGATGACGGCGCGGCCCTGGAGCAGCAGGCGGTTGTCGACCTGGATGACCGGCTCGCCGGCCTTCAGCCCGAGCGCCTCGGCGGGCTCCTCGTCGACCCGCGTGCGCTCGAAGGCGACCAGCTCGACCTTCGGAATCTCGCGCAAGCCGTCGCTGCGCTCGACGTGGAAGAACTGGAACAGGAAGCGGTCGGCGTTGTGCAGCGCGATGAAGGTGCCGCGCCCCTGCCGCCGCACGAGGATGTGCTCGGCGACCAGCTCGTCCACCGCATGGCGCAGCGTGCCGACCGAGACCTCGAATCCTGCTGCCAGCTCGGCTTCGCTCGGGAGCGTGCCGCCGGCAGGGTAGCGGCCACCTTCGATGGCGCGCAGCAGCGAACGCTTGACCACGCGGTACAGCGGCGCGCCGGCGGAATCGGGAGCGATCGGCGCGAAGCCGCTCGACGTGGATGCGGAAGAAGCGAGTGCCATGGGGGGCGATTCTGCCGTGATCGGTCCAATCATCCAAGTCATATATATGACCTGTTTGACGCGCGGGAAGACACGCCGCCACACTGCACCTGTTCGCAATTCATGGAGACAGCAAGTGATTCATTTCGTATTGCACGACGCGAAGGACACGGTCGCCGTCGTGGTGGTCGAAGGCGTCAAGGCCGGTGCGGAGCTCGAGGGCTGGATCATGGACGAGGACAAGTCCACCAGCGTGCAGGCGCGCCAGGACATCCCGATCGGCCACAAGGTCGCGCTGAAGGACATGAACCCGGGCGACACGGTCTGGAAGTACGGCGTCGACATGGGAAAGGTCACCGCGCCGATCAAGGCCGGCGAGCACGCCCATGTGCACAACATCAAGACCAAGCGTTGGTAAGCCCATATCAAGGAACTCCCATGTCCATCATTTCCAAAGACACCACCTTCCTGGGCTACCGCCGCGAGAACGGCCGCGTCGGCGTTCGCAACCACGTGATCATCCTGCCGCTGGACGACCTGTCGAACGCCGCGGCCGAGGCGGTCGCGTTCAACATCAAGGGCGCGCTCGCGATCCCGCATCCGTATGGCCGCCTGCAGTTCGGCGCCGACCTCGAGCTGCACTTCCGCACGCTGATCGGCGCCGGCTGCAACCCGAACGTCGCGGCGGTGGTCGTGATCGGCATCGAGGACAGCTGGACCAAGAAGGTGGTCGACGGCATCGCCACCACCGGCAAGCCAGTGGTCGGATTTGGCATCGAGGGCCACGGCGACCACGACACGATCCTGCGCGCCAGCAAGGCTGCGCGCGAGTTCGTGCAGGCCGCGAGCGAGAAGCAGCGCGAGGCGTGCGCGATCTCCGAGCTGTGGGTGTCCACGAAGTGCGGCGAGAGCGACACCACGTCGGGCTGCGGCGCCAACCCGACGGTGGGCAACGCGTTCGACAAGCTCTACGAGACCGGCAACACGCTGGTGTTCGGCGAGACCTCCGAGCTCACCGGCGGCGAGCAGATCGTCGCGCAGCGCTGCCGCACGCCCGACGTGAAAGAGCGCTTCATGTTCATGTTCAACCGCTACCAGGACATGATCAACCGCCACAAGACCAGCGACCTGTCGGATTCGCAGCCGACCAAGGGCAACATCGCCGGCGGCCTGACGACGATCGAGGAGAAGGCGCTCGGCAACATCCAGAAGATCGGCAAGAAGTGCCTGGTCGACGGCGTGCTCGACAAGGCCGAAGTACCCACCGGGCCGGGCCTGTGGTTCATGGACTCGTCGAGCGCGGCGGCCGAGATGGTCACGCTGTGCGCGGCGTCGGGCTACGCGGTGCATTTCTTTCCGACCGGTCAGGGCAACGTGATCGGCAACCCGATCCTGCCGGTCATCAAGATCTGCGCCAACCCACGCACCGTGCGGCTGATGAGCGAGCACATCGACGTCGACACCTCGGGCCTGCTGCAGCGCGAGATCAACCTCGACCAGGCAGGCGACCAGCTGCTCGAATGCATGCTGCGCACGGCCAACGGGCGCCTCACCGCCGCCGAGGCCCTGGGCCACCGCGAGTTCGTGATGACGCGCCTGTACGAGTCGGCTTGACGGATGGGCACTTCCACATGAAGCGCATCATCATCACGGAGTTCATGGACGAGGCCGCCGTCGCGCAGTTGCGCGCGGCGCACGACGTGACGTACGACCCGAAACTCGTGGACGACGGTGCACGTCTGCATGCCGAGGCCGCCGGCGCCGACGCGATCATCGTGCGCAACCGCACGCAGGTGCGCGGCGAGCTGCTCGTATCGCTCGCGCGATGCCAGGTGGTCGGCCGGCTCGGTGTGGGGCTCGACAACATCGACGTGGCGGCCTGCGAGGCGCGCGGCATGCGGGTGATTCCCGCCACCGGGGCCAACGCGCTCAGCGTGGCCGAATACGTCATCGCGGCCGCAATGCTGCTGCTGCGCGGGGCGTATCGATCGACCGACGCGGTGGCCTCCGGCGGCTGGCCGCGCAACGCGCTGTCCAACGGCCGCGAGCTGGGCGGCAAGACGCTCGGGTTGGCCGGCTTCGGCTCGATCGGCCAGTTCACGTCGCGCCTCGCCAGGGCGCTCGGCATGGAAGTCGTCGCTTACGACGCGATGCTCGGCCCGAACGATCCCGTCTTTGCCGCGGCCGGGGTCGCCTGCGTCGGGCTCGACGACCTCGTCGCGCGTGCCGACGTCGTCAGCCTGCACGTGCCGCTTGTCGATTCGACCCGGAATCTCTTCGGCGCCGAGCGCATCGGCGCGATGAAGGCCGGCGCGGTGTTGATCAACACCGCACGCGGTGGCATCGTCGACGAGCGCGCGGTGGCCGGCGCCTTGCGCAGCGGCCGGCTCGGCGGGGCGGCGCTCGACGTGTTCGATGTCGAGCCGCTGCCGGCGCAGCCGCACTTCGAAGGCTGCCCCAACCTGCTGCTCACGCCGCATGTGGCCGGCGTGACGCGCGAGTCGAACGAGCGGGTCAGCTCGCTCGTCACCGCCAAGGTGCTGGAGGCGCTGCGCTGATGCCCACGCTGAGCTTGAACGAGGCGCAGGAAGCCGTCACCCTGGCGCTGCGGGCGGCCGGCGCCAACGCGCTGATGGCCGAGGCGGCCGCACGTGCGCTGGTGCTCGCCGAGGCACAGGGGCTGGCGTCGCACGGCCTGAGCCGGGTCGGCCAGTACGCGGCGCATTTGCGCAACGGCCGCGTCGACGGCAACGCCGTGCCGGAGTTGCGCCATGCGAAGGGCGGCGCCGTGCTGATCGACGCGCACGATGGGTTGGCGTTCGCGGCCTGCGAGCGTGCGGTCTCCGAAGGCATCGCGCGAGCGCGCGAGGTCGGCATCAGCATCGCCGCCGTGACCAACAGCCACCACTGCGGCGTCGTCGTCGACCACCTGCGGCCGGTGGCCGAAGCCGGCATGGTGGGCCTCGGCTTCGCGAACTCGCCGGCGGCGATGCCGGCGGCCGGCGGACGCCATCCGATCTTCGGCACCAATCCGGTGGCCGCGATCTTTCCGCGCCGCGGCGCGGACCCGCTGATGATCGACTTGAGCTTGTCCGAAGTGGCGCGTGGCAAGCTGATGGTGGCCGCCAAGGAAGGCCGTGCGATCCCGCTCGGCTGGGCACTCGACCGCGACGGCCAGCCGACCACCGACCCGAAAGCCGGCATGGAAGGCTCGATGCTGCCGATCGGCGCGGTCAGCAGCCCCAAGGGCGCGATGCTCGCGCTGACGGTCGAGCTGCTCGTCACCGCTTTGATCGGCGCCAACTTCGGCTTCGAGGCATCGAGCTTCTTTGTCGACGAAGGCAACCGGCCGCGCATCGGCCAGGCCTTCATCGTCATCGATCCGGCCGCGCTGGCCGGCTCGGCGGTCTACCTCGATCGTGTCGAGGTGCTGGTGACCGAGATGCTGCGCGACGACGGCGTGCGCCTGCCGGGCGCGCGGCGCGAGCAGTTGCGCCGCCGTGCACAAGAGCATGGTCTCAGCGTGCCCGACAGCGTGCTGAAGCAGCTGGCCCACGAATGAGTTGGAGGCGCGCACGAGACGCGCCCGGTTTCATTTCCCCACAGGAGACAAACGAATGATGAATCGACGTGAACTGTTGTGCCGCGGCAGCGGCCTCGCATTGCCGGCGGCGCTGGCGCCGCAGTGGCTGTGGGCCCAGGGCATCGACTATCCGAAGCCGGGCTCGACGATCCGCTACGTGGTGCCGTTCCCGCCGGGCGGCCTGACCGACGTGATGGCGCGCCAGCTCGGCCAGCAACTCGCCGAGCGCTGGAAGGTGACGGTCGTGATCGACAACAAGCCGGGAGGCGGCGGCCAGATCGGCGCCGATGCGGTGGCGAAGGCGCCGGGCGACGGCCACACGCTGCTCGCGATCACGCTGACGCATGCGGCCAACGTCACGCTGTTTCCGAAGGCCTCGTTCGACTTCAAGAAGGACCTGAAGCCGGTGGCGCTGCTGGCCGGCAGCCCGATGCTCGTGGTGGTGCCGGCGTCGAGCCCGATCAAGGACTTTCGCGACCTGATGGCGCAGGCGCGGACGCGGGCGCTGAACGGCGGGTCCAGCGGCAACGGCACGCCGCCTCATCTGACGCTGGCGCTGTTCAATGACCTCGTCAAGACGCAGATCCAGCACGTGCCCTACAAGGGCGGCGCGCCATCGATGACCGATCTGATCGGCGGGCAGCTCGACGCCGTGTTCTCGAACATGCCGGAGTCGATGCCGCACGTGAAGAGCGGAAAGCTGCGCGCGCTGGCGATTGCCAGCACCGCGCGGCATCCGCTGGTGCCCGACGTGCCGACCACCGCCGAGGCGGGCCTGCCGGCGCTGCAGGTGGAAAACTGGACCGCGATGATGGCGCCGAGCACGACGCCCGACGCCGCGGTCCACAAGCTCGGCGCCGAAGTCGTGAAGATCATGACGTCGCCTGACATCGACGAGCGCGCGCGGGCGCAGGGCTTTCGTGTCGACGCACGACCGGCGGACCGCTTCGGCAGCTTCCTCGACGAAGAAATCGCCCGCTGGGCCCGCGTGATCAAGACCGCCGGCATTCGGGCGGATTGAGGGAGCGTACGAGTGCTTGGAGGGTACATCACTGCCCCAACACCTCGCCGACCACCTCGCGAAACCGTTTCGCCACGACGCTCTCTCCGCTCGCGCGATAAGCGAGCCCGATGCCGATCGACGGCGACCGCGGCAGATCTCGGATCGGCCGGATCGCGACGAGGTCGGAGGCCGCAGCCGCGTTGACCGACGGGACAAGCGCCATGCCGAGCCCGCTCGCGACCAGGCCCATCACGGTCTGCACCTGCACCGCCTCCTGCGTCACGCTCGGCGACACGCCGGCGTGCATCAGCAGCTGCGTGACGGCGGCGTGCAGCCCGCCCACGCGCGAGGGCGTGTAGCCGATGAAGGGCTGGTTGGCCAGGTCCTTCATCGACAGCGACTTGCGGCGGGCCAGGGCATGCTGGGCGGGCAGGGCGGCGACGAACACATCGCGCTCGATCAGCTGCACCTTCACGCCGGGCGGCTGCGCGGTCGGCATGCGCAGAAAGCCGATGTCGAGCGTCTCGCCCTCCACGGCCGACAGCAACTCCTGGTTCGTCGCCTCGACAAGTTCCAGCTTCACGTTGGGATAGTGAGCGCGAAACGCCTGGATCAGCCGCGGCATCAGCCCGAACGTGACCGAGCCGATGAAGCCGATGCGCAGCCGGCCGGCTTCGCCGCCGGCCGCGGCACGCGCCGCCGACAGCACTTCCTCCGCATCGCGAAGGCACTTGCGTGCGGCCTCGAGGGCCGCGTCGCCCGCGGGCGTCAGCTGCACGCCGCGCGAACCCCGTTCGAACAAGGGAAATCCGATTTCCTCTTCCAGCTTTCGGATGGCCACCGACAACGGCGGCTGCGCCATGCACAGTCGTTCGGCGGCGCGGCTGAAGCTGCGCGTCTCGGCCACGGCGACGAACTGCTTCAGTTGGCGCAAGTCCATTGATACACAGGAGATATGGAAGAGTGCATCGAAAGTATTGGTTCAAGTATAGCGAGATGCCTAGGATTGTCTTCATGACGCGGGCGCCGACCTGCGACCCTTTTCAACCCGGAGACATAGCTATGAGCTTCCTCAAATGTGTTCTGAGTGGCGCGGCGGTGGCCGCGCTCGCGCTGTCGTTTTCTTCCGTGGCGCTCGCCCAGGCCTACCCGTCCAAGCCGGTCAAGATCGTCGTGCCGTATCCGCCCGGCGGCACCAACGACATCGTCGCGCGCCTGCTCGCACAGAAGCTGCAGGAGCAGATGGGCCAGACCTTCATCGTCGAGAACAAGGCCGGCGCGTCGGGCAACACCGGCGCCGATGCCGTGGCCAAGTCGGACGCCGACGGCTACACGCTGATCCTCGTGACCACCGGCCACAGCATCGCGCCGTCGCTGCACGGCAAGCTGCCCTACGACATCACGAAAGACCTGGCGCCGGTGAGCACGCTGGTGTCCGGCCCGATGCTCGTGCTGACGAACCCGGCCTCGCCGCTCAAGAGCATGGCCGACCTGATCGCCGCCGCGAAGGCCAAGCCGGGCGAGATCAACTACGGCAGCGCCGGCAACGGGTCGACCACCCACCTGTCGGCCGAGCTGATCGCCACGACCACCGGGGTCAAGTTCAACCACATCCCGTACAAGGGCAGCGCCCCGGCGATGACCGACGTGATGGGCGGCACGACCGACATGGTGATGGACTTGATGTTCTCGTCGATGCCGCACGTCACGGCCGGCAAGCTCAGGGCGATCGCCATCACCAGCGCCGCCCGCGCGCCGGCGCTGCCGGACGTGCCGACCCTGGCCGAGTCCGGACTGCCGGGCCTGGTACTGAGCGTCTGGAACGGTCTGATGGTCCCGGCGAACACGCCGAAGGACGTGGTTGCCAAGCTCAACACCGCGATCCGCAAGGCGATGTCCGCGCCGGACATCAAGGAGCGGCTGGCGAGCCAGGGCTTCACGGTGCACACCGGCACGCCGGAGCAGTTCAGCGCCGAGCTGAAGGCGGAGATCGAGCGCTGGACGAAGGCGGTGAAGGCGTCGGGGGCGAAGGCGAGCTGAGGAGGGGAACTCCCATGACCCATTCATTGGCCCGCACGCAGAGCCCGTCCCGGCTCTCCGCCTTGCTCAGCCCGCGCAGCGTCGCCGTCATCGGCGCCTCTGCCGACGCGCTGCGCATCGGCGGGCGGCCGATCGCCTACATGCTCGAGCGCGGCTATGCCGGCCGCATTCTGCCGGTGAACCCGAAACGGGCGGAGGTGCAGGGCCTGCCGGCCTACGCGTCGGTCGCGGCCTTGCCCGAGGTGCCAGACCTCGCGATCGTCGCGGTCGCGGCCGAGCTCACGCCGGCGGTCGTTGCCGAGCTCGCCGAGCGCGGCACTGCGGCGGCGATCCTCTTCACCGCCGGTTTCGCGGAGGCCAGCCCGGAAGGCGCCGCGCTGCAAGCACAGGTCGTCGCCGCGGCCCGCCGCCACGGCATGCGGCTGCTCGGGCCGAATTCGCTGGGCGTCGTGAACCCGCGCAACGGCTTCTTCGGCAGCTTCGTCTCCAGCGTCGAGCTGGGCATGCCGCGCGCGGGCCGGGTGGGCATCGTCAGCCAGTCGGGCGCCTACGGCGGCCACCTGCTGGCGGCGGCCACGGCCGCGGGCATCGGCCTGTCGTCGGTCGTGATGACCGGCAATGAAGCCGACCTCACGCTGGGCGACGTGGTGCAGGTGATGGTGGACGACCCCGACACCGATGTGATCGCGCTCTATTCCGAAGGTATCCGCGAGGCCGAGGGCCTGGTCGCCGCGCTCGAGGCGGCGCGACGCGCTCGCAAGCCGGTGGTCATGATGAAGGTCGGCCGCAGCGCGGTCGGCAGCGCCGCCGCGCAGTCGCACACCGCGTCCATCGCCGGCAACGACCGGGTGATCGACGCCGTGCTCGCCGAACTCGGCGTGGTGCGTGCGAAGAGCACCGAGCAGATGCTGGACATCGCCCGTCTGGCCACGCGCCGCATCTATCCGGCGAGCAACACGCTGGGCGTGATCACGGTCAGCGGCGGCGCCGGCGTCATCATTTCCGACGCGGCCGAAGACGTGGGCCTGCCGGTGCCCGAGATGCCCGCGGCGGCGCAGGCCCATCTGCGCTCGCTGCTGCCGTTCGCCTCGCCACGCAACCCGGTGGACACGACGGCGCAGTTCATGAACGACATCTCGCTGGTCGGCCGCTTCACCGACACGCTGGTGACCGAGGGCGGCTACCGCTCGGTGCTGGGATTCTTCACCTACACCGGCGGCGCGCCGACGATCGCGGCGCGGCTGCGCGAACAGCTGCGGCCGGTGCGCGAACGGCACCCGGACCGCCTCTTCGTGCTGTCGCTGCAGGCCTCGCCGGAGCAGATCCGCGGCTATGAGGACGACGGCTTCAGTGTCTTCGAGGACCCGACACGCGCCACGGTCGCGATCGAGGCGATGGGGCGGTTCGGCCGTGCTTTCGAGGCGGCGCAGAAGCAGCCGGCTCCGGTGTTGCCGGCGGTGGCGTTGCCTTCCCACACCCCCACCGAAGCGCAGGCCAAGCGGCTGCTGGCCGAGGCCGGCATCGAGAGCGCGCCCGAGCGCGCGTGCGCAGGCTCCGAGGCCGCGGTGGTGGCGGCGCGCGAGATCGGATTCCCGGTGGTGCTGAAGATCCTGTCGCCCGACATCCTGCACAAGAGCGAGATCGGCGGCGTGCTGCTCGGCGTGGCCGACGAGGCTGCAGTCCGCGCCGGCTATGCCACGCTGATCGAACGCGCCGGCCACGCGGCCCCCGATGCGCGCATCGAAGGCGTGCTGGTCGCCAAGCAGCTGTCAGGAGGTGTCGAATGCATCCTCGGCACCCAGCGCGACCCGGTCTTCGGTCCGGTGGCGATGTTCGGCCTGGGCGGCATCTTCGTCGAGGTGATGAAGGACGTGGTGCTGCACCGCTGCCCCTTCGGTGATGACGTGGCCGAGCAGATGATCCGTTCGATCAAGGGCGCGCCGCTGCTGCTGGGCGCGCGAGGCAAGCCGCCCTCCGACATCCCCGCGCTGGCGCGCATGCTGTCGCGCCTGTCGGCGTTCGCCGTGGCGGCCGGCCCATCGCTGCAGTCCATCGACCTGAACCCGGTGTTCGCTATGCCGGCGGGCGAGGGCGCTTTCGCCGCCGACGCGGTGATTGAGATTCGCCGCGGTGACTGACGGGAACGCTTCATGATCCGCGACCCCGAGACCCTCGCGCTGCTGCTCGACAGCGTGCGCCGCTTCGTGCGCGAGCAGCTCGTGCCGGCCGAAAGGCGGGTCGACGACACCGACGAGATTCCGGAGAAGATCGTTGCCGGCATGAAGCAGCTCGGCCTGTTCGGCATGACTATCCCCGACGAGTACGGCGGCCTGGGTCTGACGACCGAAGAGGAGGTGCGGGTCGCACAACCGCGCTCGAACGCGATGCCGTCGTGCTGAACAACAGCCGGGTCGATCTGCATCCGGCTCTCTGACTCCGAACTTTACGAGAGGAACACCCATGGATCTGGCCATCAAGGACAAGGTCGCCATCGTCACCGGATCGGCCCGCGGGCTGGGCGCCGCGACCGCGCGGCGCCTCGCCGAAGAAGGCGCGAAGGTCGTCGTGACCGACATCAACGCCGCGCAGGCCGAGGCCACCGCCGCCGCGCTGAGGGCCGACGGGCTGGCCGCGCACTGCATCGTGGCCGACATCACCAAGGGCGCCGATGTGCAGCGCCTGGTCGACGAGACCGCCGCGCAGTTCGGCGGCGTGCACATCCTCGTCAACAACGCGGGGTTTCCGCGCGACAAGTACCTCGTGAAGATGAGCGAGGAAGACTGGGACCTCGTGATGGAGGTGATGCTCAAGGGCGCGTTCCGCGCCACCAAGGCGGTGATGCCGCGCCTGATCGAGCAGGGCTGGGGGCGCATCATCAACATCAGTTCGCGCGCCCATTTCGGCAACCCGACGCAGGCGAACTACTCGGCCGCGAAAGCCGGGCTGATCGGGATGGCGAAGGCGCTGGCGCTCGAGGAAGGGCGCTACGGCATCACCGTCAACTGCGTGGCACCCGGTTTCATGGAGACCGAGATGGTGCAGGCGCTGCCGACCTACGACACGATCAAGGAACGCGCGATCGCCGCCCAGCCGATCAAGCGCGTGGGGCTGCCCTCGGACATCGCCGACGCCGTGGCCTTCCTCGCGTCCGAACGCGCGGGCTTCATCACCGGCGAGGTGCTGCACGTGACCGGTGGCCGCTATGGTTGAGATCGCGCAAGGCCCGGTGCGCTGCACGGTGCGCGACGGCGTCGCGGTGGTCACGCTCGACAACCCGCCGCTCAACGTCGTCTTCCGCGGCCTCACCGAGGCGCTGGGGCGCGTGCTGGATGCCCTGGCGGCCGACGATGCCGCGCGGGCGATGGTGCTCACCGGCGCCGGCACGCGCGCCTTTTGCGCCGGCTCCGACATCGCCGAATTCCGGGCGCTGATGTCGCCCGGCCGCATCGTTCCGGAAAAGCTCGCGCTGCAGCACGAAGTGTTCGGCCGGCTCGACGACTTCCCGAAACCCACCGTCGCCGCGATCAACGGCCTGGCCTACGGCGGCGGGCTCGAGATCGCCGTGTGCTGCGACCTGATCGTGGCCGACGAAGCCGCGCGCTTCGCGCTGCCCGAGATCAAGCTCGGGCTGTTTCCCGGCAGCGGCGGTCCGGTGCGCGTGACGCGCCTCGTCGGTGAAGGGCGTGCGAAGGAGATGATGTTCCTTGGCGAGCCCATCGACGCGGCGACCGCGCTGGCCTGGGGCCTCGTCAACAAAGTCGTGGCGCAGGGCTCCGCGCTGGACGCCGCGCTCGCCTGGGCCGCGACACTGGCCCGGCGATCCCCGCTCGCGCTGGCGCTGTGCAAGCAGGCCATCGACCTCGGTTTCGACACCACCGAAGACGACGCGATGCGGCAGGCGCTGCCGCTGTCGGACCGCGTCTTCAGTTCCCCCGAGGCACAGGAAGGCGTGCGCGCCTTCTTCGCCAAGGACACCGTCTCCAGGAAAGGCTGACACCATGAAACGAGCCGCCATCGTCTCCCCTTTCCGCACGCCCATCGGCGCCTTCGGCGGCAGCCTGCGTGGTGTGCC
This sequence comes from Piscinibacter sp., assembly GCA_035513255.1. Lineage (GTDB taxonomy): Bacteria > Pseudomonadota > Gammaproteobacteria > Burkholderiales > Burkholderiaceae_C > Albitalea. Next base: position 9,045 of record DATKCI010000014.1, on the reverse strand, counting down.
GGTCGAAGAACTCGGCGCCACCGTCGCGCGCGCCGTCGTCCAGCGCACCGGGCTGGATCCGGCGCGCATCGAGGATGTCGTGTTCGCGCACTCCTACGCCAATGGCGAGGTGCCGTGCACCGGCCGCTGGATCGCGCTGCAGGCCGGCTTCCCCATCGGGGTCGCGGGCATGCAACTCGACCGGCGCTGCGGCAGCGGCCTGCAGGCGATCGCCACCGCGGCGATGATGGTGCAGACCGGTGCGGCCGACGTCGTGATGGCCGGCGGCGTCGAGAGCATGAGCAACGTGGAGTACTACACGACTGACATGCGCTGGGGCGCGCGCGCCGGCAGCGTGAAGTTCCACGACCGACTCGAACGCGGGCGCGAGCGCTCGCAGCCGGAGTCGCGCTTCGGCCGCATCTCCGGGATGATTGAGACGGCCGAGAACCTCGCGCGCGACTACGGCATCTCGCGCGAGGAGGCCGATGCGTTCGCGCTGCGCAGCCATCAGCGCGCGGCGGCCGCGTGGGCTTCCGGCAAGTTCGCCGAGGAGGTGGTGCCGGTCAGCGTGCCGCAGCGCAAGGGCGACCCGGTCGTCGTCGACCGCGACGAGGGCATCCGCGCCGACCTCACGATCGAGCAGCTCGCGAAGCTCAAGCCAATCATGAAAGACGGCACCGTGACAGCCGGCAACGCCTGCCAGCAGAACGACGCGGCCGCCGCCTGCCTGATCGTCGCCGAGGACAAGCTTGCCGAGCTGGGCCTCACGCCCATCGGCTACCTGCACAGCTGGGCCGCGGCCGGTTGCGAGCCGTCGCACATGGGCATCGGCCCGGTGCCGGCGGTGAAGAAGCTGTTCGGCAAGAACGGCCTGTCGTTCGACGACATGGGCCTGGTCGAGCTCAACGAAGCCTTTGCCTGCCAGGCGCTGGCCTGCGCGAAGGGCTGGGGCTGGAACGACCCCGAGCGCTTCAACGTCAATGGCTCCGGCATCTCGCTCGGCCACCCGGTGGGCGCCACCGGCGTGCGCATCATGACGTCGCTGCTGCACGAGCTCGGCCGCCGCAAGGCGCGCTATGGGCTGGAGACGATGTGCATCGGCGGCGGGCAAGGCATCGCGGCCGTCTTCGAGCGGGCTTGAGAAATGACGGCTCCCACGCTCACTTCGTTCGCTGCCCCCCGAGGGGGCGCAGACCTCCCTTGGGACGGCCCGGCGGGACGTCTGGCATGACCTACCCGATGCTCTCCGGTTTGCGTGTCATCGAAAGCTCGGCCTTCATTGCCGCGCCACTGGCCGGGCTCACGCTGGCGCAGTTCGGCGCCGACGTCATCCGCGTCGACATGATCGGCGGCGGCATCGACTATGCGCGCATGCCGCGCATGCCGGGCGGCCGCAGCCTCTACTGGACGGGGCTCAACAAGGGCAAGCGCTCGATCGCGATCGACCTGCGGCGGCCCGAAGGCCGTGAATTGGTGCAGGCCCTCGCCACCGCGCCCGGGTCGGATGCCGGCGTGCTGCTCACCAACATCGGCACGCCGTGGCTGGCGCACGAGTTGCTTGCCGCGCGGCGCGCCGACATGATCAGCTGCACGATCCAGGGCAATGCCGACGGCAGTACGGCCGTCGACTACACGGTGAACTGCGCCACCGGCTATCCGGCGGTGACGGGCGGCGGCTCGATCGAGCGGCCGGTCAACCACGTGCTGCCCGCCTGGGACATCGCCTGCGCCTACCAGGCCGCCTTCGCGGTCGTGGCGGCCGTGCACCGCCGCCGGCTCAGCGGGCAGGGCGCCGAGCTCAAGCTCGCACTGTCGGACATGGCCTTCACGATGCTGTCGCACTTGGGCGTGCTGGCCGAAGCCGAACTGCTCGACCAGGAACGGCCTTCGATCGGCAACCACCTGTACGGCGCCTTCGGCCGCGACTTCGCGACCGCCGACGGTCAGCGCGTGATGGTCGCCGCGATCTCGGCCGGCCAGTGGACGTCGCTGGTGAAGGCCTGCGGGATGGGCGAGGCGGTCGCCGCGCTGCAGGCTCGCCTGGGCCGCGATCTGGCCGACGAGGCCGTGCGTTTCGACGCTCGGGACGAACTGGCGTCGATGTTCGAGCCGTGGTTTGCCGCCCGTGCGTACGCGGAAGTGGCTGCCTTGCTCGACGGAAATCGCGTCTGCTGGGGACCCTACCGCACGGTGCGCGGGCTGCTGGCGGACGATGCCCGCGCGAGCCTCGCGAACCCCGTCTTCGAAAGCCTGGACACACCCGGCGTCGGCCGCCATCTCGGTGCCGGTGCCGCCGTGCGGCTGGCCGACCGCGCCCGCCAGGGCACCGCGCCGGCGCCGCTGCTGGGCACCCACACGGATGCCGTGCTCGCCGAGGTGCTGGGGCTGGCCGGCGGGGCGATCGGGAAGCTGCACGACGCCGGCGTCGTCGCCGGACCGGAGCGCGATCCGACGGTCGGAGGCGCATGAGATGAACACGCCTGCCGCCGCAGCCAGGGCCGACTGGATCGGCCGCAGCGAGACCTCGCTGGACACCATCACCCCCACGCTGTGCCGGGCGCTCGCCGCCACGCTGGATCACGACGACACCCGCTTCGCAGACGGCGACGTGCTGCCTCCCTTGTGGCACGGGCTCTACTTCCTGCCGCTTCATCGACAGCGCGACATCGGCCCCGATGGGCATCCGAAACGCGGCGGCTTCCTGCCGCCGGTGCCGTTGCCGCGCCGCATGTGGGCCGGCGGCCAGATGGAGTTCCGCGCGCCGACTCGCGTCGGCGCGTGCGTCGAACGCCGCTCGACGATCGACGCCGTGCAGACAAACAGGGTCGCAGCGGCACGCTCGTGTTCGTGACCGTTCGCCACGAACTGCGCTGCGACGGCGCCGCCGAGCCGGCGCTGGTGGAGTGGCAGGACATCGTGTACCGCGATGCGCCGGCGGCCGACGCACCGGCCGCGGCGCCCGTGATGGCGCCGCGCGAGTCGGCAGTTCAGCGCAGCCTGGTGCCTGACGAGGTGCTGCTGTTTCGGTATTCGGCGCTCACGTTCAATGGCCACCGCATCCATTACGACCGCCCTTACGCGACTGCAGAAGAGGGTTACCCAGCGCTCGTTGTTCACGGTCCGCTGATCGCCACCTTGCTGCTCGACGGCCGCATGCTCGACCGGCCGGTCGAGTTGCGCGCGCGGGGCATCCTGGCGCGCGCCGCGGCGCCGCACTGAGACTGCAGGATCGTGGACACTCGGCACACGCCGGAGGTGCTCGGCAGGCACTAGATCGCCAAGTCCCTGGACTGGCCACTCTGCGACGCTGCCGTCGGCATGTCGCCAGACGGGGTTGTGTCCACGGCGCCGCCGGTGTTCGACGGCCTTCCGAATTTTTTGGAATGGAAACGCTGCAAACCGCGCCGAATCTGCACCGAATTGCACCGTTTCTGGAATGCCGGCTGCCCGCAAACCCGCATGGGTTTTGGAAGTGCCGAAGGGTAAACCAATGGGTAAACCGAGCAACGGCCGGACGAGCGCTGCCGCCGGTATGTCGGGAAAGTTGCACTGGGCCAAGTTTAAGGCGCCGTGTGCACAGTGGCGAAAGTGCCAGGAGTCGCCGGTTCGTGAAACCGCACAACGGCCGTGCGTTCAGCTATGTTGGTCGCACTCGAAAGGGCCTCTCAGGAGGCCCGAGCGATGACGATGCGGCAGCCAGCGGGGCCCCTCTAGTGACCTTTACGAGGACTGCGGGTCAGTTGCCGGCCGCTGCCTCGAACTGCACAACACGCGCGCCGACGCATTCGCCTTCCACTACACCGTCACGATCACATAGGAGGCACGTTCCATGCGTCTCGCGCCCACTTCTCGGCGAAAGTTCCCTCGCCACCTCCACTTCGTCGGCCGCTGCGCTGGCCTTGCCTGCCTTTGCCGCAGAACAGCTCCGCTGCCGTCGAGTTCGGCCGCAAGGGTCTGACAACCGTTGATAGGTTATCCAGATGATCGTCATTGACATGATCAAACCACGCTATGCTGCACTGCACACAAAATAGGCCTTCGTTCAATTTCATTCCGAGCAAAAACCCATGTCGATCATCAACACCCCCGTCCAGCCGTTCAAGACGACCGCCTTCCAGGGCGGCAAATTCATCGAGGTCAGCGATCAGTCGCTGAAGGGCAAGTGGTCGGTGCTCATCTTCATGCCGGCGGCGTTCACCTTCAACTGCCCGACCGAAGTCGAGGACGCGGCCGACAACTACGCCACGTTCAAGGACCTGGGCGCCGAGGTCTACATTGTTACGACCGACACGCACTTCTCGCACAAGGTCTGGCACGAGACCAGCCCGGCCGTCGGCAAGGCCAAGTTCCCGCTGGTCGGCGACCCGACGCATGCCCTGACGCGCATGTTCGGCGTGCACATCGAGGAAGAGGGCCTCGCGCTGCGCGGCACGTTCATCATCAATCCGGACGGCGTGGTCAAGACGGCCGAGATCCACGACAACGCCATCGCCCGCGACGTGAAGGAAACGCTGCGCAAGCTCCAGGCCGCGCAGTACGTCGCGAAGAACCCCGGCCAGGTGTGCCCGGCCAAGTGGCAGGAGGGCGCGAAGACGCTGACCCCGTCGCTCGACCTCGTCGGCAAGATCTGAGCGGTCCCGCCGACCTTTCCTGAAGTCACCACCGCCGGCCGCGCGCCGGCGGATGGACGCCCATTGCCGGCGTCATCTGGGAGCCCGCCATGCTGGACGACAACCTCAAGACTCAACTCGCCGCCTATCTGCAGCGCGTGACGCAGCCGGTGGAGCTGGTCGCCTCGCTCGACGAACGCGACGCCTCGCGCGAGATGCGCGAACTCCTCGACGAGATCGCTGCATTGAGCCCGTCGATCCGCGTGCGCCACGACGGCGACGACGCACGCCGGCCGTCGTTCTCGATCAGCCGCGCCGGCCATGACATGGGCCTGCGCTTCGCCGCGATCCCGATGGGCCATGAGTTCACCTCACTCGTGCTTGCGCTGCTGCAGGCCGGCGGCCATCCGCCGAAGCTGGAAGCCGAGGTGATCGAGCAGATCCAGGCGGTCGAGGGCGACTTCGTCTTCGAGACCTACATGTCGCTGACCTGTCACAACTGCCCCGATGTCGTGCAGGCGCTGAACCTGATGGCGGTGCTGAACCCGCGCATCCGTCACGTCGCCATCGACGGCGGCCTGTTCAAGGAAGAGGTCGATGCACGCCAGATCATGGCCGTGCCGACGATCTACCTGAACGGCCAGCCGTTCGGCTCGGGGCGCATGGAGATCGGCGAGATCCTCGCCAAGATCGACACCGGCGCCGCCGCCCGCGCGGCGGCGAAGCTGGCCACCAAGGGCGTGTTCGACGTGCTGATCGTCGGCGGCGGGCCGGCGGGCGCGGCGGCCGCGGTGTATGCGGCCCGCAAGGGCATCCGGACCGGCATCGTGGCCGAGCGTTTCGGCGGCCAGACGCTGGACACGCTGGGCATCGAGAACTACATCTCCGTGCTGGAGACGCAGGGGCCGAAGTTCGGCGCGGCGCTGGAGGCGCATGCGCGCCAGTACGACGTCGACATCATGAACGGCCAGCGTGTCGAGAAGCTCGAGCCCGCGCCCCAGTCGGGTGGCACAAGCACGCTGACGTTGGCCAACGGCACGCGGCTTCAGGGCAAGACGGTGATCGTGTCGACCGGTGCGCGCTGGCGCAACGTGAATGTCCCGGGCGAGGCCGAGTACCGCAACAAGGGAGTGGCCTACTGCCCGCACTGCGATGGCCCCCTGTTCAAGGGCAAGAAGGTCGCGGTGATCGGCGGCGGCAACTCCGGCGTCGAAGCGGCCATCGACCTGGCCGGCATCGTCGCTCACGTCACGCTGATCGAGTTCGCGGACCAGCTCAAGGCCGACGCGGTGCTGGTGAACAAGCTCGCCAGCCTGGCCAATGTCGCGATCCACACCAACGCGCAGACGACCGAGATCACCGGCGACGGCCAGAAGGTCACCGGCCTGCGCTTCAAGAACCGCGCGAGCGGCATCGAGCATGCCGTCGAGCTGGCTGGCGTGTTCGTGCAGATCGGCTTGGTGCCCAATACCGAATGGCTCAAGGGCACGGTGGAGCTGTCCAGGTACGGCGAGATCATCGTCGACCCCAGGGGGACGACCAGCGTGCCCGGCGTGTTCGCCGCCGGCGATGCGACGACCACGCCCTACAAGCAGATCGTCATCGCCGCAGGCGAGGGCGCAAAGGCCGCGCTGTCGGCTTTCGATCACCTGATTCGGCACGGCTCGAACGACTGACGAGCGGCCATCGTCATCGATCGGCTGTTCCCTACGGTCCAATGGATGGGTGCCGGCGGGAAGTCCGCGGCGGGCGCGTTCGTCAGGCAGCTTATGCGGTGCGTCACGCCGCCAGTGGCCGCTGTGTCGGAATCGTCTCGCTCCGGTCATAGCGGGCGACCGTCAGCCCCTCGGTATCGATCTCGGTTTGGCGACCCGACATCCAGTCCGCCAGCAAGCGGCCGGTTCCCGCAGCCATGGTCCATCCGAGGGTGCCGTGTCCCGTGGCCAGCCACAGGTTCGGTGCGCGTGTCGGGCCGACAACAGGTGTGCCGTCCGGAGTCATCGGACGCAGTCCGGTCCAGAACTCGGCGCGGGAGACGTCGCCGCCGCGCGGAAAGAGGTCCGTGACGACGAATTCCAGCGTGCGGCGCCGTGCGTCGTTCAACTGCAGGTCGAAGCCGGACAGTTGCGCCGTGCCGCCGACCCTTATGCGATCGCCCAGGACGATGGGAGCGGCAATCCCTGCCGAGAGCATGCGGGTGAGGCTGGACACGGCAGGGCTGCAGAGCGAAATGACGCAAGAGCTGCATTATGGAATGCGCAGCACGGCGCAGAGTGGTCGTCGGTGAGCTGACCTGCGAGCAACCTCCGTTGGCACGTCGGCGCCGAAACTCGATGTGCCGCAATCCGGAACTGCCGGATTGCCGATTTGGGATCACGCCAGGCCACGTCGCAAGGGACCATGGCGCCGGAGTGCGCGGAACCTTTGCAACAACGATGAGCAGAATCCTCATGAGTAACACCTCCACGTCCGATCGGGACAAGTACCCTGCGAGCATGCGCGTGCTGCACTGGCTGCGCGCCGCCGTCGTGATTGGCGTCCTGGGGGCCGGCCTGGTGATGGTGAATCTTCTGCCGGATGAACTGCCGGCGAAGTTCGAACTGCTGTATCCCAACCACAAGCAGTTCGGCCTGCTCGCGCTGGTGCTGGCCCTTGCGCAGCTGCTGGTCAGGGCGCGCAGCCGTGTGCCCGAACTGCCGAAGGGGCTCGCGCCCTGGGAGCAGTCGCTCTCGAAGTTCACGCATCGCTGCGACGCATGGTCTAGGGGAGGCTGTCGGGATTCTTCACCGCAGCAACTGTGATTTGGCTGGCAATGAAACGCTCGCCCCAAGAACACGTCATCCCGGCGAAAGCCGGGATCCACGTCTGGCGCCGTGCCTCACGTGGATCCCGGCTTTCGCCGGGATGACAAGCTTTTCGAAGCGCGATGTACCGCGCGAGCGACGCCATCGGGTTGCCAATTCGGGCTACCTGCAAGGCGCTGTCTCGTTCACCATCGCCGGCCTCTCCCCAACCTTGTCAATGAGGTAAGTCGTGATTGAAACCGAACTGGAAGCCCTGAATTTCCACGACGCCCCGAAGATGGTTTCGCCCGAGTTCCCCGGCACCAAGGCTGCCGCGGCGCTGACACAGTCTGCGCGAACCGAATCGATGGTGCGCGGCGGCGGGCGCATGCCGGTGGTCATGGATCGAGCGTTCGGCGTGACGTTCAAGGATCCGGACGGCAACACCTTCATCGACCTGTCGGCCGGCGTCGGCGTGAGCAGCGTGGGTCGCTGCCACCCCAAGGTCGTGGCCGCGATTCGCGAGCAGTCGGAATCGCTGATGCACGCCATGGAGGTGAACCACCTGCTGAATACGCCGTACACCGCGGCGGACGACGTGGCCGCAGTCATCGTGGAGCCGGTGCCGGGCGAGGGCGGCTATGTGCCGCCGTCGCCGGAGTTCCTGCAGTTGCTGCGCAAGGCCTGCGACCGCAGCGGCGCGCTGCTGATCGTGGACGAGGTTCAGGCCGGTGCGGGGCGGACCGGCAAGATGTGGTCGGTCGAGCACTCCGGCGTCAAGCCCGACATGCTGACCTTCGGCAAGGGCGTCGGTGGCGACGTCCCGATGGCAGGCCTGGTGATGCGCTCCGACCTCGCCGCCAAGATTCCCGACGGCTCGGCGCCGAACACGTTTGCCGCCAACTCCGTGTCGGCTGCCGTGGCGCTGACCAACATCGGCATCCTCGAGGATCCTGCGCTCGATCTGCTGAACCGCGCGCACACCCTGGGGCTGGAAGCGCAGGAGCGCATCCGCGACTTCGGCAGCCCCTTCGTCGGCGAAGTGCGCGGCCGGGGCCTGATGATCGGCATCGAACTCGTGGAGGACAAGGCGACGAAGGAGCCGCTGCAGGGTGAACGCCTGGGCAAGCTGATGGGCTACCTCACCAGCCACGGCGTGCTGATGATTCCGTGCGGTCGCTACACCAACGTGATGCGGGTGATGCCGTCGCTCACGATTCCTCGCAAGCTGATGTTCAAGGCCTTGGACATCTTCGGCGAAGGCCTGAGCAGGCTTTGAACCCGGGCCGCGCCGGGGGGAGGCCTCGAAGCAGTACTACGGCCCCGATTCGCGGTCTCGACGGCCGTGCGCAGCCGGGGCTGCGCACGAGTCGAGGTAGGCACGCGCCTCGTCCCCTGTCCGAGCGCATCGAAGACCCGCAGCACCTCGAGCCGCCAGACTCATCCTCGAGCGCGCGCCGCAACGAGGCGTGGTGCATCGCCTGCAGCAAGGCCATCCCTGCAGGATGACCGCCGCTTGGCACGCCGGGGCGCGTGCAGCCGAGCTGTCAAGGTGAGGAGCTGAAGCACGTCCCGCGGAACGCCCGTCACCCCGGCGAAAGCCGGGGTCCACTGGTGGAGTGCCTCCTGCTCGGAAGCACTCCGTGGACCCCGGCTTTCGCCGGGGTGAC
>DATKCI010000013.1:0-48963 GCA_035513255.1 Piscinibacter sp. | reverse complement strand
CGAAGCCTTTGCCCGCGCCTACTGGCACTGGTTCTTTTTGATCCAGCCGTCGCCACTGCCCGAGCGGCTGATCGAAGCCGACCCGGGCGCCTACCTGCGCGACCTGATGGGTGGGCGCAGCGCCGGTCTCGCGCCCTTCGACCCGCGTGCGTTCGCAGAATACGTGCGAGCGCTCAGCCAGCCCGGCGCCGCCCACGCCACTTGCGAGGACTATCGGGCCGCCGCGAGCATCGACCTCGTGCACGACCGCGCGGACCGCGAGCGCGGGCTGCGCCTGCCGATGCCGCTGCTGGTTCTGTGGGGCGAGCACGGCGTCGTGCAGCGCTGCTTCCAGCCGCTGGACGAATGGCGCCGCGTGGCGGACGACGTGCACGGCGAGACGCTTCCGTGCGGCCACTACATCCCGGAAGAAGCACCCGGCGCCTTGCTGGCCCACGCGCTGCCGTTTCTCGCCGAAGCGTGATCGCGGGCACGCCGTTCGCTACGTAGTGACCACGATGCCTGGCTTGCCTTGAACCACGCAATCGTCCTTTTCTCTGTGTCCTCTGTGTCTCTGTGTCCTCTGTGTTGAACGCAACCTACCGACTGGCGCGTCGATGCCACGTACGCGCGTACTCGTGGAGCTTTCTTCAACACAGAGGACACAGAGACACAGAGAGCACAGAGAAGTCAGCGCAGGATCAGGACCGGGACCTCGCTGGTGCGCAACATCGTCGTCGTCGTGCTGCCGACGATGAGGTTCCTGATGCGCGAATGGCCGTAGGCGCCCATCACCAGCAGTCCGATGCCGCGCGCGCGGATCTGCTGCGCCAGCACCGTCTCCGGTTCGCCGGCCAGCACGGCGGCGTCGACCTCGAAGCCGGCCGCGGCAAGCGTGGTCCGTGCCCAGCTGATCTGGTCGCGGGCGAACGCGTCGTCCTCGCGCGCCATCAGCACGCAGCACGGCAGGCCTTTCAGCATCGGGCTGCGCGCCAGCGTCTCGACGGTCTTTCGCCCTGTCGCGCTGCCGTCGAAGGCAATCGCGAAACGTTGCGGCGACCGGAACTCTTCGTGGGTGACGACCAGAACCGGGCGCTTGACCGCGCGGATCACCCGCTCGACGTGGTGATCGACGTGCAGCTTCGCGGTGCCCGTCGCATGGTGGTGCTCGCCCATCACGAACAGCCGCGCATCGGCCTCCATCTCGAGCACGGTCTCGACCAGCTCGCCGTGGCGCTGCCGTGCATCGACTCGTTCAACGCCGGCCTGCGCCGCGCGCTGCTTCGCCGCCTGTAGCAGTTGACGGCCATGCTCCTGCGCCAGCTTGCTGCGCTGTTCGTCGAGCGCGCTCAGTTCCTGCAGCAGCGACTCCTGCGCGCCGAGCCCGATCGCGCCGCTCAGGTCGCGCACCGGCGCGCGTTCGGGGTGGCGGTCCAGCACGTGCAGGAACTCCAGCGGCACGTCCAGGCGCAAAGCCGACCAGGCGGCGCAGTCGCAGACCGCCGCGGTGTTTCCCACCCCGTCGACGCAGGCAAAGACCTTGTTCATGCTTGTCTCCGTTGTTGTCTCGTCAATGACCCATCAGCCGCTCGACGGCATCCGGCTTGTCGTGGACCGCAAAGCGGTCCACCAGCGTCGCGCTCGCCTCGTTCATGCCGAGAACCTCGACCTCGGCGCCCTCGCGGCGGAACTTGACGACCACCTTGTCCAATGCGCTGACCGCGGTGATGTCCCAGAAATGCGCCCGGCTCACGTCGATGCGCACCCGCTGGATCACCTCGCGGAAGTCGAAGCTCGACACGAAGGTTTCGGCCGATGCGAAGAACACCTGCCCGACGACATCGTAGGCGCGCAGCCGCCCTTCGTCTTCGGTCCTCGTGTCCACGCGCAGCACACGGCCGACCTTGTTCGCGAAGAAGATGCCGCTGAGCAGCACGCCGACGAACACGCCCTTGGCAAGGTCGTGCGTCGCGACGACGACGATCACCGTGGCGATCATCACCACGCTCGAGCTCTTCGGGTGCTTCGTGAGGTTGCGCAGCGACTCCCAGCTGAACGTGCCGATCGAGACCATGATCATCACGGCGACCAGCGCCGCCATCGGAATCTGCTTCACCCACGGCCCGAGAAACACCACCATGATCAGCAGGAACACACCGGCGGCGAGTGCCGACAGCCGCCCGCGACCGCCGGACTTCACGTTGATTACCGACTGGCCGATCATCGCGCAGCCCGCCATGCCGCCGAGGAAGCCGGAGGCGATGTTCGCCACGCCCTGGCCCACGCATTCGCGGTTCTTGTTGCTCGGCGTGTCGGTGAGGTCGTCGACGATCGAGGCGGTCATCATCGACTCGAGCAGGCCCACGACGGCGAGCGTCGCCGAGACCGGAAAGATGATCGCGAGCGTCTCGAAGTTCCACGGCACATCGGGCAACAGGAAGACCGGCAGGCTGTCTGGCAGCTCGCCCATGTCGCCCACGGTGCGGATGTCCAGCCCGGCCATCAGCGCGACCGCCGTCAGCACGACGATGCACACGAGAGGCGACGGAATCGAACGCGTCACGTACGGGAACAGATAGATGATCGCGAGGCCGGCGGCCACCATCGCATAGACCACCCAGGTGACGTTCGTCAGCTCCGGCAACTGGGCCAGGAAGATCAGGATGGCCAACGCGTTGACGAACCCGGTGATCACCGAGCGCGACACGAAACGCATCAGCGCGCCGAGCCGCAGCGCACCCGCGCCGATCTGCAGCACGCCGGTCAGCAAGGTGGCGGCCAGGAGGTATTGCAGGCCGTGCTCCTTGACCAGCATCACCATCACGAGCGCCATCGCGCCGGTCGCGGCCGAAATCATGCCGGGCCGCCCGCCGGTGAAGGCGATGACGACCGCGATGCAAAAGGAGGCGTACAGCCCCACCTTCGGGTCGACTCCCGCGATGATGGAAAACGCGATCGCTTCGGGAATCAGCGCGAGCGCGACGACGAGTCCCGCGAGCAGATCGCCGCGGATGTTGGACAGCCAGTCTTGTCGGATTCTTTTCTTGAGCATGGGAAAGGCAGCTTGCAGCCTGCCGTCGGCAGGCCAGCGCTGGAACGAGGAGAGAGGCGGGACGGCCGTCCCGAAGGGGGCGCTGCGAAGCGCCGGTTGAGTGCAGCCGATCCCGCGCTAAGGCGGAGACCCGACGAGGCAGCGAGAGGAAATCAGGGCCGGGCTTTCGCAGCGGGAGGCTGACCGGGCGAGTGCAGGCGCACTCATCGCTGGGAAAGGGGTCGTTGGCACCGCGGGATTATATGGGGGTAACCCTAGGCCGCCGGGGCGTCGACGGTCGGCGCGCCTCTATCATCCGCCGCATGACCCCCGTTGCCTCGCCGACGAGCCCGCTGGCCGACCTTGCCCGCGCCGCCGGCCAGTGGCTGATGGGGTGGTGGCGCGTCGTGCACCTCGGCGCGCTGCTGCTGGTGATGGCGCTGTCGCCGTCGAGCTACGTCGAAGGAAACCGGCGCGCGCTCGCCCGCCACATCTACCTCGCCACCGCGCCCGCGCTGCTGTGGTTCACGGTGCTGACGACGCTGATCGGCCTCGTCGTGATCCGCATCGTGCTCGTCACTGCGTTGAGCTACGGTCTGTCGCAGTACGCGCTCGAGATGGTGGTGCGCGTGCTGGTGCTGGAACTGATCCCGTTGACCGCCGCCCTCTTCGCCGCGCTGCGCTGCACGTTTCCGTTGGCCAACGACGTCGCCGAGCTTCGCGCCAGCGGCCGATGGAAGGATGCAGGGGATGCGGACCCGCTGCGCCGCGAGGTGCTGCCTCGCGTGGCGGCCGGCATCTTCAGCGCACTGATGCTGGCCGCGGTGAGCTGCGTCGTGACGCTCGTCGTGGCCTATCTGTCGGTGTACGGATTCACGAGTGCAGGCTTCGCCTCCTACACGCACACCGTCGGCCATGTCTTCGATGCCGGCGTCTCGCTCGTCTTCGGGCTCAAGATCGTGCTGCTCGGCATCACGGTGGCGCTGATGCCCATCGCCTCGGTGCTCGACGAGCGGCCGCAAAAGCGCGTACGAACGAGCGCCGAGCTGCGCGGGCTCGTGCGCATGTTCCTGGTCATCGTGCTCATCGAGGCGGCGTCGCTGGTGGGCAACTACTACTGATGCCATCCAAGATGCTGGAAGAAGAATCAGCCACACGCAACTCGCCGGTGCCGCACCTCGAGTTCAAGGCGGCGCTGCTGTTGGGCCTGTTCGTCGCGCTGGTGATCGGCACCGCGCTGTACCTCATGTACGCCCGCGGCGCCTTCGAGGCCACGCAGCGGCTGGTGCTTGTGGCCGACGATTCCGAGGGGGTGCGCGTCGGCATGGACCTCACCTTCTCGGGGTTCCCGATCGGGCGCGTGCGCCGCATCGAACTGTCTGCGCAAGGCAATGCGCGCATCCTCGTTGATGTGCCGCGCCGCGACGCGCGCTGGCTGCGCGAATCGAGCGTGTTCACGCTCGTGCGCAGCCTCGTCGGCGGCGCCGCCCTGAAGGCCTACAGCGGCGTGCTCACCGACCCGCCGCTGCCCGACGGCGCCGAACGCCCGGTGCTGATCGGCGACGCGACAGCCGAACTGCCGCGTCTCGTGTCGGCCGCCCGCGAGCTGCTGGACAACCTGACGCAGATGTCGTCGACGGACTCCGCCCTCGCCGGCACCCTCGGCAATCTGCAGGCCATGACCGAACGGCTGAAAGGCCCGCACGGCGCGGCCGGCGTGCTGTTCGGCAACGACGCCGACGCACAAAGGCTCAACGTCACGCTGGAACGCGTGAACACGCTGCTCGCGCGCCTGGACGGCATGGCGGTCAAGGCCGATGCGCAGGTGCTCGGTCCCGATGGCGTGGTGCAGGAGACCCGTGCGACCATCGTGCAGCTCAATGCGATGCTGGTCGACGCACGCGCCACGCTGAAGAAGGTCGACGCCGTGTTGGCCGAAGCCCAAGGGGTGGCCGCGAACGCGCGCGTGGCCACGACCGACCTCGGCGCACTGCGCAGCGAAGTCGACGCGACAGTGCGCAAGGTCGAACGACTGGTCGACGAGGTGAACCGCAAATGGCCGTTCGCCCGTGATGCGGAGCTGGAGCTGAAATGACGCCGTCGATCTCGCGCATCTGCCCAAAGCCGTCATACCGGCGAAAGCCGGTATCCACTGCCGGAGACCAGCGAGCCAGCCACGAGTGGATATCGGCTTTCGCCGGTATGACGGCGTGGATCCTGCGCGGGTGCCTCGCCGGCGCCGCACTCGCTCTGCTCAGCGCCTGTGCCGGCGGCCCGCCGCCGCCTGACTGGCAGGCCGACGCCAAAGCCGCGCTGGACGCCGCCGTGACAGCCCACTTGAAGGGCGACAGCCGCGTCGCCGCCCAGGAGCTGGCGCGCGCCCGCAGCCAGATCGCAAGCACCGGCCGGCCCGAACTGATGGCGCGCGCCGAGCTGATGCACTGCGCGGCCCAGGTCGCGAGCCTGGCCTTCGAACCCTGCACCGGCTTCGAGCGCCTTCGGCGCGATGCCGCCGCAGCGGAACTCGCCTACGCGGACCACCTCGCCGCACGCGCGCTGGCACGCGAGGACATCGAGCGCCTGCCGCCGGCGCAGCGCACCGCCGCGACGGCCGTGGCCGGCGGGAGCGCGTCTGTCGGCGCCGTGCAAGACATCGCCGATCCCTTGTCCCGCCTCATCGCCATCGCGGTCCTGTTCCAGGCCGGCCATGCCAGCCCGCAGATGATCGCGCTGGCGGCCGACGCGGCCTCCGCCCAAGGTTGGCGGCGGCCCCTGCTCGCCTGGCTCAAGATCCAGGCGTTGCAGGCGCAGCGCGCAGGCGACGCCGATGCGGCCCAGCGCCTCGAGCGGCGCATCGAGCTCGTGCAATCCGGTCGCTGAAGCTCATTTGTCTCTGCGCATACTGTCCAGCAGCTGCTGCATCGGGTCGACGCGCGTGTCGCCCGAGCGGTCCGGCCCCATCTCGCGCAACTGCTCTTCGATCACCGACCGGTCGAACGGATCCTTCTTCGCCGCGTCTCCGATCACCAGCGCCGGGAACATGATGATCAGCGCCATCACCAGCACCTGCACGCCCACGAAGGGAAGCGAGCCGATGTAGATGTCGCCGGTGGTCACGCGCGGCATCGTGCGCCCCGTCGCCGCGTCGATGCTCTCCACTTGCGGCGCCACGCTGCGCAGGTAGAACAGCGAGAAGCCGAACGGCGGCGTCATGAACGAGGTCTGCAGGTTGATGCCCACCAGCACGCCGAACCAGATCAGGTCGATGCCGAGCTTGTTCGCGATCGGCGCCAAAAGCGGCAGCAGCACGAAGGCGATCTCGAAGAAGTCGAGGAAGAAGCCGAGCAGGAACACGAGGATCGTCACGAAGATCAGGAAACCGGTGGCACCGCCGGGCAGCTTGTCGAACAGGTGCTCGACCCAGATCGGACCATCCACCCCCTGGAAGGTCAGGCTGAACACCGTCGCGCCGATGAGCACGAACATCACGAAGCAAGCGAGCTTGGTGGTCGACAGCAGCGCCTGGCCCGTCTCGCGCAGCGTGAGCCGGCGGCGCAGACCGGCGAGCGTCAATGCGCCGACGGCTCCCAGCGCCCCGCCCTCGGTGGGCGTGGCCACGCCGAGGAAGATGGTGCCGAGCACCAGGAAGATCAGGATCAGCGGCGGAATCAGCACGAAGGCCACGCGCCGCGCCAGCGCCGACAGCCAGCCCAGCCGCAAGGCGGAGTCGAGCAGCGCCAACACAAAGGCCGTCAACACGCCGCCGGCCAAGGCGACCATCACCGTCTCGTCAGGCGGCGGCGGGAAGGTGCGGCCGATCGAACGCAGCAACGCCGGATAGGCCTGCAGCAGCGCCCATCCGGCCAGCGCGCTGATCACGAACAGCACCGCCAGCGAACGGTGCCCGCTGAGTCCGCTGGCCTCGCGGAAGGTGCGGGCCTCGAGCGGCAGCGCCGGGGCCCAGCGCGGCCGAAACAGCGCCATCAGCGCGACCATCGCCGCGTAGAGCCCGATCAGCAAGGCGGCCGGCAGCAGCGCGCCGGCGTACATGTCGCCGACGCTGCGCCCGAGCTGGTCGGCCATCACG
The DNA here is from genome assembly GCA_035513255.1 of Piscinibacter sp. Lineage (GTDB taxonomy): Bacteria > Pseudomonadota > Gammaproteobacteria > Burkholderiales > Burkholderiaceae_C > Albitalea. Next base: position 41,866 of record DATKCI010000013.1, on the reverse strand, counting down.
ATCAGCACCAGCGACGGCGGCACCACCTGCGCGAGGCTGCCCGAGGCGGTGATGACGCCGCAGGCGAGGCGGCGGTTGTACCCGTTGCGCAGCATGATCGGCAGCGAGATCAGTCCCATCGAGATCACCGACGCGGCGACCACGCCGGTGGTCGCCGCGAGCAGCGCGCCGACGAACACCACCGCAAGCGCCAGGCCGCCGCGCACCGGCCCAAAGACCTGCCCGACCGTTTCGAGCAGGTCTTCGGCCATGCCCGAGCGCTGCAGGATCAGCCCCATGAACGTGAAGAACGGGATCGCAAGCAGCGTTTCGTTGGAGATGATGCCGAACAGCCGCAACGGCAACGCCTGCAGCAGTTCGGCCGGCAGCACGCCGAGCTCGATGCCGATCAGCCCGAAGGTCAGGCCGCATGCCGCCAGAGCGAACGCCACCGGCACGCCGGTGAGAAGGAACAGCGCAAGCGCCGCGAACATCAGCGGCGCGAGGTTGGCGATCACCCAGCTCACGTGCGCGTCCCGTCGATCGGCATTTGCCCCATGAACTCCGGGAGGTCCGCTTCGCTCATCGCGGGGCGCTCACGCAGACCCCGCAGGAACGCGATGCGCTTGATCAGTTCAGAGACGGCCTGCAGCGCCAGCAGGCCGAATCCGACAGGAATGCTCAGGTACACCGGCCAGCGTATCAGCCCGCCCGCGTTGTACGAGGTCTCGCCGGACTGGTAGGCGCGCCAGAAGTAGGCCGCGCCGAGGTCAATCATCAGCACGCACAGCGGCAGGACAAACAGCACCAGCGCGCCGATGTCGAGCCCCGCACGCAGCCTGGGCGGGAAGCGCTGCGCGACGGCGTCGATGCGCACGTGCTCGTCGACCAGCAGCACGTAGCCCGCGGCGCAGAGAAATGCCGCGCCGTAGAGGTACCACTGCGCCTCGAGCCAGGCATTGGAGCTCACGCCCAGCGCCTTGCGCACGACCGCATTGCCTGCGCTGATCAGCACCGAGCAGAGGATGAGCCAGACGGTGGCGCGCCCGACCCAGCGGTTCAAGGTATCGATGACGCGGGAGAGATCGAGCAGCAACTGCATCCGGTGGGGCCCTCGGTGTCGATGGGCCGACCTTAACGCGTTACAGCCAGAGATACAAATGCAGGTCGCTCTGAGATGAGATGCGCGGGTTCGGCATGACGCAGCAGCGGCACCGCACGAGAGAGTTGCGCTTGTTGCAACGTGGCTTCATCTTGCCGCCCGAGGCGCGCCGGATGGCCGCTATGGTGCATAGGGATGCGCCGTGCATCCCGGCCGCGGAGGAATCGACTTGCGACTCAGCACACCGACCGACACGGATCGCGTGATCAGCCAGTACCTGGCTGCATGGAACGCGGTCGACACGGTGACGCGCATGCGGCACCTGCAAGCGAGCTGGAGCGAGACCGCACTGTTTCGCGACCCCATGGCCTGTCAGGTCGGGCGCAGCGCGATGCACGACCACATCGCTCGCTGCCAGGCCAGCTACCCCGGCTGCCGGTTCATCGTGACCGGCTCGCCGATTCACTATCTCGATCAGATCCACTTCACCTGGGCGGTGCTCGATACGTTCGGCAGCGAGCTGTTGACCGGGAGCCACTACGGCGAACTCGACGCCACCGGACGCATCGCGCGCCTGGTCGGCTTCTTCAAGTCGCCGGCCGCGCGCAGCTCGTCGTCGATCTCCGCGAGTCTTTGACCTGTCCGAGCCACTGACGCACCAGTCCCCACAGCCCCTGCGGCGCCACGAGACTGACGCCCATCGCCACCGCGCCCATCCCGATCAGGTACCAGCCGCCCTGCAGCCCGAGCCAACCGGTCAGCACCTCGCGCAGCGCAAACCAGACGAGCACCCCGATGACCGGACCTGCGAGCGTGCCGATGCCGCCGATCAGCGTCGCGAACATCATCATCACGACCCAGTTGATGTCGAAGGCCGAGTCGGGGGTGACGAACATCGCCCCCATGAAGTACGCGCCGCCGGCCAGCCCGCAGCCGAAGCCGGAGACGACGAAGGCCGCGAAGCGCACACGCCACACGTCCACGCCGATGCTGCGCGCGGCCAGTTCGTTGTCGCGCACGGTCAGCAGCGCGAGGCCCAGGCGCGAGCGCATTAGCGCGCGCACGCCGAGCAACGCACACAGCCCGATCGCCGCGGCAGTCCAGAACGACATTGCCTGGAACGACTCGATGTCGCCGACCCCGGCCAGATCGAGCGGGCTGCCCGCGGTCGAGCCCAGCGCCGGCGTCTTCGAAACGACGAGGTAGCCGATCTCGGCGAACACCCACAGCCCGATCGAGAAGTAGGCGTCGCGCAGCCGGAACAGCGCCGGCGCGAGCAGCGCAGCGGCGAGCGCGCCCGCGATGCCGGCAAAGGGCAGCGCCCACCACGGCGGGATCTGCAGCCGCTGCGTGGCCGCGAACAGCGCATACGCACCGAGGCCGACGAAGAGCTGGTGGCCGAGCGAGAGCAGCCCGGTGTAGCCGGCGAGCAGATTCCACATCTGCGCCAGAGCGATCGCGAGCAGAACCTCGGCCGCGAGCCGCAATGCGCCCGCATCGGCGAAGCTTGGTGCAAGCGCCCCGGTGAGCACCGCCACTGCGAGCGCGACCATGGATGGCCAGCGCGCCGTCATCGCCGCTCTCCGGCGATGCCCTTGGGCAGGAAGATCAGCGTCGCGACGAACACGAGATGCGCATACAGCGGCCCGGCGTTCGAGTCGAGCTTCTGGCCGACCAACTGCGCGATGCCGAGCACGATGCCGCCCACGAGCGCTCCCCTGAACGAGCCGAGCCCGCCGATGATGACGACCTCGAAAGCGATCAGCATGCGCTCGACGCCCGAGAAGGGCGTGAACGACGTGCGCTGCGCCAGCAGAAAGCCGGCCAGCATCGCGAACGCAATGGCCAGTCCCATCACGCGGTTGAAGACACGGGCCGGCGCCACACCCATCAGCCGCGCGACCTCCGGCGCGTCGGCGGTGGCGCGCACGACGCGGCCGAACTCACTGCGTTGCAGCAGCCACTGCAGCGCCGCGAACAACGCCACTGCGAGCAGAAGCACCAGCAGGGGGTAGACGCCGATGCGCAGCGCGTCGATGCCGAAGAGGTCGACGCCGGCACTGGTCAGCGCGCCGCCGTCGATGGCGCGCGAGTCGGCGCCGAAGCCCTGCACCATCGTGTTGCGCAGCACGACCGACAGACCGAAGGTCAGCATCAACGGCGTGAGTGGATTGCCCTGGCGCAATGCCCTGTTGACGATGCCGGCCTGCAGCCCCCAGCCGAGCACGTAGCCTGCCAGCGCCACCGGCAGGACGAGTGTCCACGGCGGCAACTGCGGGAACGCAGCGACGAGAAACACGCCGAGGTACGCGCCGAGCACGATGAACTCGCCGTGCGCCAGATTGACGACGCGCATCACGCCGAACACCAGCGCAAGCCCGAGTCCGAACAGGCCATACAGGCCGCCGAGCAGTGCGCCGTTGATGATGGTTGCGATCCAGTCCACGTTCAACTCCCGACCTGATTAGCGACATGGTTCAGCCACGGCGTCGCCCTCTCCCCAGCCCTACCCAGGGACCTGAATAGCGATGTGGAGTTGCTGGACTGGAGTGGCTTAAGAGTGAGGAACGCGCGCCGTTGTGCGAGGCGTTTAGACGCGGGCGTACCTTCCATCCCCGTTCGCACTGAGCCTGCCGAAGTGCCCGCGCAGATCGGCGCGTGGGCTCCTTCGACAAGCTCAGGACGATCGGAAATACAGGCTCAGCCCCTTCGACAAGCTCAGGACCCGCGGGGGCTTCGACAGGCTCAGCCCGAACGGGCAGGGAGGTGCGCGAATGCGCTCCCGGGGCACAAGTCGGCAGCGAGTAACGCTGCATCAGTCTCTCCCGCAAGCGGGAGAGGGAGCAACTTCGGGCTCCCTCTCCCCTGTACTCGGGGGAGAGGGTTGGGGTGAGGGGGTGGCGCGCGGCGCAGCTGAACATGGTCACTGGTCAAGACTCCCGAAGTACGCCTCAGCGATCCGCTCTTGCGAAACATCGCCTGACCGCCCCGCGAGGGTTGCCCTGCCCTTCAGCAGACACAGCATGCGGTCCGACACTGCGCAGGCGCGCGCCACGTCCTGCTCGACCAGCACGATGGCGAGCCCGTCCGTGCGGATGCGTGCGAAGGCCTGGTAGATCTCCTCGATCACGAGCGGCGCGAGTCCCAGCGACAGCTCGTCGCACAGCAGCACGCGCGGGTTGCTCATCAGCGCGCGGCCGATCGCGACCATCTGCTGCTGCCCGCCGGACAGCCTCGTCGCCGGCCAGCCCCGCATCTCGCGCAGCACCGGGAACAACCCGTAGACGCTCGCCAGCGACCAAGGCCCGGCACGCCGCGTCAGCGTGCCCATCAGCAGGTTTTCCTCGACCGACAGCGAGGGGAACAGCAGCCGCCCCTCCGGCACCATCGCGATGCCGAGCGCGGCGATGCGCTCGGCCGGCAGCGCGGTCAACGACGTGCCGGCGAAGCGAATCGCCCCGCGCCGTGCCGGCGTGAGCCCGGTGATCGCGCGCAACAGCGTGCTCTTGCCGGCGCCGTTCGCGCCGATCAGCGCGAGCGCCTCGCCGGCGTCGAGCTCGAACGACAGCCCGAACACCGCCTGCAGGTCGCCGTGAAACACGTCGACCGCATCGAGCTCAAGCAGCGGCATCGGCGGGAATCCCCATGTAGATCTCGCGCACGACGGCGCTGTCGAGCACCGCCTGCGGCGCGTCTTCGAGCAGCTTGCGGCCGAAGTGCAGCACCATCACGCGGTCGGCCACCGCCTTCAGCGCATGCGCGATGTGTTCGATCCAGATCACCGCGTACGAGCGCTTCAGCTCGCGCACCAGTGCAACGATCTGCTGCACCTCGGGCTCCGTCAGCCCGCCGGCCACTTCGTCGAGCAGCAGCAGCTTGGGCGCGCTCGCGATCCCCTTGGCGAGCTCGAGCCGCTTGCGGTCGAGCAGCGTCAGCGTGCCAGCCGGCTTGGCCACATGCGCCGCCAGGCCGGTGCGTTGCAGCGCCTCGCGCGAGGCGGCCTCGGCCGCCTCGCCGTGCAGGCCCGCGCCGAAGGTCGCCGCCGCGAGAACGTTCTCGCGCACGCTCAAGTGCGCGAAGGGCTGCGGAATCTGGAACGCGCGCGCGATGCCCAGCCGCGCGCGCCGGTGCGCCGGCACGCCAACGAGCTCGCGCCCGTCGAGCCGGATGCTGCCGCGATCGGGCGCCACGACGCCGGTCAGCAGATTGAACAGCGAGCTCTTGCCCGCACCGTTGGGGCCGATCACGCCGAGGCACTCGCCGCACGCCAGGTCGAAGGTGATCTCGTCGGCCACGACGATCTCGCCATAGGCCTTGCGCAGGCCTTTCACTTCGAGGACTCTCGTCACTTGAACTGCGAGAGCGGCTTCAGCGCTTCGCCGACCGGGATGTGCTTGGCGAGCGAGTTGTCGACCACCTGAAGCTCGAACGGAAAGCGGGCGCCGTCGCCGCCGCGCCGCCACTGTCCGCCGACCAGCGCGGTCTTCGCCACGCTCTTGATCGGGCTGCCCTTGAAGTCGACCTTGCCGACGATGGTGTCCAGCGTCATCTCGCGGATGGCGTCGCGCACCGACTTGCGGTCGCGCGCATCGGCCGCCGTCTTCAACGCATGGAGGCCCACTTCCCACAACGCATGCGCGTAGCCCAGCGGCTGGGTCCACTGCTGGCCGGTGGACTTCTCCCAGTCGGCCGCGAAGTCCTTCGCCGACTGGTCCGTCAGCGACGACTTGAACGGGAAGCTGGGCGTCCACCAGACCTCGGTGGACATGCCGTTGCCCGCCGGGCCGAGGGCCTTCAAGGCGCTCGGGAACAGGAAGGCCGCCGCCATCGTGACCACTTCGGGCCGGAAGCCCGCCTGCTGCGCCTGCTTCCAGAAGGTCGCGAAGTGGCTCTCGTACATGAAGCCCGACGCGAGCTGCGCGTTCGCGTTCTTGAAGGTCGCGACCTGGTTCGAGAAGTCGTCGGTCGCGATCTTGAAGAAGCCGCCCGTCGTCTCCTTGTAGCCCGCGCTGCGCACCGCCGGCGGCATGCCGCGCAGCGGATCGGCGAAGGCCTGGCCCGGCGGGTTGTCGATGTACAGCGTGCCGAGCTGCTTGTTGGTCTTCACGCCGTCCCACATCGAGACGAACTGCTTGACGACGTCGTCCGCGCCCCAGAAGAACGTGAACGAGAACGGGAACCCCTTCGACACGTTGCCGTTGCGCGAGAACAGGAAGGCCTGCCACGGGAACATCGTGCAGACCATCGGGATGCCGTGCACGTCGCAGAGCTGGCCGGCCGGCGTGGCGGCGTCGCCGTCCTGCACCAGCATCAGATCCACCTTGTCGCGCAGCACCAGGTCCTGCGCAACCTGCATCGAGCGGTTCGGGTCCGACTGGTTGTCCTTCAGCACGATCTCGACCGGCAGACGCTTGCCGCCGGCGACAGGCAGGCCTTCCTTCAGCAGCGTGCGAATGCGCGCGAGCTGCCATTCGTCGGCAACGCCGAATGGTGCGCGCGGACCGGACAGCGCGGTGATGTAGCCGATCTTGACCGGCTTGTCCTGCGCGATCGAGAAACGCGGCAGCGCGGCGGCGGCGCCGGCGCCGATCAAGAGGGAACGGCGCCTCAGCGCCGAGACGGTCGTCATGCGGTGGACTCCTCGGTGGGTTGTACGAACTTGTGGAACGTGCGCTCGATCTCGTCGCGCGCGATGTCGCGCACGATGAAGACGAGGCGCGAGCGGTGGTCCGCGCTCGGCCAGGCGGCCAGCCGCTGCGGCGGGTGAAAGACGTGTTGCACGCCGTGCACGACGAGCGGCTCGTCGGGCCGCTCGGCGAGCTGCACCAGGCCCTTGACGCGGAGCAGCCGCTCGCCGCGCATCGCGGCCATCAGCTCGAGCCAGTGCGTGAATGCGGCTTCGGGAAGCGGTGCGTCGAAAGCGAACGCGTGGGCCTTCACATGGGAGTCGTGGTGGTGCCCGTGGTCGTGCCCGTGGTCGTGCTCCGCTTCGCCGTGGAAGGCAAACTCGCGCACCGTACTTCCGGCGGGGTCGAACCACCCGACGCCGAGCACGTGCTCGGGATCGACCGCACCGTCGACCACGCGGCGGATGCGAGCGCCGGGGTTGAGGCGTGCCAGCTGCGCCGCGAGCGCATCGGCGTCCGAAGCAGAGGCGAGGTCAGTCTTCGTCAGCAGCAACGCATCGGCCACGCCGACCTGCTTGACCGCCTCGGCATGGCGCTGCAGCGTGCCCGCGCCGTTGACCGCATCGACCGTGGTGACGACACCATCGAGCCGGAAGTGCGGCGCAACCGCCGGGTCGGCCATCAGCGTGTGCAGCACCGGCGCGGGGTCGGCGAGCCCGGTCGTTTCCACGATGACACGATCGAATCGAATCTCGCCGCGCGCGCGCCGATCGGCCAGCGTGCCCAGCGTCTCGATGAGATCGCCGCGCACCGTGCAGCACAGGCAGCCGCTTGCGAGCAGGCGCATGTTCTCGGCGACGTGGTCGACGAGCAGGTGGTCGATGCCGACCGGACCGAACTCGTTGATGATCACCGCGGTATCGGCCAGCTCCGGGCGACTCAGCAGGCAGTTCAGCACCGTCGTCTTGCCGCTGCCGAGAAAACCGGTGAGGACGGTGACCGGGATCATTCCAGCCCCCCGTGGACGACGCGACCCTCGAAGCACGTCGCAATCACCTTCGTTTGCGCCAGCGTGTCCACCGGCACGTCGAACAGATGCCGATCGAGCACGATGAAGTCAGCCGACTTGCCGACCTCCAGCGAGCCCGTCTCGTGCTCGATGCGCAGTGCACGCGCCGGGTTGATGGTGTAGGCGGCCAGCGCCGCTTCGAGCGGCAGCGCCTGCTCGGGCCACAGCGCACCGGGAAAGCGGCCGGTCGGATCGCGGCGTGTCACGAGGCCTTGCAAGCCCAGCCAGGGGTCGGGATCGGGCACGACGGGCCAGTCCGAGCCGCCCGCGATCAACGCACCGGCCTCGAGCAGATCGCGGTTCGGCCAGAAGCGATCGACGCGCGCATCGGGCACCGTCGTGCGGATCGCCTCGACGATCACGCAGGGGAACCAGATGATCGGCGACAGGTCGGCGAGCACGTTCAGCGCCGCGAACCGTGGCACCTCCGCCGGGTCGATGAAGCTCGCGTGCGCGATCTGGTGCATCAACCCCGGGCCGTTGAAGCTGCGCAGCACGTCGATCGCGTCGAGCGCCGTGCGCACCGCCGCGTCGCCGGCGCAGTGGATCTTCACCGGCATGCCGCGCTTCTCGCAGTCGGCCAGCACGCGCGCCAGTTGCGGCACCGACAGCGTTACGCCGCCGCGCCAGCAGCAGCCGTGCGCCGCGTCGGCGAGGTAGGGCTCGAGCATCGCGGCCGTGCGCGAGGTCGGCACGCCGTCGAGAAAGATCTTGCCGGCGTCGGGCCGGAAGTGGCGGCTGCGGAAGGCATCGCGCATCGCCAGGAGTTCCTCGCCGGCTTCGCCGGGTGCGAGCGGCGCCTCGGTCACCGGCAGCGAGCCGACGACCCAGGCGCTGAGGCGGCCCTGCTCCTCCAGCGCCCGAATCGCGCTCAGCACGGCGCGCGTCGTCAGCGCCTCCTGCATGCCGGTGATGCCGTATGCGTTGAGCCGCCGCACCGCGTGCGCCGCCGCCTCGACGTCGAGCGTCGGATCCGCTGCGAGCGACTGCGCGACCGCGGCTTCGGCGAGGGCGCTCGCCGCCTCCTTCAGCAAGCCCGTCGCCTCGCCGGTGGCGGGATCGCGAACGATCTCGCCGTTGACCGGGTCCGCCGTCTTGGCATCGATGCCCGCCAAGGCGAGCGCCGCGCTGCTGACCCAACGGTTGTGGTGCGAGTCATCGCGCAGCATCACCGGCCGGCCGCCCCCGGCTTCGTCGAGGGCGCGCCGCGCATCGGATGTCAGCTCGGCCAGCAAGCCCGAGCCGAAGATGCCGCCGACGATCCACTCGCCCGGCACCTTCTTCGCCGCCGCCGCACGCACCGCGGCTAGCACCTGGGCGAGCGTGAGGATGGGAGGGAAGTTCACCTCGTACAGCTCGGCGCGGCCGGCCCAGACGAAGTGGTTGTGCACGTCGATCAGCCCGGGCATCACCATGCAGCCGCGCGCGTCGACCCGGGGCAGCCCGGGCGCGGTGGCGGCGACCTCGTTCTCGCGGCCGATCGCGACGATGCGCCCGCCGCGCACGGCGAGCGCGTCGGCCCGTGGGCGTTGCGGGTCCATCGTGTGGATGACGGCGTTGCGCAGCAGGTAGTCGGTGTGGTTCATCGTCGAGAAAATGGAAGAAGGTCAGTCGACTGCAAAACCCGAGGCCTTGATCACCGGGCCCCAGATGGCGGCATCTTCGCGCGCCATGCGGTCGAGCTCCGCCGGCGTGCTCGCTCGCGCTTCGAAGGCCAGCGCCGCCAGCCGCTCGCGAACCGCGGGCTGGGCGAGCACACGATGCAGCGCGGCGTTCCAGGCAGCGACCGCCTCGGCGGGTGTCCCGGCCGGCGCGTACAGCCCGAAGAAGCCGCGTGCGATCACCTGCCGGTGGCCGAGCTCGGCAAAAGTCGGCACGTCGGGCAGCGCGGCAGCGCGCTTCGCTCCCGGGACCGCGAGGATGCGGATGCGGCCGCTCTTGTGCATCTCCAGCATGTCGGTCAGCGTGTTGATGCCGGCCGACACCTGTCCTCCGATCAGGGCAGTGACGAGCGGCGCGCCGCCTTGATACGGCACGTGCAACAGGTCCACGCCAATGTCCTTGCCGACCATCAGCCCAACGAAGTGCAGCGGGCTGCCCGCGGCCGGCGAGCCGAAGTTCGCGGCCTGGCGGTTCTCGCGCGCCCACTTGACGTAGTCGGCGAAGGTCTTGGCCCCCGTCTCCGCGCCGGTGGCGAAGGCAAACGGAAACTCCGCGACCAGCGAGACCGGCACGAGATCCGCCGGCTCGTAGGTCAGCTTGCGGAACACGAACGGATTGGTCGTCAACAGCGCGTCGGGCGCGAGCATCACGACCGAGCCGTCGTTCGGTTGTGACTTCAGCAACGAGGCCAGCAGGCGCCCGCCGGCGCCGGGGCGGCTCTCGACGATCACCGGTCGTTTCAGCTCCTCTCGCAGCTTGTCGGCCAGCACACGCGCGATCGTGTCGGCCGAACCGCCGGGCGGGAAGCCGACGAGGATGCGCGCCGTGCTGTCGCCGGATTGAGCAAGGGCCGGCGCAGCGGCGACCGGCAGCAGCATGGCAAGCAGCGCGAGAACGCGTGCAGTGGCGGACCAGGAGGTCGGTTTCATGGGCAACGACTCCGCAAAATGGGAAGCCCGTACGCTATCGGCTGAGCGCCACGACAAGGTATCGGAAAGGCGCAAAACGCGGCTCCGGAATTCCCTCAACCCTGCGCGCGGCGAATGCGGGCCCAATCTCGACACCCTGTCATTCCGCTCGTTCCGATGGACTGGTCCCTGCCCTACCCCACCCGCCGCCAACCGATGCTCGCCCGCAACGCCGTCGCGACCTCGCAACCCCTCGCCGCGCAAGCCGGCCTGCGCATGCTGCTGCAAGGCGGCAATGCCGTCGACGCGGCGATCGCCACCGCGATCGCGCTGAGCGTCGTCGAGCCGATCATGAACGGCATCGGCGGCGATCTCTACGCGCTCGTCTGGGACGGCCACACCCTGCATGGGCTCGATGGAACCGGTGCCGCGCCACACGCCTGGACGCCGCAGCGCTTTGCCGGTCGTTCCGAGATGCCGCGCACGGGTTGGGACTCGGTGACAGTGCCGGGCCAGGTGTCGGGCTGGCACGCGCTGTCCCGGCGCTTCGGCCGCCTGCCGTTCGCCACGCTGTTCGAGCCGGCGATCGCCTACGCACGCGACGGCTTCCCGCTCTCGCCGGTGATCGCACACGCGTGGCCCCAGTTCGCCGCACTCGTCGCCGACCAGCCGGGCTTTCGCGAAGCCTTCCTGCCCGACGGCCGCGCGCCGCAGGCCGGGCAAACCTGGCGCTTCGCCGACCAGGCGCGCACGCTTCAGGACATCGCCGACAGTGGCGGCGAGTCGTTCTACCGCGGCGATCTCGCGAAGCGCCTTGTTGCGCATGCGGCGCAAAACGGCGGCGCGCTCACGGCCGAGGATCTCGCGCACCACGAGGCGCGCTGGGTCGAGCCGATCACGCTGCGCTACCGCGATCACGTGCTGCATGAGATTCCGCCGAACGGCCAGGGCATCGCGGCCCAGATGGCGCTGGGCATGCTCTCGCACTTCGACCTGCGGGCCAGCGGCCTCGACAGCGCCGCGACCCTGCACCTGCAGATCGAGGCGATGAAACTCGCCTTCGCCGACCTGAACGCACACGTGGCCGACCCTCGTGCGATGCGCGTGACCGCCGATGAGCTGCTCGATCCGCACTACCTCGCGCAGCGCGCGCGCTGCATCGATCCGCAGCGGGCGAGCACCGCGGCCGCCGGGCAACCGCGTGCGGGCGGCACGGTCTACCTCGCCGCCGCCGATGCGAACGGCACGATGGTCTCGCTGATCCAGTCCAACTACTACGCGTTCGGCTCGGGCATCGTCGTGCCAGGCACCGGCATCGCGCTGCACAACCGCGGCTGGAACTTCAGCCTGCGCAGCGGCCACCCGAACGAAGTGGCGCCGGGCAAGAAGCCGTTGCACACCATCATCCCGGGCTTCGTCAGCGACGCGGCCGGCGCACCGTGCATGGCCTTCGGCGTGATGGGCGGCTTCATGCAGGCCACCGGCCACATGCAGATGCTCTGCCGGCTGGCCGACTTCGGCCAGAACCCGCAAGCCATGATCGACGCGCCGCGTTTCATGGTCTCGCCGCTGGACGGCACGGTGAAGCTGGAGGCGACACTGCCCGACGCGACCGCCGAGGGCCTGCTGGCGCGTGGCCATGCGATCGAGCGCCTGCCGTACGGCCACTTCGACTTCGGCGCGGCACAGATCGTGCTCAACGGCGGCGACCACCATGTCGCGGCGTCGGACGGCCGTCGCGACGGACAGGCGGTCGGTTTCTGACGGAGGCGCCCGATGCACGGCGACGCGATGCTGATCGACCTCTACGGCTGCGCTGCCCAGCCGGCACGCTGGCCGAACCTGCTCGACCGCCTGTGCGGCGAGATCGGCGCCTGTTCGGCCGTGGTGCAAAGTTTTGCGTTCAACGGCAACGGCGTGCGGCTGGGCTGGCAGTGGCATCGCGTTGCACCGTGCGGTCGACGACTCGCGCGACTTCGACGCCGCGCAGGTGACGCGGCTCGAACGCCTGGCGCCGCATCTGCGCCAGGCCTGCGAGCTGACGCACGAGCTGCACGACGACAACCTGATTCGCGTGCAGGTCGCCAAGGGCCGGCCCGAGCGGGCCCGGCACCTGGCACAGGAGTGCCTGCCCCTGGTGCGCGGTCAGAAGGTCGGCGTTGACCTGCTCGAGGCCTCGGTGGGGCTGGCCGCTTGCCTGGCCGAGCACGAGAGGGGGGCGCGCTTCTGGGGTGCCGCGGACAAGAAGTCGTCGGACTTCAGCGCCGCGTGCTTGATCCACCTCTGCACAGCGTCGCGGGTCGCAGCCGTGATTCCGACACGCGCCTGCGCTGTGCGACTCGTCCGTCGACCGTTGCGGCCTCAAGTCCGGCGCACTGCTGCCGAGTAAGAGCGCATGCGTCTCGCGTATGCACTTGCGCTGGCTTTGGTGCTGCCCGGCGTCGCGGCAGCGGCAGGGGTTCCCGCTGCCCTGCTGGAGATCGAACGAGCCATCTGCGACGACCCGCGCCAGGTGGCGGCGCACGCCGAGGCGACGCTGAAATCGGCCGCCCCGGCCTCCGATGCGGCATTTCAGGCGCAGCTGCGGCAGATCGCCGCCGCCAGTGGTCTGGAGGAGGACGAACGTGTGGCCGAGCTGCTGCCGGCCGTGGTTCAGGCCGCGAAGGCCCGCCGCGACGATACCGCCGAGTGCCTGCTCGAGACGCTGCGGATCTACAACGACCATTCCTTCGGGACGCTCGCGCAGGTCGAGAAGAACGCGGCCGCCGCGATCGAGCGGACGCAACGTGCCGGCCAGCCCTGGTGCGAAGCGCGCCTGCGCCAATCGCGCGGCGACGTCTACCTGAACGAGGGGCGCATCGCCCAGGGCACGGCGGACTTCCAGGCCGCGCTGGCGTACTACGAGTCAGCCGGCGAGACGCTGCGGCGTGCCATGGGCCTGGCCGACCTCAGCTGGGCCTACAAGCGCGACACCGAGAACCCGGGCAGCATGGCGCTGGCCATCGAGTCGTCGCACACGGCGCTCGACCTGGTGGATCAGCAGCAGCAGCGCAGCCTCGCATCGCTCGTGCACCACAACCTGGCGGGCACCTACCTGGCCGCCAAGCGCCTGCCCGAGGCGCGCCGCCACGCCGTGCTGTCGCGCCGGTTCGCCGAACAGACCCGCGACACCCTCGGCGTCGCCTACACCGACCGGCTGCTCGGCCGCATCGAGCTCGACGAAGGTCGCCCGGCGGCGGCGCTCGAGCGCTTCTCGAGCGCGATCGAGGTCTTCTCGAGCTCCGGCATCCATGAGCTGGAGCTCGTCGCCGCGCTCGGCCGCAGCGAAGCGCTGCTGGCCCTGCGCGCACCCGATGCCGCGCGCCGGCAGCTCGAAGACGCAGCGACGCTGCGCGAACGCGTGTCCCACCCCGACACCGATGTGGACTACTACCGCGTCGCCCTCGATGTCGCCGCGGCACGCAAGGACACTGCCGCGGTGGTGGCCGCCGCGCTGGCCCATGCCGCCGCTGTTCGCGCGCGTGAGCAGGACCAGAACCGGCGCGTCGCCGCCGAGACCCGCGAGCGCTTCCTCAGCGAACGCACCGAAGCCGAGAACCGCTTGTTGCGCGAACGACAGATCGCCGCCGAAGCCCGCCAGAAGTGGCTGACCGCGACCCTGGCGCTCTCCGCGGTGATCATGGGCCTGCTCGTGTCCTACCTGGTGCAGCAGCGTCGCCTGCGCCGGCGCCTGAAGATCATGGCCGAGGTCGACGAGCTGACGCAGTTGCCCAACCGCCGCTGCATCCTGGAACTCGCGCAGGCCTTCGGGAAGGGGCGGCGCTCGGGAGACCTGCCCCTCGGTCTGGCCGTGCTGGACGTCGACCACTTCAAGCGGGTCAACGACGAGTTCGGCCACGAAGTGGGCGATGTCGCGCTCATCACCCTCGCGCAATGCTGCCGGCAGGTGCTGCGCAAGCACGATGTGGTCGGGCGCCTGGGCGGGGAGGAGTTCCTGATGGTGTTTCCGTCGACGCGGCAAGCGGACGTCGGCGCGCTGTTCGAGCGCCTGCGCAAGGTCCTGCGGGACACCCCGGTTCCCGGCATGCGTGCCGACCAGCGCCTCAGCTGCAGCATGGGCAGTGCCGAGCTGCAGCCCGGCGCGAGCGTGAAGGAAACGCTCCGTCGTGCCGACGAAGCGCTCTACCGCGCGAAGTCCTCTGGCCGCGACCGGCTGGTCCTGGCGGAGACTCCTGGTCCGCCGACCAAATGAAGAACGGCACCCGCGAGATCGCCGAGCCGATGCGACTTCAGTTCGATGGTCTTCGGGTCCACGCCCCTATGTCATCACACGCGCCGTGTCTTGCTCGGTCAACTGCCCGCTGGCATCGACAAGATAGGCGCGTGTGGACGGGTAGTTGCGCAGCATCGCGGCTGCACGCGCCGGCGACATGATCGCCAGCGTCGTCGACAGCCCGTCGGCGAGCGTCGCGCGCGCCGCAGCCACCGACACCGACAAATAGTGGTTGGCGCTGCGGCCGGTGTGAGGGTCCAGGAGATGGTGGACCCGCGGATCGGGCCCGAACCGGGTGCCGTGGCCGGCCGAGGTCGCCAGAGCCGGCAGCGCGCCGCGGTCGCTGCCCAGCGGCAACTCGAGGATCGTGCGCGCCGGCTGCCTTGGATCGGCGATCCCCGCGCGCCAGGACCCGCCACCCGGCCGCTGGCCGAGGGCGCGTGCCTCGCCGAGATCGACCAGCACGTCGGTGAAGCCCCCCGCCCGCAGCATGTCGGCCACGCGGTCGGTGATGAAGCCTTGCGCGACACCGTTCAGCGTGATCGCCATGCCCGGCCGGCGCAGCCGGATGAGATCGGGGCGCAGGTCGATGGCCTCGCCATCCACCAGGCGCAACACGCGCGCGATCGCTGGCGCTGGCGGCCCGCCTGGCGCGGCACCCGGCGTGGCGAAGTGGGTGGCATACAGCCGGTACAGCGGCTGCACGGTGGGATCGAACGCGCCCGCGCTGCGCTGTGACAAGGCCAGCCCGAACGACAGCAGTTCGACGAGTTCTTGCGGCGGCTCGCGCAGTTCGCCGGCGTTGTTCAGCCGCGAGATGGCCGAGTCGGCACGGTAGAGGCTGAAGATCGCCTCCAGCCGCTGCACCTCGCGCACGCACTCTTCAAGCTGCGCGCGCGCGGTTGCGCGGTCAGGGTGCACCAGCGTCATGGTGGCCAGCGCGCCCAAGGCGGTGCCTCTCCAGACGCTGACCTGCGATGCCGCGGCAGCGCGCGCAACGGACAGCGGCGCCAGCGCGGCACAGGTGGCAACGATCGATAAAAAACGTCGGCGGATGGGCATGTCGAACCTCACTGCGATGGGCGGCTGGCGCCCGCCCTGGGCCCGGCATTCGCGCCGGGCAGATCGACCGGGCCCAGCACGTAGGCATCCGGGATGTCGGCCAGCCGCACCACGCGGCCGTGGTGTGCGGCGCGAAACGCCTCTGCGGCCGCCGCGTCGGAGAACGGCACCGCCTCCGCTGCGCCCATGCCGCCACGCATCTCGCTGTCGATCACGAACCAGGCCTGACGCGGGTCCACCCAGCTGCCGGGCTCGGGCTGTTCCCAGTGCTTGGCACGCGCCATGTCGTTCACGTAGATCGCGGTGATGTCGCGCGGTTCTTCGGGCAAGCGCATGAAGGCGATCGTGTCGCGCACCGACGAAAACCACACCGGGCCCTGGCGGCTTGCGAGATGGATCTGTCCCTTGGGGCCTTCGTGATCGACGAGCAGCATGCCGCAGTAGTGGCCGGTCGCCTCGGCCTGCACTTCCATGGGCGGCGGCGGGGGCGTTGGCGGCGACGGGCGGCTGCAACCGCCGACGCACACGGCCGCCAGCAGCGCGGCTGCAAGGCCGGCGCGCAAGCGTCGAGCGGCCCTCACAGCGCCCGCCTTTGAAAGGCAGCGACGGCAAGCGCCAGCGGCGCGGCGATCCAGGCCGCCAGCACCGCAAGAAGCACCGGTGCCGGCAGCGCGGCCGGGTCGCCGGGCCCGGCCATGCCGCTGTAGACCGACACGCTTTGGCTCCACGTCATGTTGAAGAGGCGGTACACGTCGGCGGGGTTGAGCATCAACAGCGCATCCAGCGCCGGTTTGCCGACCGTGCGGCCCTGGTCGGCCACCAGCACGCCGAGCAGCGCGGTGTCGTACAGCAGCACGAAGAAGAGCCACACGCCGACGGCCAGGCCGGCCGCGGTGGCGCGTTCGCGCACCAGCGTGCTGGCCAGGCAGCCCATGGCGACGAACGAGGCGCCCAGCATCACCGAGGTGCCCACCATCGCGGCATACGGCAGCCACGCGTCCGCCCCGACGCCGCCGTTCAGCCACAGGACGCCGGCGGCGGCGCCGTAACCGAGCACCGTGGCGATGCCGAGGATCGCGACCTGCCCCAGCACCTTGCCGACGACGACCTGCCAGCGCGACACCGGGTATGCCAGCAGCAGCATCAACGTGCCGCGCTCCTGCTCGCCGACGATGGCGTCGAACGACAGCAGCAGCGCGATCAGCGGCACGAGAAAGATCGTCAGGCTGGCCAGGCTGACGACGACGACCGCCAGCGGGTCGGCCTTGACCGCGCCGCTGGGCGCGCTGCCCAGCAGCGCCAGCGACAGCGCCAGCGCGGCCATCAACAGCGTCGTGGCGAGCACCCAGCGGTTGCGCAGGCCGACGCGGATCTCCTGCGCGGCAATGGTCAACGCCTTCATGTCGCTGCCTCCGCGGCGCCCACCAGGTGGCTGTAGAGCTCCTGCAGGCCGGGTGCCGCCAATTCGACGTCTTCGACGAAGTCGCCGGCCTGCGCGATGGCGCGCAGCGCCTTCATCTTCGCGGCCGGCGCCGCGAAGAGCGTCAACGCCGACTCGCTGCGTTCGGCACAGCGCACACCCGCCGGCAGCGCCGCCAGCAACTGGCCGGTGGTGCAGGGCCGCAGCCGCAGCCGGATGCACACGTCGGCGTCGACACCCTGGCGCAGTTCCACCAGCGTGCCGGCGGCCAGCAGGCGGCCGCGGTGCATGATGGCGACGCGGTCGACGCGATGCTCGACTTCGGCCAGCGCATGGGTCGAGATCAGCACGGTGGCGCCGCTGCCGCGCAGCGTGTCGATCATCTCGTAGACGTCGCGGCGCGACGCCGGGTCGAGCCCGCTGGTCGGCTCGTCGAAGAGCAGCAGCCGCGGCTCGCCGATCAAGGCCTGTGCGATACCCAGGCGCTGTCGCATGCCTTTCGAGTAGGTGGCCACGCGCCGATGCGCAGCGTCTGCCAGTCCCACGCGCGCCAGCAGCTCGGTGTTGCGCTGGCGCGCCTCGCCCTTGAGCCTGGCGTAGAACGCCATCAGCTCGTGGGCCGTCATGGCGTCGTGGAAAGCGACGCTTTCCGGCAGGAAGCCGATCGCGCGGCGCGCCTGCGCACCGCGGCTGCCCGCGGGGTCGGTGCCGCCGATCAGCACGCTGCCGCCGTTCGGCCGGATCAGCCCGAGCAGCAGCTTGATCAAGGTCGTCTTGCCGGCGCCGTTGTGTCCGACCAGCGCCGTCGCTTCGCCGGCGGCGAGCACGAGCGACACGTTCTCCACCGCGGTCACGCCGCGATAGCGTTTGCTGACGGCACGCCACTCGGCGACGCTGTTCATGGCGCAGAGGCCGGCGGCGGCACGCGCACCGGGCGCATCAGCGGCGCACTGTCGACCACGCCGCCCGGATAGAGCGCCGGGAAGCGGGCCTGGGCCCAGCGCACCATCTGCACGGCCGGGCTGTTGATCAGCGCCTTCGCGGCCGGGAGCGTCCACAGGATCATGTCCATCACGTCGTTGGGCCGGTAGGGCCGGTCGGCGATGCCGTCGCCGTCGAGATCGAAGGCCGGGTTGTCGCTCCAGTAGTTGCCGCGCCCCTGGTGCGCCCAGTCGATGAACCGGGTGCCGACGTACTTCACCTGCACGCGGTTGGCGACGAAGGCATTGCCGCTCATCGTGTTGCCCTCGGAGCCGGCCGTGAAGTGGATGCCGATGGGGCAACCCTCGAACCAGTTGTCGCGCAGCACGTTGCGGCTGGCGTTGTAGACGAAGACGCACTTCTCGTGGCCGCGGCGCACGACGTTGCCGGTGACCTGCGAGGTGTTGGTGGAGTTGAGCATGAGCCCGTGGTCGCGGTCGTCGTCGGAGACGTTGTCGCGGATCTCCAGACCCTCGGAATACATGATGGCCCAGCCGACGTGGTTGCCGCGCGAGCGGTTGCCGACGATGCGGCTGTCGTGCGTGTACATGTAGTGGATGGCGAAGCGCAGGTCGGCGAAGGTGTTGCCCTCGAAGACGTTGCGCGTGCTGATCTTCACGAAGATGCCGTCGCGGCCGTAACTGATGGTGTTGTGCAGCACCTGCGCGCCCGGCGCATTCCAGATCGACACGCCGTTGCCCGCCTCGGCCAGGCGCAGGTCGCGGCGGCCCGCGATGACGTTGTCCTCCACGATCGCACCGGCCGCGCCGAGCACGTAGACGCCGAAGAGGTTGTCGAGCAGCCGGTTCGAGCGGACCAGCGCGCGCTCGGCCGTCTGATGCAACAGGACGGCCGAATCCATGGCCGGCAAGTCAATGCCCGAGCCGGTGATCTGCAGGCCTTCGATGCGCACATCGGGCGCGTTGACGACGATGACGCTGCCGGTGCCCGGCCCGACCAGCACCGCGCCCGCGTCGCCCGCCAGCGTGAGCGGCCGGTCGATGCGCAACGGGCCGGCATGGCGCCCGGGCGCCAGGCGGATCACCTGCCCGGGCCGGGCCGAATCCAGCAGCGGCTGGATGGCCTCACCGGGCGCGACCGAACGCTCGGGCAGCCCGGGCACGGCGCCGAACGCCGCAGCCGTCATCGCGACGGTTGCCGCGGCCAGCACGTGCCGCCAGGTGCGCATCATTTCAGCCGCGGCGCGGCTCCACCAGCATGCGCCCCTTCATCTCCATGTGGAGCGCATGGCAGAACCACTGGCAGTAGTACCAATACACGCCGGCGCGGTCGGCCTTGAAGGTGACGGACGCCGTCGCCTGCGGGGCGACCTCCATCGCGATGCCGTAGTTGACGATGGTGAAGCCGTGGGTGACGTCCTCGACCTGGTCGCGGTTGGTGACGTAGACCGTGACCTCGTTGCCCTGCTTCACGGTGAAATCGGTCAGGCTGAAGATCGGCGCCACCGAGAACATGTAGACGCGCACCTTGTTGCCGTCGCGAACCACCTTGGACGCCGACTCCAGCTCGACGCCGTCGGCCTTGGCTTGGCGCCGCGCGTCTTCCCACATCGGGTCGTCGCGCTTCCAGAGGCTGATCGGATTCACCTTGGAACGATGGACGATGGTCGCATCGTGCGGCTCGGCGAAGCTCGGCGAGTCGTGCACCAGCACCATCCTGTCGCCGGAGATGTCGACCAGCTGGTCGCACTCGGGCTTCAGCGGGCCGACGTTGAGGAAGCGGTCCTTCGAGAACTTGTTCAGCGACAGCAGCCACTTGCCGTCGGCCTCCTTGGTCTGGCCCATCGACGTGTGGTTGTGGCCGGGTTGGTAGTGGACGTCGAGCTTCTGCACGATCGGGTCGGCCTCCTTGTTGGCGCCGTACTTCTCGATCGCCTTGGCGATCGACCACTTGCAGATCTGGCTGTCGATGAAGAGCGTGGTGTAGGCGTTGCCGCGCCCGTCGAAGGCGGTGTGCAGCGGCCCCAGGCCCAGCTCGGGCTCGGCCACCACGGTGTCGCGCGGCTTGATCTTGTCGTCGAACAGGTCGTCGAACTTGCGCACGTCGAACACCGTGACGGTCGGCGACAGCTTGCCGTTGGCGACGATGTGGATGCCATCGGGCGCGGTGTTGATGCCGTGCGGGCTGTTCGGAATGGGGATGTAGCGCGTGAACCGAGAACCCTTCTTGCCGTCCAGAACCGGCACGCCGCCGATGGTCTTGAACTCGCCCTTCGAGACGGCCTCTTCGATGCGCTTGAGGCTGAAGACCACCACCCAGTCCTGCTCGGCCTTCGTGCTTTCGGCGATCGTGACGCCTTCCTCGGAGTTGTAGCAGGTCGAGAAACAGTACTTGCCCTGGTAGTCACCGTCCACGTTGTCCAGGTTGCCGTCGACCAGCACCTGCCACGCGACCTTCATCGTGTCGCCGTTCACCGCGGTGAAGACGCACTGGTACTGCTTGAGGTCGTTGAGCGCAGTGCCATCGTTGGGGATCGGCGTGCGGTCCTCGCCGTTGCAGAACACGTAGCCCGTCCTCGGAAACTTCTGCACCCGCAGGCCGTGCACCGTGTGCTGGTTCGGCAGCTCGATGATCTTGTCGCACTTCATGACGTCGCAGCGCACGCGGGCCACGCGCGTGTTGGCCTTGTCGTTCATGAAGAGATAGCGCCCGTCGTAGGTGCCGTCGGTGAACGACATGTGCGGGTGGTGCAGGTCGCCGTTGGCATAGGTGCCGCCGCGCGTCTGCAGGAACTTGCGCGTCTCCGGCGTCAGGCCCTCGGTGAGGATCTTCAGGCTCTCGTTGGTCTGGCCCCAGCCGGTGGCGCTGCAATGGTTGAACACCGGCACGCGCATCAGCTCGCGCATCGACGGCAGGCCCATGATGCGCATCTCCCCGCTCTGGCCGCCGGAGAAGAAGGCGTAGTACTCGTCGAGCTCGCCCGGCCCGACATGCGTCTTGGCGGCAGCGTTGGCCATGGCCGCGCCGGAGGCGCCGCCGCTCCTGGATGCCGAAGCCGCGCCCGAGGCCGGTGCCGCGCCCGCCGCACGCTCCTCGTCCCTGGGGCCGCAGCCGGCGAGCAGGCCGCCGGCACCCGCGGCCAATGCCGCCGCTTTGGCGCCGCTGCCGAGAATGGCGCGCCGGCCGGCATCGATGGTCTTCGTTCGGTGGCTGTGGTCGTCGGTCATGGGTGTGTCTCCTGTCGGTTGGCCCTAAACGGCATCGGCAACGCGGATCGGGATCACGAGCGGCGTGTCGCCCGGTCCGGCGGCCGTCGGCGATGGGGCCATCGCCGAACGCTTTTCTCGCTTCAGCCGGCGCTGGATGCGCACGGGGCACTTGTGGTCGTGGTGGTACAGCACCTGGCAATGCAGGCAGGAGATGCACTCGTTGGGGTTGATGTGGCCCTCGGGATGGATCGCCTCGACGGGGCACTCCTTGGCGCAGCGCATGCACGGGTTGCCGCATTCGCGATAGCGCTTGAGCCAGTCGAACATGCGCAGGCGCCCGGGGATCGCCAGCGCGGCGCCCAGCGGGCACAGGTAGCGGCAGAAGAAGCGCTCGACGAACAGGCCTGCAACGAGCAGCGCGAGCGCAAACGCCACGAACCACCACTCGCGCATGAAGCGCAGGATGATGGCCGTCTTGAACGGCTCCACTTCGGCCAGCACCTCGGCGGTTGTCAACGAACCCAGCGACACGCCGAAGAGCCCGAGGAAGACGATGTACTTCAGCGACCACAGCCGCTCGTGCACGCGCCACGCGATCTTCAGCTGCGGCACCTTCAACGCCTTGGCCGCGCGGTTGGACAGTTCCTGCAGAGCGCCGAACGGGCAGAGCCAGCCGCAAAACGCCCCGCGCCCCCAGAACAACAGGCCCGCCGCCACGGCACACCAGAGGATGAACACCAGCGGGTCGAGCAGGAACGACGACCACTGGAAGCCGGTGCGCAGCGCGGTGGTGAAGGTCAGAACGTTCACCACCGACAGCTGCGCCTGCGCCACCCAGCCGAGCCAGACCAGGGTCATGACCAGGTAGCCCAGGCGGACGCGGTCGTAGAGCTTCTCGCGCTTCACCAGCACGTCCTGGAAGAAGAAGATGAGCGTCAGCACGACCAGCATCGCGGCGAGCACGCCCACCGCCAGCGCCTTGCTGCGCCAGATGCGCGCCCACAGCGGCGGTTCATCACCGCCGGCGGCTTCGGCGGCCACGACGGCGCCTGCCGGCCTGCCAACGGCCTGGGGCTGACCCGATGCCGCGCCCGATGGCGCCGGCGCGGCGGCAGCCAGCAGTTTGGTATAGCGCTGCGGCAATTCGTAGCGCAGTTCGAACGAGACGAACGCCTTTTCGAGCGCGCCCGTGGCGCGCTGCACGAGCAACTGCAGCCGCCACGGCGAAGCGGGGTCGAAGTCGCTGCCGGGGGGGATCAGGAAGACCCCGATCTCCTTCAGTTCGGGTGCGCCGGCCGCGCGCAGCGTGCCGACGCGGCGATGCAGCCGGTCACGGAAGCGGATGGTCTCTGCGCCTTGGATCACCTCGATGCGATCGAAGATGCCGCCCCGAACATAGCTCGAGCCCTTGAACGAATAGATGCCGTCGCCGGCGACAAGGATGGCCTGCTGGCCGGGCGCGAGCATCTTCTTCATGCTGGCGTACTCGTCTTCCCCGAGCAGGCTGCGCCCGATGGACGGCTGGGACACGAGCGCGGCGTAGAGGTCGATGAAGTCGGCGTCGTCCGGCCCCGGCTCCAGCCGTTGCGCCGCCACCTTGTTGCCCGCATCGACGAAGGCCTTGTTGACCTGGCCCACGGTGAGATGCATGTGGCGCACCGTACCTTCCTTCGCCAGCGCGTTCCAGTCGGCAACCGATCCGGCCTGCATATCGACGGCTCGTGCCAGCGCCGGCGCCGCGCTGGCCGGCGCGCCGCCCGCGTGCAGCGCCCGCGCCACGCGCACGGCCGAGCGAACGACGCTTTCGCCCATCACCAGCACGGTGACCGTGGCGCCGCTCACGATGTCGGGATGCGGCGGCCTTTGGTTGGCAGCGCTCGCCTTGATCGGGTTGTAGCCGACGAACGACTGCAGATAGGTGACGACCTTGCGTTCGGGGATGCCGATCAGCACGATCGGCTCGCTGTGCGCCACCAGCTTGGCGCCGACGATCGTGCCTTCGGGGTCGAGGCCGACCAGGATGTGGATCGGCTTGCCCGAGTAGCCGTTGGCATCGACGAATTGCGAGTTCAGGTAGACATGCCCGAGCAACTTGTCGCCTTGGTAGGCCGCAGCCGCCAACGGTGCTTCACGCACCGGGCCGATCCGATCGGCACCCGGGACGACATCCGACGGAACGATCTTGGCCAGGTACGCCGCCAACACGGCGGCATCGCTTTCGGCGTGGACCGCGTGCGCCCACGCCAGCATCACAAGGGCGGCCAGGGCCAGCATGGCGAGTCGGATTCGACGGGTCAAACGCCATCCCTGGCTGCCATGGCCGATGAATCCGGCGCGGCACAGCATCGCTACTTCTTCTGCTTGAGGATCCACGCCGCGAGTTGGCCCGCTTCGGCTTCGCTCACGACCTGCGGCGGCATCGGAATGGCGCCCCATGCGCCCGAGCCGCCCTTGATGATCTTGGTGGCCAGCATGGCGGCGGCACCCTTCTGCGCGGCGTATTTCTTGGCGACGTCCTGGTAGGCTGGCCCGACGATCTTCGTGTCGAGGGCGTGGCACGCCATGCAGTTCTTCTGTTGGGCCAGTTTGGCGCCAGGGTCGGCGGCCTGTGCGAACGCACTGCCGGTCGCGAGAACCAGCGCGGTCGAGCAAAGTACACGTGAGATCATTTCGTTCTTCCTTTGGTCAAATGCCGGCACTGTCAATGGGCGAAGTTCGTGCGGTGGCTTCGTCCGCCCCACTAGGCACGCATTCGGCGTTCGATTTGCAATCCGAGCCGGGCCAAGCGCCGAACCACGTCGACCAGCGCCGATTCGGCGGCGGTGAACAGGCGCCCTTCGCTGGTTTGCATGACGGCCTGCAGCGTCTCGCTCAATGCTTCCAGCGGCTCCTGAGCGCTCACCAACAGAGGCACGGATCCGCCGGCCTCGGCAACGTGGCCGCCGGCATTCGCGCCGTTGGCTGGCCCCGCCGGCTTGGCCGCAAGCGCGTCGAGAAGCCGTGCGCTTTCCTCATCACCGAGAGCGCGCAACTGTGAGGCAGCGCTGCGGTGGCGCTCGGCAATTTCGGCCTCGCGCTGCGCCAGCAGCGCGTTCAGTGCGTCTGGCGTTGCCACCATGGGCTGCGCCGCTTGCAGATCACGCCGCTCGCGATGCCAGGCCTTTCGCCGCCAGCGGCGCATCAGCGACGCGTGGCGCAATTCCTCGAGGGCGAGCCGTTCCGCCTGGGCAGCCACGGCGCGATCTGACGCGTGCGCCGCGAGGTAGCTGTACAGCTCGAAGGCCCGTTGTTCGTTGTCTGCGGCGATCGCGAAAGCACGATACGGCGAAAGCCTCGCACTGCCGAGGACTTCGCCCCAGGCGTCGCCCATCTCGGGAGGCAGCCGCCACTTGAAGTCCGCAACGTCGGGTATCGGCTCACGCAGGGAGGACGCCCAGTGTTCGACCGCTTCGACGTGTGCGCGCTCTTCGTCGCGCATGGCAAGAAGGGCTTCGACGGTCGCTGCGTCGCCGCGGCGCTGCATGATTTCAGCGAGCGAACCATAGCGTTGCACGGACTCGGTCTCGATGGCGTTCGCCATCCCGACGAGCACGGCCAGCGTCACGTCTCCCAGGTCCGGGTTGTGCTTGAGCAGGGGCTCGCGCATCACCGGGCCCCGGAGAAAGGGCCGGAAGACAAGGCGAGCGGAGCTTGCATGGCAGCCACGGGCTGATGCTGATCACTCGGATATGGGCGGTCTGTTCGGCAACGCACACAACGCACCCTGTTTCAAGCGTCGAGGCCAGGCATCGCGCTCAGTGCAGCGCCTGCGCGATCGCTTCCGCGAGTTCGGCACGGGTATACGGCTTGTGCAACAGCGGCCACGCTACAGGCGCTTCGAGCAGCTCGTCGGAAAAGCCCGATACGAGAAGCACCGGCATCGAAGGCGACAGCCGCCGTACTTCCCGTGCAAGCTCCGTGCCGCGCATGCCAGCGCCGAGTCCGACGTCCGTTAGCAGCAGGTCGAACAGTGCGCGGCCGTCGCGCGCCGCGAGCAATGCAAGCAGCGCGATGGCCTGCTCGCCGCTGGCGCATGCCGTCGCCTCGCAGTCCGCTGCTGCGAGAAAGCTCTGAGTCACCGCACGGACCTCGGCGTCATCTTCGACCAGCAGCACCCTCAGTCCTCGCGGTACGCTGGTCTGCGTCGCAACGTCGCCGCTCTCGACCTCTGCCTCTGCGTGCTGCGGCAGGAACAGCGTGATCGTCGTACCTACCCCGAGCGTGCTGTCGAGCATCACCGCTCCGTGCGACTGGTCCATGAATCCGAACACCGTGCTCAAGCCCAATCCGGTCCCGCGACCGATCTCCTTGGTGGTGAAGAAAGGCTCGAATGCGCGCTGCTTGACCGCATCGGTCATGCCGGCGCCCGTGTCGCCGATGGCGATGGCCACGTTTCCGGGGTGGCCCACAGCAAGGCGCTCAGCGCCCGCTTCGGGAGGTACGTCGCCGACAACCCTGGCCCTGAAGCTCAGCGTGCCCCCTTCGGGCATCGCGTCCCGTGCGTTGATGGCGATGTTGAGCAGCGCCGATTCGAGCTGCCCCGGATCAACCGTGCAAGGCGGGCAGCCGGGCTCGACTTCCAGCGTGATGCGGATGCGCTGGTCCAGCGTGCGGCCGAGGACTTCGGCGAGCTGGCACAGCAGCGCCCCCACGTCGACCCGCACCGGCCGCAGCACCTGGCGACGCGAGAACGCCAGCAGTTTCCCCGTGAGCGTTGCGCCTCGTTTGGCCGCTCGCGAAGCGGCGCCGACCATCTGGCGCATCTCTGGGTCGCCCGTGATCGCAGGAAAGTCCTCGAGCACCTGCAGGTTGCCTGAGATCACGGTGAGCAGGTTGTTGAAGTCGTGCGCGATGCCGCCCGTGAGCTGGCCGACACTCTTCAAGCCCTGGGAGTGGCTCAGCGCCTCGTCGGTGCGCACCCGCTGCAGGCTGGCCGCGAGCAGGCTCGACAGCGTTTCCAGAAAGCGCACTTCCTCGATGCCGAAGTGCCTGTCGCCGCGCGCCCACACGGCCAGCACGCCGATGGCGCGACCGCAGTCGAACAGCGGCACTGCCAGCGAACTCGTCAAACCGGCGTCGCCATAGACCTGCGCGTCCGCGAAAACTGGCTCACGCCGGCTGGCGATGGCAAAGCACGGTTGACCCTTTGCGGCGACCCAACCGGCCAGCATGTCGGGTCGATTTGCCATGCACGCGTCGATCCTCTGGCCGGCCAGCAGACCAACCCCGGCGGCGACCCGAAACGACAGCCCGTCTGTGCTGAGCAAGTGGACCGCCACGTGCTCGACATCCAATGCCTTGGCTGCCATTCGCGGTACCGCCTGGAGCAGCCTCGGCGCGTCGCGCGTGTCGACCGCAAGGCGCGCAAGCTCAGCCACACACTGGCCGAAGCGGGCGCACCGAAGGGCTTGCTTCAGGCGAAGACCATGCGCCAGCGTGTCATCGACCTCGGTGGTTCGGTCGTCCTCGATCCCGAAGGTACTCGACTCCATGCCAGGATGATCGGCCGCGGTCGGCGTCTGTCTGTGCGGTGGCGCACATATGCGGCGCTCGCGAAGACCGGCACGAATCGCCAGGCCGAGTTGGTGCGGCTCGCCTTGTCGTCAGCTGCGGCGCATCTGCTCGCCTCGGTGCCCGATCTGCACGCCTGACACTCGGACTCAGAACGTCCAGGCGGCGCGCAGGGTGAGCTGCTCACCCTGCGAGCGATTGCGCGCACCGAACTCCTTGTAGCCGTGCACCCAGACCAGCGGCAGCCCCGAGCCCAGCTCGAAGAAGCTGATCGCCGGGCCGATCGCATTGACGCGCGCGCGATTGCCGTTCGCCAGGCCCGGCGCCTTGTCGTCGCTGATCTGGCGATAGACGTACCCGCCGACACCGAAGGTCCACGGCCCGACGTGCTGGCCGATGGCGAACTCCTGCTGGTACTCGGTGCCGGATCGGTAGTCGGTGTCCTTGTTGCGGGTGTTGAAGTTGAGCTGGACGCTCGTCGACACCTCGAAGCCGCTCGGCACAATCCAGGTCACCGCGGCGCTCGGCACCAGCGTCCAGTGGTTGGTGCCGGCGTTGATGAGCCGGCTTTTGTCGTACGAGCCGGTCGGCGCCTGCACGATGAGCTGCGCGTTCGTGTACAGGCCCGGCCACGGCGTCCACTGCAGGATCGCCGGAATGAGCTGCAGGTCGCCTTGCGCGGCGTTGCTGCCCGCGAGCTCGAGCGGTCCGACCGGCGTGGGCACCGTGAGGTTCAGCCGCATGTTCAGCACCGGCAGCACCGCGCCCCAGCCGAACTTTGCATTGCCGAATGTTCATCGTGTCCTCGTGGCGTCGGCGGTTGCAACGACGCCAGCGTAGGGAGCCGCCGTCCGCGGCTCACCTCCCAAATGGGAGGCATGCTGGGCGCAAGGTGTTCGAGCCTATGAACGGCTTCAGAGCGATTCAATCCTTCAATCGCATGGTGTGCGCATCTGAAGGCATCAGTTGATGCTATATTTGATGCCTCTTCTGAAGATGCCAGGCCCATGCGAACCACGATCAACATTGACGATGCCCTGCTCGCCAAGGCGGCCAAGCTTGCCGGCCCTCTGGATCGATCGGCAGTCATTCATGAGGGACTGAAGGCCCTTATCGAGCGCGAGAGTGCGAAGCGTCTTGCGCGCCTGGGCGGCACGCAGCCGGATCTGAAGGCGGCGCCACGCAGGCGGTCAGGGAACAAGACTTGATCCTCGTCGACACATCGGTGTGGGTGGATCACTTCCGCCGCAGCGATGCGCGGCTGGCAGCGCTACTCGAACGTGGCACCGTCGTCATGCATTCATTCGTCATCGGCGAGATTGCTTGCGGCAGCTTGGCAGATCGCGCCACGATCCTGGAACTCCTCCAGGACCTGCCGGCCGCGGCAGTCGCGGAAAGCGACGAGGTCCTTGTGTTCACCGAGCAGCACCGGCTCCATGGCAAGGGCATCGGCTATGTCGACGTTCACTTGCTCGCCTCGGTGGCGCTGACCGAGGGAACCCAGCTCTGGACGCGGGACAAGCGCCTGCTGTCAGTTGCCGAAGACCTGGATTGCGCCTACTCCGATGCGGGCGCGCACTGAAGCACTGAAGTGGGCGACCGGCATTCGAATCCACGTCGAAAGGGTCTGATCGGCCAAGAGCGGTCCTTCAGGGCTACATTGCCGACTCAGTGAGGATCCGCGCAGGTCGGTATGGTCGCCGGTGGTTCTTCTCTTCGCCTCCAAGGAGAGACAGTCATGCCAACATTCATCACGATTGGATACGGCGACCGCGAGGGATACGACCGGACCCCGGAACCGCTGCGCCAGGCCGCGCATGCGCATGACGCCCACCTCGTCGCTGAGGGTGTGGTCATGGGGATTGCAGGCGAATGCGTGCAAGTGCGCAATCCAGCAGATGCCGGCGTGGTGCAGCACCGTGGCCCGTTCATGCGCTCCGACTTGCCGATCGCCGGCTTCTCGGTCCTTGAGGCGGCTTCACTCGAGGAAGCCATACGAATGGCGTCGAAGTGCCCGTGTGCGATCGCGCATGGCGTCATCGAAGTCTGGCCGCTGTTGCGATCGAACGAGACAGCCGGCACCACCTGAGCTGCGCACCAGCGTGCATTTCGGGCCCCGACACAGGAGGAATCTTCGCAGCGTCGAGCGGCGATGTGTCGATGTTCGTCATCATGAGTTCAACTCTCGTTCGCCGGAGCGATGTTCTGGTTGATGTGGAACAGGTTGTCCGGGTCGTAGGTTGCCTTCACGGCTGCGAGCCGCTCGTAGTTGGCGCCATAGTTTGCGGGTGCACGGTGATCGTCGTCGCCGGACATGAAGTTGACGTAGCCGCCATCGCTGCCCGAGTGGGGATGAATCGCTGCGTAGTAGTCCTTCACCCACCTGATGTTGGCCTCGTTGTCGGCAGGGTCCGACCAGATTCCCACCACGACCGGGGCAAAGTTCTTGTCTCGATGTCCGAACGCGGTCTCGTCCGCGCCGACCCGTTGCGCCGCGCCGTTGATCGGATGCAGATGCATGCTCGAGCTGATGTGCGGTGTTTTCTGGCCATGCTCGACGTGAGCAGCGATCGCCTCGTCGGTGAGCTCGGTGATGAAGTCCGCTTTCCAGTAATGCTGCATGCCCTTCGGGACCATGCCGTCAAAGGCGCTTTGCAGGGCCGGGAACGGCATGACCCCGACTTGCTCCGCTTTCACTTTGGCAACGTCGCGCAGCGGCTCGAGCACGCGCTCGGCCTGCTCGTGCGGACCGTTCCAGCACGTGACCAGTACACAGAACAGATCTCCGACCCGGTCCTTCGGGATGAACGGCAGGTCCGGTGCGATCTGCCAGCCGAAGAAGCATCCGAGCTGTTCGGGCGCATCGGCAATGAATTCGCGGTAGCCCTGAAGGACCGCCGAGGCATCGTCGAACTCGTAGAACAACGGGCCGCCCACGACGTCGCCGACCTCGTGGAGCTGGAACTCGAAGCTCGTGACGACGCCGAAGTTGCCGCCGCCGCCGCGCAAGGCCCAGAACAGATCTTCGTTCTGGTAATCGCTCGCCGTGACCTGCCGGCCATCGGCGAGAACGACATCGGCCGACAGCAGGTTGTCGATGGTCAGCCCGACGCTGCGGGTCAGGTAGCCGATGCCGCCGCCCAGCGTCAGGCCACCCACGCCGGTCGTTGAAATGATGCCGGCGGGCACCGCCAGGCCGAATGGGTAGGTCGCATGGTCGACATCCCCCAACGTCGCGCCGCCGCCGACGCGGGCGACCTTCTTGACCGGGTCGACCCACACGCTCTTCATCGGTGACAGGTCAATGACCAGCCCGTCGTCCACCGTGCCGAAACCGGGAACGCTGTGGCCCCCACCACGAATGGCCAGGTCGAAACCGCCGGCGCGGCCCGCAGCGACTGCGGCCATCACGTCGGCCGCATCCACGCACCGGATGACGGCGCGCGG
Source organism: Piscinibacter sp. (assembly GCA_035513255.1). Lineage (GTDB taxonomy): Bacteria > Pseudomonadota > Gammaproteobacteria > Burkholderiales > Burkholderiaceae_C > Albitalea. The sequence continues at coordinate 11,616 of DATKCI010000013.1, read as the reverse complement.
TTTGCGGTCGTGCATGGCGTTGTAGACGGTGCGAGCGTCGTCGTAGTCGGAATCCGACGGGGTGATGACGCGACCCCGTACCGCTTCCTTCAATGCCTTGATCGTGTCTCTCATGGCGTGCTCCTTCGCTGGATGTGGCAAAGGGTGCGCGCTCGGGCGTTCCGAAAGCGTTCCCTCTCAACCGGGCTCGCGCAGAAAGCCGATGGCTGCCCGGAACGCCGGGAGATCGTGGCCTGACGGAATGGTCTCGACGAGCTCTCCAAGTTGCTCGCGCAGTGTTCGATCGGGAAATCGACTGGCCAAGGCGTGCAGCGCCCGCAGCTCCAGCCACCCCGCCCCTTGAGCGCCGGCGACCTCGACCGCACGGCGCAGAGAAGCGGCAGCGGCCTCGGTTTCCCCGCTGCGATAAGCCAGCTCACCGTCGACTCGCCACAGCTCGGCCTCGAGATAGCGCTGGTTGCACCTGTTTGACCACGAGAGAGCCTCGCGTGTGGCGGCTCGTCCCTGGTGGACCTCGCCGACGATGCCGTGAGCCCGAGCAAGGAGAAGGAGCGTGTACGTCAGGTGGAGGGTCTCCCCTTCGGCACGCGAGCGTGCGACCGACCGCACGATCCTCTCGATGCCCCCAACCGATCCCTCGCGCACGTCAAGCCAGCCCCGAAGTGCCTCCAGGACGACCATCAGGTAGCGCTCAGAGAGACGCTTCCATAGAAGGTCGGCGTCCGCGAGCAGCTCGGCCAGGCGGGGGAGATCTTCGGATTCGGCCGCGAGGATCGCCGCGTAGGTGATGACGTACGCCAACGTCATCAGATGATCGAGATCGACGGCGATCTCGAGCGCCGATCGAGCCGTCCGGCCGGCCCGGCCGGCATCTCCGGCCCACAGCTCGACGAGGGCCAGCCGCACGAGGCAAACCGCCTTCGGGTCCTGGGCGTACAACGCCAGATGCTCGTCTCGACGGTGTGGGTCATAGGCTTCGATCGCGCCATCGAGATGGTGGCGGGCCCGGGCCAGATCGCCGCGCCAGAACGCGCTCACGCCGAGCAGGTATCGGCCCTCTGTCCTGGCGATCGGGTCATGACTCCCACGCTCTAGAAGGGCCCGAGCGAGTTCATCGCAATCGTCGAGGCGGCAGCCTTGCAGCCGAGCGAGGCCAAGACCACGGAGTATCGGCGGCGCCACGGGCCTGTGAAGCTTGCGGCAAAGCGAAAGGGTTCGCTCGTAGAGTTGGTGCGCACCCTTGGAGCCGTAACCGTCGAGGGCGACAAGCGGCGATCCCAGCGCGATCCGGATATCGAGTTCGAGTGCATCGCGGTCGGGTGACGGCGGCAGGTCGGCGAGCAGTGCGAGCGTCCGCTGAAACATGCTGACCGCTTCTTCGAGGGCCGACACGGCCACCGCTCGGCGCCCCGCCACGCGGTAGGCATCGATGGCCGCATCCACCATGCCGGCCTGGTCGTAGTGCGCGGCCAGCTGCGGGCTGGCCGCGTCGATGTCGCCGTGGCGCTCGACCGCAATCGCCTCGGCGACAGCCCGGTGGAGTTGGCGTCGACGAGCTGGGCTGACCATCTCCAGCGCGACCGCCCGAAGCTTGTCGTGACTGAAATCGTACATGAGCCCCTGATCGCGGATGATCCGTCGACGCCAGAGTTCGTCGACGCAATCGATGAGCTCGCGCTCATCGATCCCGGTGGCCGAGACCATCAAACCGATCGAGAAGGGCCGACCGATGACCGCCGCCACTTCGGCCAGTCGCCGAGCCCCGTCGGTGAGTTGGCCCAATCGGGCGCGCAGCACCGCACGCATCGTCTGTGTGAGCACTGCTTGACTTCCATCAGAGGAGGTCCGAGCTCGAAGAGCCTCGATGACGAAGAGTGGATTGCCTTCGGTCTCGCTCCAGAGTCGTGCCGTCAGTTTCGGATCGATCGTCTCCTCCGCGCGTAGCCGAGCAGCGAGCGTCGCAGTGGTGGCTTCGTCAAGTCGGTCGAGTGGCACGGTGGTCACTGCCTGGTCGTGGCCCAAGGCGTCGACGACTCCAACGAGGGGATGATGCCGCGGGATCTCCTCCAAGCGGACAGTACCGATGATGAGGACCGGTGCCGTCGGTCGGGAACGGATGACGAAACCGATCAACTCGATGGTCTCGGCGTCACACCACTGCAGATCGTCGATGATCAGCAAGCGCGGGCGGTCGCCGACGACGATGGCTCGGGTCACAGCATCGAACAACCGATGGCGCTGAGCCGGGTCGCCCGACCGGCTCCGTTCGGATGGCTGGGAGACGTCGCGGAGTTCGGGCAGGAGACGAACGAGCTCAGCCCTCCAAACCGTGTCGAGCATGTCGATGTGGCTTCGCAGGGCATCCGATCGGAGCAGGTCGACGACGGGACCCCACGGCAGTCTGCCCGCAGCCTCGTACGCACGAGCCGATGCCACCACGTGTCCCTCTGCTCGAACACGGCGGCCCAGTTCCAGTGCGAGACGGGACTTTCCAATCCCCGGTTCCCCGGTCACCAACAAGAGACGTGCCCCGCCCTCCCGGGCGGTTTTCCATGCCTCGCAGAGCTGGTTCCATTCGAGGTCGCGGCCGACAAAAGGCGATTCGGCAACGGGTACGTCCTTGCCATGCATTTCGTCGCGGTTGAGCGTGCCAGCCCGGAGCTGTTGGTACAGCGCCCCGAGCGCCTCGCCCGGTGCCACCGCGAGATCGCGCTCGAGCACCTCGGCGTACCGATGGTAGGAGCGCAGCGCCGCGGCTCTATCGCCAAGCGCGAGATGTGCTTCCATCTGAATTCGAACGGCCGCTTCGTCGGTCGGCTCCAGGTCGATGGTGCGTTGGGTATGCCTGATGACGGCTTTGTGGTCGTCGCACCTCGCAGCCTCGTCCGTCAGCCGCACGAGGGCCCCATACGCCTCGGCTCGACGTTTCGCTCGCTCATCCAGGATCCAGTCGTCATAACAAGCCGGAAGCAGATCGCCCGAATAGAGGCGCGCGGCGAGCTCGAAATCACCGGCCGCCATGGCATCCTGGAACCTCAGCACGTCGACCTCGCTCGGCCCACTCGGAATCCACCGCACGATCTCGTTGTCGATCTCGACGAACTCACCGATGTCGGGAAGGGCATGACGGAAGTCGTGGAGCAGCTTTCTGAGGTTGGTGCGCGCCTGACGTTCGTCGGAGTCGGGCCAGAGCTCGAACGCGAGTCGTGAGCGATGCTGCGCATCTCTCCGCAACGCGATCAATGCCAGAAACCTTTGCAAGCGAAGCGAGTTGAAGGCGCGAAGACGCCGGCCGTCCAGGATGATCTCGACCGCACCAAGAAGCCGGACCTGTAACCGCGTCGGCCGTTCGCCACCGCCCCCGCTCGTGTCACTCGGCATTTGGCTCCTCTGGAAGCGGTTCAGCTCTGAAAGTCCGCTGTCTCCGCGTGTCGACTCTGAGTCAGTCGTTGAAAACACTCGGACACGGACACCTGGGTGACTGCAGTGAAACAGAGACCGCGAACTCGGCGTCCCCAAGCGAGCGACAGCATCCGCTGCACTGCTGACGCTCCGTCCGGCGTGTGTCAGCTCGCTTGCCGCAGCGTATGCGACGGCAACTCCCCGAACTGTCGCCGGTACGCCGCCGCAAACTCCCCCATGTGCCAGAACCCCCAGCGCGAAGCAACATCCTGCACCGCCCCGCCCCCGCGCCTCAGCTCGCGGCGCACGCCGTTCAGGCGTGCCGCGCGCATGTACTTCGCCGGCGCAATACCCAGCACGCTGCGAAAGCAGTACTCGAGCTTGCGCGGGCTGGCGCCGATGCGGTCGCAGACCTGCAGGATCGTGAGCGGTGCGTCGCGTTGCGCCAGCATCAGCTCGCAAGCCCGATCGACCACCCGCTTGCGCGCCTCGCCGCTGGCCAGTTCGTCGGTCCCCACCTTGGTCGGCAGCGCCTCGATCCATTCGATCAGGATCGCGTCGCGCAACTGCAGCATGGCCGCCGGGTTGTGCAGCAGCCCGGGCACCGACTCGGCATCCGCCATCGCACGCAGGTGCAGCCGACGCAGAGACTCCGCCAGGCCCGGCCGCGCCGCTACAACGACCTGCCGATCGAACCACGCCGACATGCGTTTCTGGTAGAGGTGCTCCCACAGCGTGCCGAGCAATTGCGCGTCGACGACGACGGCGATCAGCCCCGCATCCGCCGGCAGGCACAGGTCGAGCTGCTCGCTGCGACCGATCATGATCGACTCGGTCGTCAATGCCTGGCCGTTGAACGCGGCATGCCCGGCCAGGTCGAGCGGCATCGCAAAGCCGATGTGGCCGCCGCCCAGTTCGCCGCGCTGCCAGGTCGCGCAGCTCGCCTGCTCGTGGACCATGCGAAGGCCCGGCAACTGCACGTGTCGCAGGCTGCCGGTGAACGGGCCCGAGGACAGCTGCTCGTAGTGCAGCGACCAGCTGGGCTGCGCGCCCGCGAATTCGTCGATGTCGTGGCTGAGCACGGCGTGGCGCCAAGCGGGGCTGTCGGGCTCGATCACCACATTGGGTTCCATGTCCGGCGGGGCGTGCATGCGCCATTGTCGAGGTCGCTTGGCCATTTGCAACTCTCGTGCCCACCCTGGGACAAACCCTGGTCCCTGGTTTTCGAGTTTCCGATCACGTCGCGCGTAGCCCATCGATATCGTGCCGACGATGAATGAATTTCCCGAACTGGCACTGCACATCGGTGGCCAATGGATCCACCGCGGCACCGGTGGCGAGCGTGCGGTGATCGACCCGTCCGACGAATCGCCGCTGGGCATGCTGCCGCTGGCCGACGCTGATGACATCCGCGCCGCGGCGGCGTCCGCCGAGCGCGGCTTTCACGCGTGGCGACGCACACTCGCGCACGAGCGCTACCTGGTCCTCCGCCGCGCGGCCGAGTTGATGCGCCAGCGCGGGCCGGAGATCGCCCGCGTGCTGACGCTCGAGCAGGGCAAGCCGTTGTCGGAAGCCACGCGCGAAGTCGTGCTGTCGGCGGACATCGTCGACTTCCAGGCCGAGGAGGGAAAGCGCCTGTATGGCCGCACGGTGCCGCCGCGCATTGCCGGCGTGCTGTCGCAGACGGTGTTGCGCCAGCCGGTCGGGCCGGTGGCGGCGTTCACGGCGTGGAACTTTCCGGCCAATCTGCCGGCGCGCAAGCTCGGCAGCGCGCTCGCGGCCGGCTGCAGCGTGGTGATCAAACCCGCCGAGGAAACGCCGGCCACGTGCATGCTGCTCGTGCGGTGTTTTCTCGACGCCGGGGTGCCGCCCGATGCGCTGAACATGGTGTGCGGCGACCCGGCGGAGGTGTCGGCGGCGCTGATCGCGCACGATGCGATCCGCAAGGTCTCTCTCACCGGTTCGGTGGCGGTGGGCAAGCTGGTCGGCCGGCAATGCGCCGAGCGCGTCAAGCGCTTCACCGGCGAGCTGGGCGGCCACGCGCCGGTGATCGTCTGCGAGGATGCCGACCTGCCCTTCGCGCTGAAGGCGTCGCTCGCCGCCAAGTACCGCAACGCCGGACAGGTGTGCGCCTCGCCGATCCGCTTCTACGTGCACCGCACGCACTGCGCGGCCTGGGCCGAGCAGTTCGCGCAAGGCGCGCAGGCGCTGCGCCTGGGGCCGGGGCTGGACCCGGCCACGCAGATGGGCCCTCTGGCGCACGCGCGCCGCATCGAAGACATGGAGCGTTTCGTCGCCGATGCCGTCGACCAGGGCGCACGCGTGCTCTGCGGCGGCAAGCGCGTGGCGCGGCGCGGCTTCTTCTTCGAGCCCACGGTGATTGCCGAGGCGCCGGCCACGAGCATGGTCCAGCGCATCGAGCCCTTCGGCCCGATCGCGGTGATCGAGCCTTTCGACCAGCTCGACGATGCGATCGCCAAAGCCAACGCCCTGCCCTACGCGCTGGGCGCCTATGCCTTCACGCGTGACCTGCGCACCTCGCACCGCCTCGCCGAGGAGATCGAGGCCGGCATGGTGGGCATCAATCACTTCGGCGTCTCGCAGCCCGAGATGCCCTTCGGCGGCTGGAAGGAAAGCGGCATCGGCCAGGAGATGGGCGCCGAGGGGCTGCTGCACTACACCGAGATCAAGACAGTAATCGTGGGCGAAGGATGAGACCCCCCCGAAGCGCCTTCGGCGCTCCCCCCAGGGGGCGCCGACAGCGGACCGGCAGAGCCGGATCCGCGGCGGCCGCTTGATGGCCCGCCTCGGGGGGGTGATCAACGAACGTTTTCAGGAATCAGCATGAGCAGCATCGAGAGACTCAAGCAGGACAACGCGCAGTACCTCTTCCACCCGATGGCCCATCCGGCGGCCATGCGCAAGACGCGGCCGGACATCATCGCGCGCGGCGAGGGCTGCTGGGTCTGGGACATCGACGGCCACAAGCTGATCGACGGCGTGGCAGGCCTGTGGAGCAGCAACCTCGGCCACAGCAACAAGGCGGTGCGCGACGCGATCGTTGCGCAACTCGACGAGCTGCCCTTTTTCAACACCTTCCGCGGCACCACGCACCCGCGCGCGATCGAGCTGTCGGCGCGCCTCGTGCACATGATGGCGCCCGACGGCGTGGGCGCCGTGCTGTTCAGCAATGGCGGCTCCGACGCGGTGGAAGGCGCGCTGAAGATGGCGCGCCAGTACTGGAAGGTCAAGGGCCAGACCGAGCGCACCAAGTTCATCAGCCTGAAAAACGGCTACCACGGTGTGCACTTCGGCGGCATGAGCGTCAACGGGCTCGCCAACATCCGCCGCGCCTACGAGCCGCTGATGCCGGGCTGCTTCCACGTCGATTCGCCCTGGCCGTATCACAACGCCTACACCGATGATTCCGAGGAGCTCGGCCGCGTCTGCGCCGGGTTGCTCGAGCGCGAGATCCAGTTCCAGTGCGCCGACACGGTGGCCGCGTTCATCGCCGAGCCGATCCAGGGCTCGGGCGGCGTGATCGTGCCGCCGGCCAACTACTGGCCGCTGGTGCGCGAGGTTTGCGACCGCCACGACGTGCTGCTGATCGCCGACGAGGTGGTCACGGGCTTCGGCCGCGCCGGCGCGATGTTCGGCACGCGGCTGTGGGGCGTGACCGCCGACATCTGGTGCCTGGCCAAGGGCATCAGCTCGGGCTACGTGCCGCTGGGCGCGACCGCGTTGTCGCAGAAGATCGCCGACGCCTTCCTGGCCGACGAGAAAGGCCTGGGCACCGTCGCGCACGGATACACCTACAGCGGCCACCCCGTGGCCGCCGCAGCCGCGCTGGCCACGCTCGACGAGATCGAGCGGCTCGACGTGCCGGGCAATGCGGCACGGGTCGGCGCGCATTTCCAGGAACGCCTCGCCGCCTTCGTCGACAAGTTCAGCTTCGTCGGCGATGTGCGGGGCCGCGGCCTGATGGCCGGCATCGAGATGGTGTCGGACAAGGGCAAACGCATCCCCGTGCCGCGCAACAGCAACATTCCGGCGCGCGTCGCGCGAGAGGCGTATCAGCGCGGCGCGATGGTGCGCATCTCCGGGCCGAACATGATCCTGTCGCCGCCGCTGGTGATCACGCGGGAGGAGATCGACCACCTCGTGGACATCCTCGAATCCTCGTTCGCCGCAGTGGACGCTTCCCGATGAAACCGACGCCCACCATCCTGCTGATCGGCACGGTCGATACGAAGAGCGACGAGATCGGCTACCTGCGCGGGTGCATCGAGCGCAGTGGCGGCCGTGCGCTGGTGATGGACGTCGGCGTTCTCGGCTGCGGCGCGGTCACGCCCGACCTGCCCAACACCGAGGTCGCGGCGGCCGCCGGCGTGACGCTCCCCCACATCACGACCAGCGGTGGCGAGAACACCGCGATGACGCTGATGGCGCAAGGCGCGAGCCTGCTGGCGGCGCGGCTGCATGCCGAGGGCCGCATCGACGGACTGCTGGCGCTGGGCGGCAGCATGGGCACCGACCTCGCGCTGGACGTCGCCAACGCGCTGCCGCTGGGCGTGCCCAAGGTCGTGCTTTCGACCATCGCGTACTCGCACCTCATCCCGCCCGAGCGCATCCCGCCGGACCTGATCATGCGGTTGTGGGCCGGCGGACTCTACGGGCTGAACCGTCTGTGCCGCACGGCGCTCGCGCAGGCGGCCGGCGCCACGGTCGGCGCCTGCCTGGCCGACGTCGAGCCGCACGGCAAACGTCCGGTGATCGGCATGACTTCGCTCGGCTCCAGCGCGCTGACCTACATGAAATTGCTCAAGGGCCCGATCGAGGAGCGCGGCTACGAGCTGGCGGTGTTCCACACCACCGGCATGGGCGGCCGCGCCTTCGAGGACCTGGCCGCGCGCGGTTTCTTCGCCGCGGTGATGGACTTCAGCCTGCAAGAGCTGGTCAATGCCATGAACGGATCGTGCGTCAGCTCGGGCCCCGATCGCCTGCGCGGCGCGGGGCGCGCGGGCACGCCGCAGATCGTCGCGCCGGGCGCCACCGACATGGTGGACTACCCGACCTGGAGCACGCCGCCGGCCGCCTACGCGGGCCGCCCCGTCGCGCACACGCACAACCGGCTGATCGCCTCGCTGTGCATCGACGTCCCGATGCGCCGCGCCGTGGCACACGAGATCGGGCAGCGCCTGGCCGAGGCCAAGGGCCCGACCGCGCTGCTGCTGCCGCGCCAGGGCATCGAGGGCTGGGACCGCGAGGGCGGCCCGCTGCACGACCCCGAAGGCCTGGCCGCGCTGGTGGAGGAGCTGCCGCGCGCACTGGCGCCGAGCACGCGGCTGGTGGCGCTGGACGCGCACATCAACGACGCGGCCTTCGCGCAGGCCGCACTGGACGTGCTCGATGACTGGGTGCGCGACGGGCTGGTGCGGGCGGGCGTCAGGGAGTCCGCATGACCCAGGCTTTGGTGCTGGACTTCGGCGGCGTCATCAGCCGCACCCTGTTCGAGACGCACGAGCTCACCGAGCGCACGCTCGGCCTCGCGCCGGGCACGCTGACCTGGCGCGGCCCGTTCGACCCGGCAAGCGACCCGCTGTGGCGCGAGATGCAGGCCGATCGGATCAGCGAACGCGACTACTACCTGACCCGCACCCGCGAGGTCGGCCGCCTGGTCGGCGAGGACTGGGACCGCATGGAGACGCTCGTGCAGCGCACACGCGGCGCGGACGTGGAAGCCGTGATCCGGCCCGAGGCCGTGGATGCCATCCGGCGCGCCAAGGCGGGCGGCTGCAAGCTCGCCGTGCTGTCCAACGAGCTGGACCTGTTCTACGGCGCGGGCTTCCGCACGCGCCTGCCGCTGCTTGGGCTGTTCGACGCGATCGTCGACGCCACCTACACCGAGGTGCTCAAGCCCGACCCGCGCGCCTACGAGCTGTGCCTGGCGCAGCTTGCGCTGCCGGCGGCGGCGTGCGTGTTCGTCGATGACCAGCAGCGCAACGTGCAGGGCGCGCGGCGCGCGGGCATGCAGGTCGTGCACTTCGACGTGGCGCAGCCGGCACGCTCTTATCGCGAGGCGCTCGCCCTCCTCGGCCTCGAAGGACCAACCGAATGACCGACACCCGTCGCGTGGCCGAGCTGATGGCCGCCGAGCAGGCGCTCTTCGCCCGCACGCGCGCCCGCTCCCGCGCCCTCTTCGAACAGGGCAAGGCGCACTGGCTGTATGGCGCGCCGTCTCACTGGATGCGGCGCTGGATCGGCGGCTGGCCGATCTACGTGGCCCCGACGTCGGACGAGATGCCGCGCGACTACGGCGTGCGTTTCACCGACGTCGATGGCAACGATTACGTCGACTTCTGTCTCGGCGACACCGGCGGCATGTGCGGCCACGGCCACCCGGCCGTGGTCGAGGCGATGGCCCGCCAAGCGCGTGTGGGCAGCTCGCTGATGCTGCCCACCGACGACGCCGCCTGGGTCGGTGCCGAGCTGCAGCGCCGCTTCGGCCTGCCGTACTGGAACCTCACGACGTCGGCGAGCGACGCCAACCGCGCCTGCATTCGGCTGGCCCGCATGGTGACCGGCCGGCCGCGCGTGCTGGTGTTCTCGGGCGCCTACCACGGCAGCATCGAGGAGGCGCATGTCGAGCTCGACGACGCAGGCCGGCTGCGCATGCGCAACGGCATCCATCCGAACGCTTTCCCGCACGACAGTCTGTCGCGCGTGGTCGAGTTCAACGACCTGCCCGCGCTCGAAGCCGCGCTGCGCGCCGGCGACGTGGCCTGCGTGCTGGCCGAGCCGGCGATGACCAACTACGGGATCATCGCGCCGCAGCCCGGCTACCACGCGGAACTGCGGCGGCTGACACGCGAGACCGGCACGCTGCTCGTCATCGACGAGACGCACACGATCTCCAGCGGCCCAGGCGGCTACACCCGCGCGCACGGGTTGGAGCCGGACATGTTCGTGCTCGGCAAGGCCGTGGCCGGCGGCATCCCGGCCGCGGTGTTCGGGCTCTCGCAGGCCACCGCCGAGCGCGTGTGGCGCGAGCTGCCGCCGGTGCCGCCGACGGCGCGGCAGAGCGCGCATGCCGGCTTCGGCGGCACGCTGGCCGGCAACGCGCTCACCGTCGCCGTGATGCGCGCGGTGCTCTCGCAGGTGCTGACCGACGATGCCTTCGAGCGCATGGACGCGCTGGCCGATCGGCTGCAGCGTGGCGTGGCGGAATCCATCCTCCGCCATCGGCTGCCGTGGCACGCGGTGCGCGTCGGTGCACGGGTCGAGACCCTGTTCACGGTGGACGAGCCGCGCGATGCACGCGATGTGCGGCGCACGCGCGACCACGCGCTCGAAGCGCTGCTGCACCTGTACCTGATGAACCGCGGCGTGCTGATCACGCCCTTTCACAACATGACGCTGTGCTGCCCGGGCACGACGGCCGAGGACGTGGACCGGCACAACGAGGTGTTCGAGTCCTTTGCCGCGGAGCCGCAATCATGACACTCGCTGTGTTCGGCCTGCCCGGACGCGCCGCGCTGGTCACCGGTGGCGGGCGCGGCATCGGCGCGGCCATCGCGCGTGTGTTCGCGCAGGCGGGCGCGCAGGTGCTGATCGCCAACCGCAGCGCCGAAGCCGGCGAAGCGGTGGCGGCGGCGCTGCGCGCCGAGGGCCACGCGGCCGAGGCGATCGGCTGCGACATCGGCCGGCGCGCCGAGGCCGAGCGGGCAGTGGCCGAGGCGGCGCGCCGCTTCGGCCGGCTGGACATCGTCGTGCACAACGCGGCGATCAATCCCTGGGCGCCGCTGGGAGCCATCGAGGACCAGGCGCTGGACGACACGCTGGCCGTCAACCTGAAGGCCTGCTTCTGGCTCGCGCAGGCGGCCCTGCCGCATTGGCGAGCACAGCGCGGCGGCCGCATGCTGGTCACCTCGTCCGTCACCGGCCCGCGCGTCGCGATGCCCGGCAGCAGCGCCTACGCAGCCAGCAAGGCCGGGGTCAACGGCTTCATCCGCAGCGCCGCGCTGGAGCTCGCGCACGAGGGCATCACCGTCAACGGCGTCGAGCCCGGCTACATCGCCAAGCAAGGCGGCAGCCTGCTGTCCGACCCCGAGCGCGCCGCGCGCATCGCGCGTCACATCCCGGCGGGCGCACTCGGCCGGCCCGAGGACATCGCTCACGCGATGTGCTTTCTCGCCAGCGATGCGGCGAGCTACG
>DATKCI010000012.1:0-4457 GCA_035513255.1 Piscinibacter sp. | reverse complement strand
CCAAGGCCTACGCCGGTGCATGGCATCTGGTGCTGGCGGCAAAGCACCGTGCGCGCCTGGCCGAAATCGACTACGACTTCGAGGGTCTCAAAGCCCTGATGCTGCAACACGAGCTCACCACTTTGCAGCTGGTGTGGCGCGAGCGAGCAGACCTTTTCCATGCCCGCAACCCATTCCCCGTGGGCGGAGTAGTCGAAGACGCCGCCACCGGCGCCGCCGCAGCCGCACTCGGCGGCTACCTGCGCGATGCCGGATGGATCGTCGCACCCGCGAGCTTCATGGTTCGCCAGGGCGAGGACATGGGACGGCCCAGCCGCCTGCAAGTTGACGTGCCAGCGGTTGGTGGCGTGAGCGTCACGGGGTCGGCCATCGCCATCTGAGCGGCTGGTGCCGATGTGATTGAGTCTGGCCGGACACGCTCGACTCGGTACCACGCCGAGGTCAGGCAGGTCAGTGCGTTGAACCAGGCCGACCGCAGGTCAGACATTCGAAGCAAGTTCTCCCACCGCCCGCTAGGCTCGCAGCGCGGTACTTGCAGAAGGCCCCGTCCGAGCTTGCGGTGAACAGATACGAAGAAGTGGTTATGCAGGCCATGCAGGAGGGCATGTCGGTTGAAACGCCAGAGAGCTGCCCGTCGTCACCGTCGGCTCATGGCCGTTATGCACAGGCCTCAGTTATGAACAGTTCAGGTCTGACGCAGGCTGGAGGGCCCTGGTAGCTGGGCGTTCCTGAGGTTGGCGGTTGCTCGATGCTGGACATAAGCCGGGCAATGGCGCAGGGATGTTGGTCTCGCAACTGGAGATCAACATGGACCCGATCCGAACGCTACATCCCCTAGCCCGAGCCTGGTTGCTCGATGGCCCGCTGTCGGCGGACCTCGACGCCTACTTGGCGCTGCTGGAGCGAGGCCGGTACGCCGAAGGCAGCGTCGAGAAGCACCTGCGCGCGCTGGCGCACTTCTCCCATTGGATGACGCGCTGTCGCCTGGCTGCCGAGCAACTCGACGAAGACTTCGTCGATCAATTCCTCAACCACCACCTGCCGCGCTGCGACTGCCACGCCACGGCGCTGCGCACGCGCGGCGACCTCAGTGCCGGGCTTGGACATCTGCTGACCGTCCTACGGCTGCAACGCGTCATCGCGGAACCGCCATCGCCTACCGGCCCCGTTGCCGAGGAACTGTGCCGCTATGACGCGCACATGCGCGACGCACGAGGCCTTGCGGCCGGCACGCGCGAGGGGCGCCTGAGCATCGTGGGCCAACTCCTGCTGTGGAAGTTCTCCGGCCGGGCGTTCGCCGTCGGCGAACTGCAGGCCGAGGACCTGCGCAGCTTCATCGCGCAGGAACTCACCAGGGTCAACTCCGTGTCCCACGCCACCGCGTTGGCCAGCGCGCTGCGGGCGTACTTCCGCTACCGGTCCACCTGCGGCGACGTCGTGCATGCCCTGCTCGGCGTGATCGCCTCACCGGCGCGCTGGGCCCTGGCAACACTGCCGCGCGCTCTCACCCCGCAGGAGGTACAGCGGCTGATGACGCATTGCGAGCAGACCCGCTCGTCGCCTCGCCGCCTGCTGGCCATGGTGCGGCTGGCGCTGGACCTGGGGCTGCGTGGTGGCGAGATCGCCAGGCTGGAGTTGTGCGACATCGACTGGCGCGCCGGCACACTGACGCTCAAGCGCACGAAGTCAGTTCGGCAGGACGTGTTGCCGCTGCCGGCTGCCACCGGCGAAGCACTGGCCGAGTACCTACGCCACGAGCGTCCGACATCCACCATGTCGACGGTCTTCGTTCGCCGGCACGCTCCGCATGACCAGCCCGTCGGGGTTGATGTCGTGCGCGATGCCATTGGCAATGCGTTGCGACGCGCCGGCATCCCCCACGGACGAAGCCACTCACTGCGCCACACGCTGGCGTGCCGGCTGGTCAACAGCGGCGGCTCGATCAAGGAGGTGGCCGATGTGCTGCGGCACCGGTCGCTGAACACCTCACTGATCTACGCCAAGCTCGATCAACAGCGACTGGCCGAGGTGGCCTTGCCCTGGTTCGGGAGCGCAGCATGAACGCGCCGATGGATCTGCAGGCGCGGGTGCAGCAGTACCTGACCGAGCGGCGGCGCCTGGGCTTCCATCTGCGCTCGCCCGGTCACGCCCTGCCGAACTTCGCGCGCTTCGTCGAGGCATCGAAGCACACCGGAGCGCTGACCGTGGAGCTGATGGCGCAGTGGGCACGACAGGCGCAAGGCGGCAAGGCCAGCGCCGAGACGGCGGCGCGGCGGCTGGCTTGGCTGCGGCCCTTCCTGCGCTGGCTGCAGCAGTTCGAGCCCCAGACTGAAGTGCCCGACGACTCGACCTTCGGGCCCATCCCGGGACGGGTGGCACCACACATCTACCGGCCCGCGGAGATCGCGGCGCTGTTGCAGGCGGCCCGGCAACTGGGGCCCTGCGATGGTCTTCGGGCGGCCACCTACGAGACGCTGTTCGGACTGATCGCATCGGCAGGGTTGCGGATCTCCGAAGCCATTGCGTTGACCGACATCGACGTGGACCTGGAAGCCGGCGTGCTGACAGTGCGACAGACCAAGTTCGGCAAGTCCCGCCTGGTGCCAGTGCACCCGAGTGTGATCGCGCCCCTGGCGGCCTACCGCGCACTGCGCCGGCTGCAGGTGCGCACGACGCCGTTGACGCCGTTCTTCGTCGGCTCGCGCGGGCTGCGCCGGGGCGGGCCGCTTGGCGACCGGCAGGTGCACCGGATGTTCGGACAACTCCGAGCGCAGCTCGGCTGGGTTGATCGTGGCGGCCACGGCCAGCCGCGGGTGCACGACCTTCGTCACAGCTTCGCCGTCAGGCGGCTGATCCTGTGGCACGAGCAGGGGGTGGACCTCGATCAGCGGATGTTGGCGCTGTCCACCTACATGGGCCACGTCAAGATCTCCAACACGTACTGGTATCTCACCGGTGTGCCCGAGTTGATGGCCTTGGCCGGTGCCCGGTTCGAGGTCTTCGCCGACCCCCAGCATGCTGGGGAGTTCGACGATGCGTAACCCCGGCGCCTCACCCAGCTTCGCGGCGTTGGTGCAGTCGTTCTTCGCTGAACACCTGACCCAGCAGCGCGCCCTCAGCGCGCGCACCGTGGCAGCCTACCGCGATGCGTTCATGCTGTTCCTGGAGTTCGCCCAGGCGCGTCTGCACAAGCCGCCAACGTCGATGCTGCTCACCGACATCACGCCGGCGCTGATCCTGGCCTTCCTCGACCACCTGGAGGGTGAGCGTCACCACGCGGTGCGCAGCCGCAAGGCCCGGCTGGCGGCGCTGCGCACGTTCCTGAAGTTCGCGGCGCGTCGGGATATTGCTGCCATGCAGGTGGTCGAGCAGGCACTGGGCGTGCCGATGAAGCGCTTCGAGCGGCCCATGCTCGGCTTCCTCTCGCGCGAAGAGATGCTGGCAGTGATCGGCCAGCCCGGCCTCGGCTGGGTCAGCCAGCGTGATTGCCTGCTGCTGGCCCTCATGTACAACACCGGCGCCCGAGTCTCGGAGGTCATCGGCGTGAAGATCAGCGACGTGGTGCTGGACGCTGCGGCCTGCGTTCACCTACACGGCAAGGGACGCAAGGAACGCTCGGTGCCACTGTGGCGCTCAACGGTCAAGGCGATCCGGGCGTGGTTGCGGCTCAACGCCGATCTCGGGCCAACGTCGGCCTTGCTGCCCAACCGGGGTGGCGAGGCAATGACTCGCTCCAACGTCACGCAACGGCTGGCGTTGGCAGTCAACGCTGCCACCAGCACGACGCCCAGCCTGGCCAAGCGCTCGATCTCCCCTCATACCTTGCGTCACACCACAGCCATGCACTTGCTGCAGACCGGCGTGGACATCAGCGTGATCGCCTTGTGGTTGGGTCACGAGAGCCCGACGACAACGCATCAATACGTCGAAGCGGACCTGGCGATGAAAGAGAAAGCATTGGCCCGGTTGCAGGACCCCCAGACGCCGGTACGCCGCTTCAGGGCGACGGACTCGCTGTTGGAGTTCCTCAAGACGCTGTGACTATGTGCAGAGCTTGATCGCCGAGTGCAACCCCATCACGAGGAAGACTCGGCGCCCGACCAGCACCAACTGCTCATAACAGGGACCTGTGCATAACGGCCATTATGGAGAGCTCTCCATAATCTCCGCCAGTGTGAGTTCGCGGTCTTGCCAGAAAGCGACCATTCAGCTCTCGGCTGGTTGGCGGCTGCGGCTCCTCCGGAGCGACCCCCTAACTTGAACGTCAGCTGTCTGACCTGTCTGCTTGTGGCAGGCCTCGGCCATGAGCTGGCGCACGTCAACGGCCGCTGCAGAGCAGCTCAAGTCTGTCGTGTGCGTCCGAATCAATGGACAAGGGCCTCCCCTTGTCGAGCGGCCGTGCCCTATCGCTTACACGTTCCGGTCGGCGTCGATCTCTTGCAGGACTGCGGGCACCA
>DATKCI010000011.1:0-10942 GCA_035513255.1 Piscinibacter sp. | reverse complement strand
CGACGCCGACACGCACGATCATCAGCATCAGTCGTGTAATCTCGCTCATGGGACTTCTCCTTTTCAGGCTGGATTGAATCTCGCAACTCAATCTTGGTGCCAACCCACCTTGGCTGGAAGGCGGGAAGTCCCTTCGTATTCGCTCGAGCGGGTCCGCTCAGCTCAAACGTTAGCCCGCAGCAAGTGCCGGTGCGCGTGTGGGGAATGCTCGCAGAAGCTTCTTGTCCACCGTCACGAGCTTCGTGTTGAGCTTGATGGCAAACGCGATGAACTCGCAGTCGTATGCCGAGCAATCGGTGTCGCGCACCAACTCAAGCACTGTTCGCGAATCGATTCCGAACTCGGAGCCCGCAAGCAGGCCTTCTGCCTCGATCTGCAGGCTGCACGCCCGGACAGGTCGCTGACTAGCTTCGCGTTCAGAAGCGGGCGGCAGCTGATGCGCTCTCGGCATTCTCCCAAGTTGGCAGTCAGGTAGTCTGCTACCCGGTTGCCGCTTCGCCAATCTCACCAGTCTTCGAGATGGTTCGGTATCGTCACGGCCACGCGACATGGAGGTTCTCCGATGCATTTCGCCAGCACTTCTACGACCCAGAGGGCTAACCCCTACATCGAGCGGGCATCCAACGGCGGGGCGCACTGGCGCGCTTCGTCGACGTCGGTAGCGCCGTTGCGCGCCGCTCACGTCTAGGTGGCACCTGGAGGCTCCGTTGACTCTCGGCGATAGCCCGTGGCAACTTGCTCTGGCTTGCTTCGTGGCACTTGCCGCGTCAACGCTTGGCGGCCTGTCCGGCTTTGGAACCGGCCTGGTTCTTCCCGTCTTCCTGGTTCCCTTGGTCGGAGTCGCCAACGTCATCCCAGTCATGGCCGTCGCCATGATCCTGAACAATGGAAGCCGCGTCATCGCCTTCTGGCGAGAAGTCCAATGGGCCCACGTGGGGAGGATGCTCGCACTCGGTCTGCCCGCATGTGCCGCTGGCGCCTACAGCTACACGCTGCTGAGTTCCAAGTGGATTTCTGTCCTCCTCGGCACCTTCCTGCTGGTCAGCGTTCCGCTCCGGCGGCTTCTTCGCCGAGCGCAGCTCACGTTCTCGCCTGCCGCAGAGTTCGGCGCCGGCGCCTTCTTCGGGTTCATAAACGGTGGCATGACCGGCACAGGGGTCATCTTGATCTCCATACTCATGTCCGTCGGCGTCGCAGGCAGCGCCCTCGTCGCCACGGACGCCGTGGTCTCCGTAGTCATGGGTCTCGCCAAGGTCGCGCTGTTCGGCAACTTGGCTGCACTCAATCTCGAGCTTGGGTTGGTCGGCTTGCTGGTCGGTCTGTTCACAGCCCCAGGAGCCTTCTTTGCACGCGCACTGCTCAAGCACATGCCGGCCGGAATCCACGCTTGGTTCATGGAGGCGGTGGTCATCGCTGGCGCTGTTGCGCTGCTATGGCACGCCAAGGGGTGAGTCGCGTCCGCCAGTGCGGTCCCGCCACACCCCGTGTCAGGGTCGACATGCCACTTGAAGTCAACTTTGAAGTGCAACACCGCCAAGGCCGAGCGAGGCGTTCGCTCGGGGTCTCGTCTCAGTCGCTCGCGCTCGAAGAGCGCTTGCGCCGTGGCAGGGGGAGTATCCGCGGGTGGGGTCATGGGTGCATCCTAGAACTTCACATTCCCGGTCGCTGCGAGTTCGCGGCCGATGTAGCTGTTGTCTGCGGTGAGGAGGTGGGACACCTGTCCCCACTGGGTGGCATCGAGCACCAGACCCTGCGAGTGCAGCTGGGCCACGTGTTGCTGCACGCCGGACAGCCGCGACAAGGCCGCGTTGACTTCCGGTTCGCTGAGCTTGTTGCCGAGCATTTTGACGACGTCGTTCTGCGTCAGGTTCATGATGGTGTCGGCCATCTGGCGGTCGACCACGGGCGGAAGTCCGGTGCCCCTGTACCCGGCGTTGGGATCGTGCGTGTTGCGGATGCCGGCGGGATCTGTGAGCCGGGCGCCGAAGCACTGGTCATTGTCGATGCCGGTGACCTTGACGCGGCCGTCCGGGCGCACATCGATGAAGCAATTGCTGGGGTGGCGGTCGCCCTGCCCGGTGAGGTGATCCAGCAGCTGCAGCTTCATCGTCTCGCGCATCACGTGCGGGTGACTGTGCACCGCCCCCTGCCATTTGCACGCCTCATGGCCTCGCGCACGCTCCATCACCAAGCCCAGCTGGGGGCCGGGCACGTTCTCCTGGCCGGTCGTCATGAAGCCCATCTGCGTGTCGGCGACGACGTCGAAACCCAGCGCCTTCGCGTACGCGCTGGTCGCGAGGTTGCGCATGGCGATTTGCGATCGTGCGGAGGAATGCCGGTCTGTGCTGCCACCCAGCCAAACTCCGCGGGTTTGAGCGGCTTGAACACGGCGTCGACGCGAAAACCGTTCGGTCGCTCCACCTGCACCGCGTACACCGTATTGGAGCCCCCGTTTCCCAGCACGTGGGGCGTGCCGATCACCTGCGCGTCCTTGAACTTGGGAACCGTCTCGCCGGTGACCTTCAGGTTCAGCCATTGAAAGTGCTCGTCGATCGTCGGCAGCGGCCGCGTTGCCGCGGGCATCAGGATCTTCCGTGGCGGCGCATTCGCGGCGGCGTTGAGGCGCGGCTGCCTGGCCGGGAACGCGGCGGCATTGCACCATGGCGCCCCGGCTGTTCGCCGGCCTGCGGCATCACGGCATTGCGCGGTCGCGGCGTGCCGCCCAGGTGCTGCCCGCCGCGCGGCTGCGGCCCGACGGGTACACCGTTCGGAAACCGCTGGTTTGGTGCCGGTTGCGCGTCCGTCGGCACACCCCAGGGCACGGGATGTCATTGACTCCAGGGATGCGAGTCACCGTCCGTCCTTCACGTGGGCTCCGTTTCTTTCACCTTATCGAAGTGAGCGTGGCGACGGTGACGAGGGCCGAAGCGGTCCGGGAAGAGGCGAAGTCGACGCGTCGGGAATCGGGTCCGGCGGCGGCCCTCAGACGTTGCTGCGACGCTGCGACGTTTCCGCCGGACAATCGCGCCACGTCGACAAGCGAGTCCGTCATGGCAGCCAAGTCCAACAAGTTCGTCCTGGTGGTCGGCACGGGTTGGGCCGGTCCAGGCAAGCAGCACGTCGCCCGGATGATCGGCTCGACGCTCGCGCAGGCGCGGCTAGGGCTCGTGAGCGGCAACTCAACCGGTGTCGATCGATGCGTCTCGGAAAGCTTCTGCGGCGCGCTCGCGGAACGCGGCGATGGTCCCGAGGCTGCCTTCCGCCAAGTCTCGCTCGGTGGGATGCGCTTCTTCCGGCGCGGTGGCCTGCCACTGCCGGGCTATCCCGCGCCTGACGCGTGCAGGGTGCCGGTGCATGACGTGGAGGCATGGAAGCGCGAGGCGATCTCGCGGTGCGATGCCGCGGTCATGGTCGGCGGCGGCCGGGGCGCACTGGACATCGCCCGCCGCGTCATTGCGAGCGGCAAGCCGGTCTTCCCGCTGCCCTTCCTGGGCGGCCTCACCGGCCACTCGGACGACGTGTTCCGGCAAGTGCTCAGCACCTGGGAGGGCTATCCCGTCCCTGGCGTCAGTCGCGCACAGTTTCTGCGCCTGACCGAACCGTGGGTGGTCGGGACCGGGCAACTCGGCAACTTGCTGCGCGGCACGCTGGCCGATGCGCCCGATGTCTTCGTGTCGTACCGGCGCAGCGACGCGCCTGCAGCCGCGGGGCGCATCGCCCACGACCTGGCTGAGCACTTCGGGTCACGCCGGGTGTTTCTCGACATCCATGGGATCGCCCCGAGCCGCGCCTGGGATGAGACCATCGAAGGTGCCTTGAACGCTTGCAAGGCGGGGGTGGTCATCATCGGACGATCATGGCTGCAGCGTGACGCCGATCGCGGCGTACCCCGCCTGCACCAGGACGACGATGTCGTTCGTGCCGAGATTGCCGCGTTGATCGAGCGAAGGAAGGCAATCTTTCCCGTCCTGGTCGAGGGCGCCCGGCTTCCCGAGGCTTCCGAACTACCGCAGGCGCTGACGGCGCTGCTGCGTTTCCAGGCGAGCACGATCGGAAACGGGGACTGGGATGCCACCCTGACGCTGCTGATCCGCGAAATCGAATCGGTCATCCAGCACGAAGACGCCACGCGTCCACTTTCTCGAAGAGAGCCGAAGCAGGTGAGCTCGGGGCACCACACCGTCGTCCGCTGATCGGCGCAAACGTTGATATGGCTTCTCTTTGTCAAGATGACATGTCCACGCTGATCTCCGAGACCACCGCCAGCGCGGTGGTGACGTCGATGCCGTCGATGCGCGTGAGGTCCACGCCGCACATCTTGAACAGTTGCACGCACAGATCGAACTTCGGCGCGTTGCGTGCGCGGCTGCGCTTCTTGCCGTTGGCCGGCTCGCCATCGTGAGCCGGCCTGCAGGCTGCGCAATTGCGCTTCGATCGCGCTGTCGCATTCGGCGAGCTGCGTGCCGATGAAGCGTGCGTTGACCCGATGTCGATGCCGGCGGCGTTGGGGTGGTCGGTCGAGGCGACAGCCTACGGCGGAGCACTGGGGCCGCGAGGCTCTCAGGCTTATCATCCGCCCCGCGGCCCCAGCGCCCCCGCTGTAGGCTGCGCCTCACGTGAACCAGGCAATAGGTGACGCCCAACCAGTGGTTCCACCGGACGGCCGTCGCTCCGCTCGGCCCGCCCGAACCGTGGCGTCAGGCGTCATCGGGCATGCACGCTACGCCTCCGGGAGGTCTTGGTGAATGCAGAGGTAGTTCCCCTCGGTGTCCTTGAACCATGCCGCCTTCTCGGCTCCAAGCACGCAGACGTGGTTCACCGTCTTCAGCCCCGGGAAGTCGTAGTCCTCGAACTTCACCCCCGCGCGCTTCATCTCTTCAATGCTGGCGGCGATGTCCTCCACGCGGAAGCTGATCGCCGTATGGTCGGCCTTGGTCCCTTCCGGCTTCGGGAACAGTGCAAGCGTGCTGCCACCCACCGTGTAGATGAACTTTCCGTCAGGCCTGAACCCCCACTGGGCCTCAGGCCCAGACAGCCCTCGTAGAAGGCGCGAGCACGGTCCATGTCCTTGACCGGCAACATCGTTGTGACAGAGGCATCGGACAACATGGGCAGTCCCTTCGCTCAATCCGGCCCTGTCCCAGCTACCAGGCACCCGGTACGCCGTCCGGCCGGAGTACAAGCTTATGCCTCTCGGTGCCATGGCACCAGTGCAGACCGCCACACCGGTGCAAGCCCAAAGCATGCGGCCCCGGCACGCCACTCAATTCGAATCAGCGGAGGTATCGATGGATCAGTCAGCCAAATTCTGGAACAGGATCGCGGTACGGTATTCGAGACAACCCATCGCCGACGAAGCGGCGTACCAGAAGAAGCTGGAAGTCACGCGCGGACATTTCCGGCCGGACATGCAGGTGTTGGAGATCGGCTGCGGAACGGGATCGACAGCCATCGCCCATGCACCCTACGTGAAGCACATTCATGCGATCGATATCTCATCGAAGATGATCGAGATCGCACAGGGCAAGACTCGAGAAGGACGAATCGAAAACGTCACGTTCGAGCGCACGGCCATCGACGGATTCAGCGTGCCGGATCACTGCTTCGACGCCGTGCTCGCGCTCAGCATCTTGCACTTGCTGGACGACCGGGACGACGGGATCGCCAAGGTGCACAAGATGCTCAAACCGGGCGGCATCTTCGTCACCAGCACCGCGTGCCTCGGCGACACGATGAAGTTCTTCAAGGTGGTCGCGCCGATCGGAAGGTTTCTCGGAGTGATACCGCTGGTCAGGGTCTTCACCACAAAGGAACTGAAAGACAGTTTGACGAACGCCGGCTTTCAAATCGACCACGAATGGCGGCCGAAACGGAACGAGGCCGTGTTCATCGTCGCGAGGAAGGCTGCATAGGACGGGTGCTTCACGGCCGGCAGCACCGCGGCGCCGGGCGTGCCACGCCCCGCTGATCGGCGCCTGAGCCGCGGCGGGAACGGGGATTGCCGCGAGGCATGACTACCTCGACGAGCACCCCGCCATGGCATCTGCATTCTTTCGATTCGTCCTTTCGTTCGCGGCCGCAGCCGCGGTGGCCGCCTGTGCGCCGTCGACACAGGAGAACGCGACCGTCGGTCCGGCCAAGGCGCCGGTCGCGACGGGTGCCGCCAGCGCCGCGCCGGCCACCGCGCAGCCGCTCGCCTCGCGCGCCGGTATGCCCGACTTCACGGCACTGGTCGACAAGGTCGGGCCGGCGGTCGTCAACGTCACGACCAGCCGCACCTTGTCGGGGGGCGCCGGTATGCAGGGTCCCTCTGGCGATCCGCTGTTCGAGTTCTTCCGCCGCTTCATGCCGCCGAACGGCGGTGGTGGTGGTGGCGGCGGCGGCGGCCCGGAATTCCGCAGCCGCGGCGTCGGTTCGGGTTTCATCATCGACGCCGAGGGCTACGTGCTGACCAACGCCCACGTCGTCGCCGATGCCGACGAGGTCGTCGTGCGCCTGGCCGACAGCAAGGAGGAGTACAAGGCCAAGGTCGTCGGCGTCGACCCGCAGACCGACGTCGCGCTGCTCAAGCTCGACAAGCAGGGCCTGCCGGTGGCGCCGATAAGCACGACCAACGCGCTGCGGGCCGGCGAGTGGGTGGCCGCGATCGGCTCGCCGTTCGGCTTCTCCAACACGATCACCGCCGGCATCGTCAGCGCGACCGAGCGGTCGCTGCCGGACGAGAATTTCGTGCCGTTCATCCAGACCGACGTGGCGGTGAACCCCGGCAATTCGGGCGGGCCGCTGCTGAACATGGACGGCGAGGTCGTCGGCATCAATTCGCAGATCTACAGCCGCACCGGCGGCTACATGGGCGTCTCGTTCGCGATTCCGATCGACGTGGCGATGGACATTGCAGGGCAGTTGCGGACCCAAGGACGCGTGAGCCGCGGCCGGCTCGGTGTCGGCATCCAGGAGGTCAGCCAGCAACTGGCCGAGTCGTTCAAGCTCGACAAGGCGCGCGGCGCGGTGGTGACGGCGGTCGAGCCCGAGAGCCCGGCGCAGCAGGCCGGCATGGCGGTCGGCGACATCATCACGCGCTTCAACGGCAAGGAGGTCGAGGATGCGAAGGACCTGCCGCTCATGGTGGGGCAGACGAAACCCGGCACCGAGGTCGACGTCGAGGTCTGGCGCGGCGGCAAAAGCCAAACGATGAAGCTCAAGGTCGGCGAGGCCGAGACCTCCGCCGCGCGGGCCGCGTCTCCCGCCTCCGGGCCCGGCGCCGGCGCCACCGGCCGGCTGGGCCTCGCGGTCAGCGAACTGCCGCCGGCCGGACGGCGTGCGCTCGGTGTCGACTACGGGCTCGTGGTCGAGCGTGTCGAAGGCGTCAACGCCGACGTGCCGCTGCAGCCCGGTGACGTGATCATCGCGATCAACAACCAGCGTTTTCGCAGCCTGGACGAGTTCAACCGGCACGTCGCCGAAGCGGAGCCGGGCAGCACCGTCGCACTGCTGATCCGCCGCGGCGAAGCGACCGCGTACGTGCCGGTGACGGTGGGCCAAGGCTGAGCGGCCATGTCGGATTGCCTCTCAACCTCTCAGTCCCAGCGCCAGGTCCAGATCACGTCGACCGAGCTCTCTTCGCCGCTTTGCGCTCGCAGCGTGAAGCGGCGAGCCGCGCGGTAGATCAGCTGCCACGACCCGGCCGCCGCATTGAGCCCGCGCTCGTAGCCGACGTAGAGGCGGTCCGACAGCTGCTTGCCGAGCGACACGATGGTGCCCTGAACGTCGCCGGTTTCGGACTGCCGCAGCGACAGTTCGTCCAGGCCGATGCGCTTGAGCAGGCCGCCGGTCGAACTCCCGCGTTCGCCGGCGAGCAGCGCGAGCGCGGCGCGCTGCAGCAGTGCCGTGTCGGCGGTGCCCAGGCCCGCCGGCTCGCGGCCCATCACCAACCACGACAGCTTGTCGAACTCGCTCATCTCGGGCTCGCTCACCAGCCGCACCCGCGGATCGACGGTGCCACCCTGCACGCTCACGCCGACTCGCACGTCGATGTCCGGGCGCACCGCGAGGATGTCCAGCCGCGGCGTCGCCACGTCCCCGGAGAAGGTGATGATGCCGCGCTCGATCGCGAGGTTTTGCCCGTAGGCCGCGTAGGTGCCCTCGACCGTGCGCACGGTGCCGTTGACGGCGAGTACGCCCCCGGGCGTGGTGATGCGCAGCTCGCCCGCGAGGCGGGTGTCGATGCCGCGTCCGCGCAGCCGCAGTTCGCCGCCGAGGTCGACGAGCACCGACACCTCGCTGTTGCGCAGCAGCGGGCTGCCCTCTGCCCGATCGATTGCCTTGTTGGGGTCGCCGCCGGGCCGGTTGACGACGATCACGTCGTCGTCCAGCCGCGGCGCATCGGCCTGCGACACGTCGATCAGGCCTTCGTCGACGACGAAGCGGCCGTCGAGCACCACACGCTGCGCCTGCAGCGCGAGGTCGGCGTTTCCGCTGACGACGATGCGCCGGTCGATGCGGCCGAGCGCCTGAAAGTCCTCTGCCGCCAACTGCAGATCGGCACGCGGCGCATCGCCGAAGCTTGCGCCGCCGGCGATGCGAAGCGTGCCCTTGCCGCCGTGAAGCAGGAACTGCTCGATGCGGGCGTCGGTGCCGCGCAGCGCGATCTTCAGCACGCCGTCGTGCACGTGCACGCCTTGGAGCAGGTTGCGCACGGCGAGCTCGGAGCCGACGATCTCGCCGCTGTATTCAGGGGCGCCGAACCGCCCGCCGATCGAGGCACTGGTGCGCAGGCGGCCGCCCAGCCGCCAGCCCGGCGGCAGCCAGGGCCCCCAGGCGCCGAGTTCGGCCACACGCAGCTCGAGCACGCCTTGCAGCGGCGCCTGCGGCGACGGCCACACATCGGTCGGCGACACGCGCACGGTCTGCGCGCCGCCGAGCACGCCGACGTTGCTGCCCGCCATCGCCTGCGTGAAATGCCACGTTCCGCCGTGCGCGACGAGCCCGAGGCGCAGGTCGGTGAGGCCCAGCGGCCGGGTGCCGGACTCGTCGGTCACCGTCAGGTCGCCGCCAGTGCGTTCGACGACGACGTCGGCGTCGAAGCCGCGACGGCTGTCGATGGCGATCGTCGCGCCCAGGTGCAGGTCGCCGCCCCAGCCGAAAGCCGGCTGCAGGCGCTTCAGCCACGGCACGACGGGCAGCGGATCGAGCTTTGCCAGCAGCTGCACACTCGGCGGCGCGCCGGCCGATGCGGCCGACGCGAAGCGGGCCTCGCTCCATTGCAGCGTCGCGCCCAGCAGTTCCACGCGCCCCGGCGCCAGCCGGGCCTGTTCGAGACCGCCTTGCGCGCCGATCTGCACGAACGCCTCGAGGTCGCGTGCCGCAATCCACGCCGGCGTGTCGTCGCCCGGCGCTGCCGCCCGCAGCTCGGCCAGCGTGCCCTGCCACGTGCCGCCGCCGCTCGACGCGGCGCGCCATCCGCCGCTCGCACTCAGACGCAGCGTGCCGCCGCGCGACGGTGCCTTGCCGCCGGCCAACACGTCGTCGGTCCATTCGGGTGGGCGCAGCGGGCTGGCCGCCTGCAGCTGCAGCCGGTGCGACGCGAGCGTGCCTGCCAGCTCGGCGTTCAGTGTGTCGATGCGCTGCTCGCCGCGGGCGAGGCCGGCGGCCGACAGCGTCAGCGACAGCGGCGCACCGCTGCGTCCGGTGGTGGCCGTCCAGCGGGCGTCGGCCTTGCCGATCTTCCAGCCCTCGCCTTGTACGCCGCTCGCATGCAGTTCGCCTTCGGTGCTCAGGCGCGGCCAGCGCCCCTGCGCGGCGGCGCGTGCGTTCAGGGCGCCCGCGGTCGGCAGCCATGGCTGCGCGCCCGGCACCAGCCCGAGCAACGGCGCGAGCCGGCCGAGCGCCGGCGCGTCGACGTCTGCGTGCCACCGGTCGGGGCTGTCGGCGGCGCCGAGGCGCCCGTCGAATGCGAGCCGATTGCCCGCCGCCTCCATCGTGCTTTCCAGCTGAGTGCGCTGTTCGCTGGCGTGCAGCGTCGCCGCGGCGGTCAGCGGCACACCGGCGAGGCGGCTCCTTTGCAGGTGCAACTGCGCCTGGCCGCGCAGCGACTGCGCAAGCGTGCGCAGTTCGGCGCGCGGTTCGGTGGTCAGCGCCGCGCCGGGCAGCGCGAGGTCGGCTTCCCAATTGCCGTTGAGCGCATGCGGCCCGCGGCGCCAGCCGGAGCCGCGGGGGCCGGCCCACCAGTGCGACGGATCGAACTGCGCGAACTCGCCGCGGGTGCGCAGCTGCCACTGCTGCTGCGCGTCGCGCCTCAAGTCGGCCGACAACGTGGCCCGGGCGTCCCCGGAGCCGAGCGCCAGACGCTCGATGTCGGCGCTCAGCGTGCCGTCGGGGGCGCTGCTGAAGCTCGCGTCGGCGGCGAGGCGCAGCGGCATATCGCGCGGGCGCAGCAGGCGGCCGGCCAGCTCCGTCTTCAGCTCGCCGCTCAGCGGCACCGGCGAGGCGGCGGCCGCGGCCGGGTCGGGCGAGGGCAGGCCGTGCAGGGACAGGCGCACCGGGCCGCTGAGCGTCGTCTGTGCCATGCGGGTGTCGAGCTGCGAGAGGCGCAGCGCATCGAGCGTCAGCTCCAGAACCAGGTCGCTGCCTTGCCAGCGCCCCTGTCCGCTCAGCCGGCCGGCCTCGCGCGCGCCTTCGAGCTGCGCCTGCAGCGCGGTGAACTGCAAGCGGTCGCGCTCGTTCGGCTGGCCCTGCAGCGTGACCCGCAGGCTGCGCAGCGGCAGCCGCGTCTCGTTCCAGGCGCCGGGCATGGCGTTGGCGAGGTCGATGTTGATCGTGACTGGCGCGTCCATCGCGCGGCTGTCGACCACTGCGCCGCCCGACAGCCGCGTGACCGGCAGGCCGGCGGCGAGCGTCGACAAATCGAGCTCGCGCGTGGCCGCCTGCAGCGAGGCGATGGGCC
>DATKCI010000010.1:0-3241 GCA_035513255.1 Piscinibacter sp. | reverse complement strand
GGAAGGTCGGCTTCGAAGATCGGCTCCAGCACCAGCATCGCTGCTGTCATGCAGACCCGATCCCGCAGGGTCGAGATGCCCAGCGGCCTGAGTTTGCCGTTGGCTTTCGGTATGAACACTCTTCTGATGGGGTCCGGTCGGTAGTCCTCGTTCCTGAGCGCAAGCGCCAGTTCGCCGAGCCACCGCGACACGCCGTACGCCTCGACATCCGCGAAGTCCTGACCGTCCACGCCCGGTGCGCCCTTGTTGGCGCGGCACTGGGCCCAGGCATGGGCCAGGATGTCCTCGCGGCTGATCTTGTCGTACAGCGCGTAGAAGCGGTAGCCGGCTTCGGCCTTCGCTTTCGCGTGTAACGCCATCTGCAGTTTCTGAACACTCATCGGAGTTGCTAGGTTGGCGGTACTGCTTTGCTCATCCGACCAGTCGTATCAGCCTTCCCCGGTATGGCCGCCGGGTCGGCCCACGCATCGTCCTTTTCGAGGCTTGCTCGGCGTTCACTCGCGTTACGGCCCGCACACTCGCGCTGCCATCGATTCGTGGCACGCTTTACCCGAAGGCTTCAGACATTTCGTCACCTCCATGCCTGCTCCGGTTGCTTCCGGCTGGAGCGGTTGCCAGGTGGGGCTTGCACCCGCTGGAAAGCGCCGCCTTATCACGGCGCACACCCAGAAGCGATATCCGCGACCCTCAACTCGCCATCGCAAAGATGCCGGTCGGACCTCGGATGAGACGGCAGAGGGATACGTCAGCAGAGTCCAACTTCAGCAGGCTCCACCCAGGGCGATTGAGTCACCGAGCGCCCCGAGACACGCCCACAGCAAAAGCCCATGCATGGCTGGAGTCAGCCTACGGTCTTCGGTGACCCTCGGGGTTGGCGGTGGTGGCCAAGTGCGCGGGCGGCAGCTCGCCGTTGGCGATGAAGGCCAGCTCCTTCGGGGTGCTGGCGCGCCCGAGGATCGCGTTGCGCTGCGGGTATCGCCCGAAGTGCGCGATGACGGCGCGGTGCCGGCGCGACAGGCCGGCGCTCTGCACATACCAGGACCGCAACTCGAGCGGCGCCTGCTCGGCGAGCCGGTCGGCGATGGCCGTGGCTTTATCCAGATGGGCCAGGTGCGCTGCCGGTTCATCGCACTCGCATTGCTCCAATGGCGTCTTGAACGCGGCCCGATGCCAGACCTGGGGCAGCGCGTCGAAGTGCCCGTTCGTCAGCCCCTGCAGGCACAGCGCACGGGCCTTCGGCTCGGCTGCATAGGCGCGCGGCGTCGACGCCCACACCGCGCGAGAGAAGGGGTCGAGCAGCAGGATCAACGCCAACCTGCCCACCGGGCTCTGCGCCCAGGCGTCCAGTCCGCCGGCCGAGGCGCGGTCCGTCAGCGCGGCAAAGCGCACCACCAACTCATCGTACGTACCACCGCGCAGGCGCCAGTTCCACAGGCGCTCGTGTTCTTGGGCGCTGGGCGTCTCGCCGTCCGGGAACCAGAAGGCGAGGATGTCCTCGGGTGTCGAGGTGCCGGAGTTCATGGCAGGCCCTGGACGCTGGCGGGTTGCATTCGGTCGGGTGCCCGCGTGTCGGCGTTCACGAGGGCATCCCCCGCAAGGCTGGCAGGCGTGGCCCGGTCGGGTCGCCCCGTGCGCGCGTCGGCTCGAGCAGCACCTTGAGAAGGCGATCCGCCTGGTGGTGGCGGTCGGCGACGACGTCGCCAACGATCGGACCGATGCGGAACGTCGGCCACGACGTCGTGAAGGCGGCCGCCGGTATCCCCGCCCACCACGACAAGGCGGCCACTTCGGGCGGGAAGGTCAGGCCCGGCCGATGCCCCGGCATCGCTTCGTGCCGAGTCAGACCGACCCAGCGACGGGCGCGCCCGCAGCGCCGATCGGCAGCGCCGATTGGGCGTTTTCGTCCAAGTAGCCACGCTCGACCAGGGCGCTCGCGCACTGCGTGGCGTAAGGCTCGATCCTCGAGCCGGTGAGGACGTTGGGGAGCGGATCTTGCATGCGCAGAAGCTGTGCGTACGTCTCAGCGACGAAATCAGGTGAGAGCCCGACCGCGTGTGCGGCGCGGAAGGCCTCCAGCACAGCCTGCAGGAAAGGGTTGGTCGAATTGCCGCTGCCGCCTACCGGCTCCAGGTAGATCGGGTTCAACCCGACCGGCAGCGCCGTGTTCATCACCAAGGGGTCGACCGTGCTCACCTGGATCGGACTGCCCGAGGTCCGCAAAAAGCCCCTGAGGTTGTTAGCATAGGCGAGCAACGCGCGTTTGCCCGAGTAATACGCGCTGAAGAAGCTCAGGCCGTTCGCTTCACTCAGCGCCGTGCCGCCGACGAAGTAGCCGGCGCCCGATACCGTGAACAGCAGCCGCGAATAGGCGCTTTGCGTCATCAGCGGCAGCAACCGGTTGGTGACGCGTACATGCCCCACGTAGAGCGTCTCCATGGCCAGTTGCGTCTGCGATTCGAACAGCCCGGCCAAGGCGGGAGCGATCGGCACCGGCGTACCGATGACGTAGCGCCCTGCGTTGTTGACCAGGATGTCGATGGAGCGCCCACCCAGCTGGGCCGCCAGGGCGCCGACGAATGCGTCCACGCTGGCCTTCACGCTGATATCCAGCGGCAGCAGCGGAAACGGGTGACCCGGATAGTTGCCCGGCACGCGCGACGTGCCGATCACCGTGACGCCCTCGGCCATCAGGCGCAAGCCGGTGGCCAGGCCGAGACCGCGAGAAGCGCCGGTGATGACGGCCACCTTGCCACCGATCGAGAGCTCGGGCACCAGGCCTTCGCGGGGAAAGTACACCGGTGCGACAGCGGTTCGAAGCGGCGGTGCCGAGGCGGATTGCGCCAGTGCGCTCGGCGCTCCGACGGCGGCCGCGGCGCTCCAGCCGGCGGCACTGAGCAGGTTGCGGCGGCTCAGGCCCGAAGCGGGGTCGCCGCTCGATGAGTGGGGTCGATGATCTTTGGACATGGCGAGGTTCCTTTCAGGATCTGCCGTTGGGGCCGGAAACCGCCGACCGGGCTTGTCCGCGCATCCGCGGTGCGACCACTGTGCGTGACCTGCCGGTGCCGTGTCCTTAAACGGTCCGAATCGTTCTAAAAGCGGTGACGGCGCGGCACCGAGCGCCCCACGCGAGGTCGCAGCGGCAGGCGCCTGGCAGGCGCCGCCCAATCGACGAAGCGGCCCGATCAGCCGGCCGGGCGGTCGGGGTTCGGGCGGCCGTCGGCCTCCACGGCGGCGTACGCGT
>DATKCI010000009.1:0-3498 GCA_035513255.1 Piscinibacter sp. | reverse complement strand
GATTCCGCCGCCTCGGTGTCGGTCGACCCGCACCGGGTGCAGATCGCGCTGCCCGAGGGCGTGGCGGTGCCGCCGGGCGGGCTCAACCTGCGCTTTCCCGACCCGTTCCTGGAGCAGGAGAAGCGGCTGCACCAGTTCAAGGTGCCGGCGGCGATGGCCTTCGCCCGGGCAAACGGCATCGACCGGGTGCTGTACCGGCCGAAGCACGCGCGGCTCGGCATCGTCACCGTCGGCAAGAGCTATCTCGACGTCCGCCAGGCGCTCGACGACCTGCACATCGACGAGGCCGAGGCCGAGCGGCTGGGCATCGCGCTGTACAAAGTCGGCATGATCTATCCGCTGGAACCGGTCGGCCTGACGGAGTTCGCCGCCGGCCTCGACGAGGTGCTGGTGGTCGAGGAGAAGCGGGCGCTGATCGAGACCCAGGCGAAGGAAGCGCTGTACAACCTGCCCGACAGCCTGCGGCCGCGCCTGTTCGGCAAGCGCGACGAGGCCGGCGCCTGGATGCTGCCCTCGGACGGCGAGCTGACCACCGCACGGATCGCGCGCACCATCGCGCGCCGCCTGAAGGGACTCGGCATCGAGTCGGAGTCGATCAACCGCCGGATGGCGTGGTTCGACGCCAAGGAGCGCGCGCTCGACAGCCACCCCGCGCCGCTCGCCCGCCCGCCGCACTATTGCTCCGGATGCCCGCACAACACCTCGACCGTGGTTCCGGAGGGCAGCATTCAGCTGGCCGGCATCGGCTGCCACTACATGGTGGTGCTGATGGACCGCAACGCCATCACCTTCAGCCAGATGGGCGGCGAGGGCGTGGCCTGGACCGGTGCGTCGCCGTTCAGCGAGACGCCGCATGTCTTCACCAACCTCGGCGACGGCACCTATTTCCACAGCGGGATCATGGCGATCCGGGCCGCCGTGGCGGCCGCCGACGTCAACATCACCTACAAGATCCTCTACAACGACGCGGTCGCGATGACCGGCGGCCAGCCGGTCGACGGCACATTGAGCGTCCCGCAGATCGCGCACCAGGTGCGCAGCGAAGGCGTGCACACGATCGTGCTGCTGTCGGACGACATCGGCAAATGGCTCGACCACAAATCGATGTTCCCGGCCGGGGTCGAGTTGCTCGACCGCAAGCAGCTCGATGCCGCGCAGAAGCGCCTGCGCGAGGTCAAGGGCACCTCGGTGCTGATCTTCGACCAGACCTGCGCGACCGAGAAACGCCGCCGCCGCAAGCGCGGCAAAATGCTCGACCCGCAGAAACGCGTCGCGATCAACTCACTGGTGTGCGAGGGCTGCGGCGACTGCGGGCAGAAGTCGTTCTGCGTGTCGGTGCTGCCGAAGGAAACCGAGTTCGGCCGCAAGCGCGACATCGACCAGTCCAACTGCAACAAGGACTACAGCTGCGTGAGCGGCTTCTGCCCGAGCTTCGTCACCGTGCACGGCGGCGCGCTGAAGAAGCAGAAAGCCAGCAACGCCACCGAACTGCTCGCCAACCTGCCGCTGCCGCAACTGCCGACGCTCGACCAGCCGTGGAACATCCTGATCACCGGCGTCGGCGGCACCGGCGTGGTCACGATCGGCGCGCTGCTCGGCATGGCCGGGCACCTGGAGGGCAAGGGCGCCAGCGTGCTCGACCAGACCGGGCTGGCGCAGAAGGGCGGCGCGGTCACCACCCACATCCGCATCGCCAATTCGCCCAACGACATCTTCGCGGTGCGCATCGCCGCCGGCGAGGCCGACCTGGTGCTCGGCTGCGACATGGTCGTGGTCAACGACTACTGGGCGCTGTCGAAGATCCGCGCCGGCCGCAGCAACGTGGTGCTCAACAGTTACGAAGCGATGCCGGGCACGTTCACCACGCGCCCGGACATGCAGTTCCCGGCGGCCGACATCATCAAGGCGGTCAGTGTCGCGCTCGGTGGCGAGTCCCCGCACGTGGTCGATGCGACCCAGCTGGCGACCGCGCTGCTCGGCGACGCGATCATGTCGAACCTGTTCATCCTCGGCTACGCGTGGCAGCAGGGGCTGGTGCCGCTGTCGCTGGAGGCGATCATGCGCGCGGTCGAACTCAACGGCGCCGCGATCGAGAAGAACAAGGCCGCGTTCGCGTGGGGCCGGCTGGCGGTGGTCGATCCGCAGGCCGTGGCCGAGGCTGCTGGCCTGGTGCGCAACGCGCCGACCGCAGCCGAAGCGACTCCGCACGCGTTGCCGATGCTGTCGCCGGGCCAGTGGGAAGGCCACGAGTTCGGCAGCCCCTCGGCGCCGCGCAATACGCGCAACGAGGACGACCTGCGCCACGTGCCCGAGCACGCGGGCAGCAGCGCCGGCGACAACGTCGTGTTCCTGCCGCTGGACGACGAGCGCCTGTCGCGCTCGCTGGACGAGGTGATCGCGCGCCGCGTGGCGTTCCTCGGCGACTACCAGAACGCCGCCTACGCGCAGCGCTATTCGCAGTTCGTGGCGAAGGTGCGCGACGCCGAAGCGAACAAGGCACCGGGCAGCACCGACCTCACCGAGGCGGTCGCGCGCTACGCGTTCAAGCTGATGGCGTACAAGGACGAGTACGAGGTCGCGCGGCTGTACACGAGCGGCGAGTTCCAGCGCAAGCTCGCCCAGCAGTACGAGGGCGACTACAAGCTGCGCTTCCACCTCGCCCCGCCGCTGTTCGCGAAGAAGGACGCGCAGGGCCGGCTGATCAAGCAGGAGTTCGGCGGCTGGATGCTGGGCGCGTTCAAGCTCATGGCGAAGCTGAGGTTCCTGCGCGGCAGCGCGCTGGACATCTTCGGCTACAGCGCCGAGCGCAAGAACGAGCGCCAGCTGATCGCCGACTACGAGCAGACCATCGCCGGCCTGCTGCCGACGCTCGATGGCGGCAACGTCGATCTGGCCGCGCAGATCGCCTCGATCCCGGAACACATCCGCGGCTACGGCCACGTCAAGGAAGCGCACCTGCACGCGGCCAAGGCGCGCGAGGCCGAGTTGCTGGTGCAGTGGCACAACCCGCTGCGGATCGTACAGGCGGCCTGACCCGGGCAGCGAACGCACAGCAGCACGATGCGCAGCGGTACGGTAACGTGCGGCCGGACCCATAGTGTGATTTCGATCATGCTTCGATCGGGATTTCGCTGCACAAGATTAATGGCCGTGCCAGTTTAGACACCTCGTTTACTGGCCCGACTCGCATGTCCGCATCCATCCAAGAGCCGCCCCCGTTCTCCGCCGGGGCTGACTGGCTGCTTCCATTGCTTGATGCGGCCACGCCGCGAACCGTTGCGCGCGCCACCATCGATGCGACCCGCGCAGTGTCCGGCTGCGGTGACGCCTGCGTGGTGTGGGGCCTGGACGCGCTCGGCATGCCGTCGGTCGAGCCGGATCCACGGCACCCGGGCACCATCGACCAGGTCCTCGCACAAGCGGACCGCGACCTGATTGCGCAGGTGACGGCCGGCCGGCAGCCGCGGCTGGGGACCGGGGAGCGGCCGCGGCTGGCGA
>DATKCI010000008.1:0-9305 GCA_035513255.1 Piscinibacter sp. | reverse complement strand
TCGGGTCTTCCTGCCGCCAGTCCAGCATGCCGGTGGTGCCGAACACGCGCAGGCGGATGTCGTTCTCGCAGCCGGCCTCGACCTGCGACGCGAGCAGCACGCCGCGCGCCCCGTTCGTGTAGCGCAGCAGCAGGCTCGCATCGTCGTCGAGAAGGCGCCCCGGAACGACGGCGCCGAGGTCCGCGCACAGGCTGTCGATCTGCAGGCCGGTCACCGTCGCCGCGAGATTCTCGGCGTGCGAGCCGATGTCGGCGATGGCGCCGGCCACGCCGCTGCGCGCGGGATCGGTGCGCCACCCCGCCTGCTTGTTGCCGCCGCCTTCGATCGCGGTCGCGAGCCACCCCTGGTGGTACTCGACGATGACCTTGCGCACGCTGCCGATCGCGCCGGCCTTCACCATCTCGCGCGCCTGGCGCACCATGGGGTAGCCGCTGTAGTTGTAGGTCACGCCGAAGACCCGGCCGCTGCGCTCGACGATGCGCACCAGCTCGTCGGCCTGCTCGCTGCGGTGAACCAGCGGCTTGTCGCAGGCAACGTGGAAGCCGGCCTCGGCAAACGCCTTCGCCACCTCGTGGTGAATGTGATTGGGCGCGACGATGCAGACGAGGTCGATGCGTTCGCCGGCGGGCAGCGTGAGCTCATGTTCGAGCAGCTCCTGCCAGCGGCCGTGGTTGCGCTCGTCGCGCAGGTGCAGGTCGCGCCCCGAGGCGCGCGCCTTCTCCGGCTGCGACGACAGCGCGCCGGCCACCAGCTCGAACTGTCCATCGAGCGCCATCGCGCGGCGATGTACGGCGCCGATGAACGCGTCGCGCCCGCCGCCGACCATCGCGACCCGAAGTTTGCGCGGCATCGTTTCGGTCATCGGGCGCCCGCCTGCCCGGCCTTGTCGAAGGCCGCATCGAAGGCACCGGCCGCCGGTGCGAAGTCGAGCCGGCGGCAGAAGGCCGCGCTCTCGGTCGCGCCGTGCACGCGGTCCATGCGACTGTCTTCCCACTCCACGCTCAGCGGACCGGCGTAGCCGATGTCGTTGAGCGCGACGAT
Organism: Piscinibacter sp.; assembly: GCA_035513255.1. Lineage (GTDB taxonomy): Bacteria > Pseudomonadota > Gammaproteobacteria > Burkholderiales > Burkholderiaceae_C > Albitalea. Next base: position 8,264 of record DATKCI010000008.1, on the reverse strand, counting down.
GATGGACTCGAAGTCGATCATGCCGCGGCCGACGCTGCGGAAGTCCCAGAAGCGGCGTGCGTCGCCGAAGCTCGTGTGCCCGCCGAACACGCCGACGCTGCCGTCGCCCTTGCCCCACCAGACGTCCTTCATGTGCACGTTGTGGATGCGGTCGGCGAAGCGCCGGATGAAGCGCACGTAGTCGACGCCCTGGTAGCCGAGGTGGCTGGGGTCGAAGTTGAAGCCGAAGCGCCGGTGCCCGCCCACCGCTTCGATCGCGCGCTCGGCCGAGGCGGCGTCGAATGCGATCTCGGTCGGGTGCACCTCGAGTGCGAAGTTCACGTCCTCGGCGTCGAACACGTCGAGGATGGGCTGCCAGCGGCGCGCGAAGTCGGCGAAGCCCTTGTCCCAATAGGCCTGCGTCGTCGGCGGGAACGCATAGGTGGCGTGCCAGATCGACGAGCCGGTAAAACCGGTGACGGTCTTCACGCCGAAACGCGCGGCTGCGCGCGCGGTGTCCTGCATTTCCGCGGCCGCGCGCCGCCGCACCCCTTCGGGATCGCCGTCGCCCCACACGCGCGCCGGCACGATCGATTGGTGCCGCTCGTCGATCAGGTCGCAAACGGCCTGGCCGACGAGGTGGTTGCCGACCGCGAAACACTGCAGGCCTTCGGCCTCGAGCAGCCGCCGCTTGTCCCTCACGTACTCGGCCGACGCCAAGGCCTCCTGGACATTGAAGTGATCGCCCCAGCAGGCGAGCTCCAGCGCGTCGTAGCCCATGCGCTTGGCCAGTGGCGCCAACTCGGCGAGCGGCAGATCGGCCCACTGGCCGGTGAACAGGGAGATGGGACGTGTCATCGCGGCCTCGCGGTGTGAACGCTCTCAAGAAACAAGATCCTTCGCGAACCAACAGCCGTTCGGGCTGAGGTATCGAAGCCTGAACCCGCTCGTCCTGAGGTATCGAAGGATCGGGCTGAGGTATCGAAGCCCTGCTCGCTGCCCGCGCTGCCCTTCGATACCTCAGGGCGAACGGGTTTCTTCGCGCTCAGAAGGGGGAGTCCGGGAAGTAGTACTGCTTCGCGTTTTCCTTGGTGATCAGCACCGACGGGATGATCGTGCTGGCCGGCAGCTTCTCGCCCTTGAGCCTTGCTTCGGCGGTGAGCTTGATCGCGTCGTACATGAACTTCGGCGAGTACGACACGTTGGCCTGGATCAGCGGGTTGCTGCCCTCCATCAAGGTCTTGACCATCTCCTTCATGCCGGCGCCGCCGAAGACGATTCGGATGTCCTTTCGCTTGGCCTGCTCGATCGCCTTCAGCACGCCGACCGCCATGTCGTCGTCGGCGGCCCACACGGCGTCGATCTGCTTGAAGCGCGTGAGGTAGTCCTGCATCACCTTGAACGCGTCGTCTCGGTTCCAGTTGCCGTGCCGTGCGTCGAGCAGCTTGACGTCGGGGTTCTTGTCGATGACCGCCTTGAACGCGTCCATGCGCTCGTTGTCGATCGTCGTCGGGATGCCACGCAGCGCGACGATGTTGCCCTTGCCGTTCAGTGCCTTCACGAGGTACTCGGCCGGAATGCGGCCGAACGCCGTGTTGTCGCCCGACACGTAGGCGTCCTGCGCGCTCGTGTCGGTGAGGCCGCGGTCGACCACCGTCACGTAGACGCCCTTGGCCTTCGCCTGCGCCACCGGCCGCGTCAGCGCCGCGGATTCGAACGGGAAGATGACGAGGGTGTTGATCTTGTTGACCGTCAGCAGGTCCTGCAGCTGGTTGGCCTGCTCGGGCGCGCCGCTCGCGGTCTTCACGGTGACCTTCAGGTTCGGGTGCGCTTTCTCGAGGTCCTTCTTGGCCTGGTTCGCCCAGAACACGATGCCGGCGGTGAAGGCGTGCGTGGCCGCAGGGATGGCCACGCCGAGGTTGACGTCGGTCTTCTGCGCCAGCGCGGTCGGCATGGCGGCGAGCGTGCCGATGGCCGCGACGGCCAGGGCCAGAATTCGGGAGCGAATGACCATGTGAATGTCTCCGTTGTGGTGAGGAAGGAACTACGGACGCCGGCGCTGCATGAACGCGACGACGATGATCACGAAGCCCTGGACGGCCGCGTTGAGGTACACGCTGATGATGCTGGTGAGGTTCAGGATGTTGCTGATCACCGACAGCAGCACCGCGCCGACGACCGTGCCGGCAATGCTGCCGGCGCCGCCGCGCAGCGCGGTGCCGCCGACGATCACCGCGGCGATCGCCTCCAGCTCCCACAGCAGCCCGGTGGTCGGCGACGCCGAGCCGAGCCGCGGCACGTACAGCAGCGTCGCGATGCCGACACACACGCCGAGCAGCATGTAGGTGAGCACCTTGACGCGGTCGACGTTGACCGCGGCGTAGCGCGCCACTTGCTCGTTGGAGCCGATCGCCTGCACGTAGCGGCCGAAGGCCGTGCGGTTGAGGATCAGCGCGCCGGCGAGCGCGACGACGAGGAACACCCACACCGGCACCGGCACGCCGAGCAGGCTGGCGTAGTAGACGGGGCTGTAGGCATCGGCGAGCGCGTTGTCCAGCGTGATGGCGCCGCCGTCGGCGAAGTAGGTGAGGTAGGCGCGGTAGATCCCCAGCGCCCCCAGCGTGACGATGAACGGCTCGATGCGCCCGCGCGTGATCAGCAGGCCGTGCGCGAGGCCGAACGCGGCGCCGAGCGCGAGTGCGAACGCCATGCCGAGCGCGACGACCGCCAGCGGCGACCAGCCCTGCGGCGCCAGCCCGTTCATCACCAGGATCACGCTGCCGGCGATCAGTGCCGCCATCGAGCCGACCGACAGGTCGATGCCGCCAGAGATGATGACGAAACACATGCCCACCGCGATGATGCCGATGAAGGCGGTGCGGGTCAGCACGTTCATCGCGTTGTCCAGCGTCGCGAAGTCGCCGTTCAGTGCGGTGCCGACCGCGCACAGCAGCACCAGCCCGACGACCGGGCCGAGCCCGTGCAGGCGGTCCCACGAGCGTCCGGCCCAGGCCCCGGCCGACTGCGGCCGGGCGATGTCAGTGGGTGCCTGTCGCATGGGCGATCAACTCCTCTTCGGTCAAATGGTCGGCCGCAAGCGTTGCCTGCACGCGGCCGGCCCGCATCACGACGACGCGGTGGCACAGGCCGATCAGTTCGATCAGCTCGGACGAAATCACGATCACGCCGCAGCCGCCGGAAGCGAGCTTCTGGATCAGGAAGTAGATGTCGCGCTTGGCGCCGACATCGACGCCGCGTGTCGGCTCGTCGAGCACGACGACACGCGGCTGCGGATGCAGCACCTTCGCGAGCGCGAGCTTCTGCTGGTTGCCGCCCGACAACGACGACGCGCGCAGGTCCAGCGAGCCGGCGCGGATGCCGAACGCGGCGACCGCCTCCTTCAGCGCTTCGCGTTCGTCGCCTCGCGCGAGCCACGGGCGCGCATAGCGGTGCAGCGCCATCAGCGTGAGGTTCTCGGTCATGCCGAATGCCACGTGCAGGCCCTTGCCTTTGCGGTCTTCGCTGAGGTAGGTGAGCCCCTGGTCAGCCGCCTGCCGCGGGTTGCGGATGCGCACCGCGCGGCCGGCGATCTCGACACGTTCGGCGCTGTGCGGCCGCAGCCCGAGCAGGCCTTCGAACAGCTCGGTGCGGCCGGCGCCGACCAGCCCGGCGAAACCGAGGATCTCGCCGGGCCGCACGTCGAAACTCACGTTCTCGGTCCAGCCCGGCACGCTCAGGCCTTGCACGGCCAGCGCGGGCGGCGCAGTTGCTTCCGGCACCGGCTGCCGCGGCGGGAACAGGTCGGACAGCTCGCGCCCGACCATCAGGTTGGCCATCTGCTGGCGGCTCAGCTTGCCGGTGGCCTCGCGCGCGACGAAGCGGCCGTCGCGCATCACGATGACCTCGTCGGTGATGCGCTCGACCTCGTCGAGCTTGTGCGAGATGTAGACGATGGTCACGCCGTCGGCCTTCAGCTGCGCGATCAGCTGGAACAGGCGCTCGGTCTCGCCGGAGGTCAGCGTGGCGGTCGGCTCGTCCATGATCAGCAGCCGCGCATGGCGCGACAAGGCCTTGGCGATCTCCACGAGCTGCTTCTCGGCGACGATCAGCTGCCGCACCGGCGTGTCCGCAGAGATGTCGAGGCCGACCTGGCGCAACACGGCGGCCGCCTCGCGGCGCATCGCGTCGTCGTCGAGCAGCCAGCCGCGCTTTTTCTCGTGGCCGAGGAAGATGTTCTGCGCGACCGTGAGGTCGTCGGCCAGGTTGAACTCCTGGTGGATCAGCACGATGCCCTCGGCCTCGGCGGCGCGCGATCCGTCGAAGTGTCTCGGCTCGCCGTTGATGCGCAGCTCGCCGCCGCTGGCCGCCTCGTAGCCGGCGAGGATCTTCATCAAGGTCGACTTGCCGGCGCCGTTCTCGCCGAGCAGCCCGTAGATGCGGCCGGGCTCGAGCGCGAAGCTCACGCCGTGCAGCACCTGCACCGGTCCGAAGGACTTGACGATGTCGTGGAAGTCGACCGCCACCGTCATCGCACGCTCCCGCGCAGCCGCAGGCTTTCCTGCATCGCGAGCACGCCGGCGCCGATCAGCCCGGCGCGCTCGCCGAGCGGCGCGTACTGGATCTCCAGGTGGCGGGTCGAGAGAGCCAGCGAGCGGTGATAGACGCTTTGCCGCACGGCCGCAAGGAACAAGGGCCCGATGCGCGCGATGCCGCCGCCGATGAACACGTGCGACGGATTGAAGAAGTTGACCACCGACGCGAGCATCTGGCCGAGCAGCGCGCCGGCGTGCTGCACGATCGCGTTGGCCGCCGTGTCGCCGGCGCGGCTCGCCTGGGCCACGTCCTGCAGCGTCAGCGTGCCGCGTGCGGCCAGCATCTCGGCCAACAAGGCGCTCTCGCCGGCCTGGGCAGCCTCGGTCGCCAGGCGGGCGATCGCGGGGCCGGCGGCCATCGCCTCGACGCAGCCGAGGTTGCCGCAGTGGCAGCGCGGGCCGCTTGGGTCCACGCAGATGTGGCCCACGTCGCCGGCCGACCCGTTGGTGCCGCGGTAGACGACGCCGTGGCAGACGATGCCGCAGCCGATGCCCGTGCCGACCTTGATGACGAGGAAGTTCTGCAGGCCGCGCTGCATGCGCCACAGCTCGCCGAGCGCCATCAGGTTCACGTCGTTGTCGACGAACACCGGCGCCCCGTAGTCGGCGCGCAGGTCGTCGCGGATCGAAAAGGCATCCCATTCGGGCATCAGCGGCGGATTGACCAGCTGGCCCGAGTCGAAGTCGACGGGACCGGGCACGCCGATGCCGATGCTGATCACCTGCTTCGGGGTGGCGCCGCACTGCGCCAGCAGCTCGCGCATCAGCGCACGCACACGCGACAGCACGAGCCCGGGCCCTTGGCGCACGTCGGCCGGCTCGCTGTGCCGCGCGAGGACTTCCAGGTCGGGTGTCAGCACCGCCACCTCGAGGCCGGTCGCGCCCATCGCCACGCCGAGCAGCACGCCCAGGCGCCGGTTCAGGCGCAAGGTCTCGGGGCGGCGGCCGCCGGTGGAGTGCTGCACGCCCACCTCCTCCAGCACCCCTTGCTCCAGCATGCCGGCGACCGCGGAATTGACGCGGGTCTTGGAGAACGCCGAGCGGGTGGCGAGGGCGTCGCGCGAGATTCCGGCCGACCAGAACACCGAGTCGAGCAAGGTCATTTCGCGGTGCGTCAACCCGTCCCAGCAGAACATCGTCTTGTCTCCGGATCGCTTCGTGGCGCCATCTGGGTGGCTTGGAGGGGCGGATCGTAGGACCGGCACTTTGGCCTGGCAAGATCGAACTTAGAACCAATTCGGTCTGAAGTGGCTTGAAACAGGGCCCGCGCCCCGACACGGCTTCGGGGGCACGGAAAAGCGTTTCGGTATGCTGCGCAGTTCGCGCACCGCGCACCCGCTTTGCCACTGCTCCACGGAGACCTTCGATGACCCGCGTTTTCAACTTCAGCCCCGGCCCCGCCGCCCTGCCCGAGCCCGTGCTGCGGCAAGCCGCCGCCGAGATGCTCGACTGGCACGGGTCCGGCATGTCGGTGATGGAGATGAGCCACCGCGGCAAGGAATTCATCGCCATCCACGCCGAGGCCGAAAGCCTGCTGCGCGAACTGCTGGCCGTTCCGTCGAACTACAAGGTCCTGTTCCTGCAGGGCGGCGCGATCGGCCAGAACGCCTTCGTCCCGATGAACCTGCTTCGCGGCAAGACGACGGCCGACTACGTCAACACCGGCGAATGGTCGAAGAAGTCGGTTAAAGAGGCGAAGAAGTACTGCACGGTGAACGTCGCCGCGTCCGCCGAAGCGAGCCGCTTCACCAGCATCCCGAAGCAGGACGGCTGGAAGCTCGATCCGAACGCCGCCTATGTGCACATCTGCTCGAACGAGACGATCGGCGGCGTGGAGTACCACTGGACGCCCGACACCGGCGACGTGCCGCTGGTGGCGGACATGTCGTCGAACATCATGTCGCGCGCGATCGACGTGAGCCGCTACGGGCTGATCTACGCCGGTGCGCAGAAGAACATGGGGCCGTCGGGCCTCACGATCGTCATCGTGCGCGACGACCTGATCGGCCAGGCGCTGCCGATCACGCCGTCGGCCTTCGACCTGAAGCAGCAGGCCGACAACGACTCGATGCTGAACACGCCGCCGACCTACGCGATCTACATCGCCGGGCTGACGTTCAAGTGGTTGAAGCAGCAAGGCGGCCTGGCGGCGATGGGAGAGCACAACCGCACCAAGGCGGCCCTGCTGTACGACTACCTCGACGCCACGCCGTTCTACGTGAGCCCGGTCGCGAAGGAGGACCGCTCGCTGATGAACGTGCCGTTCACGCTGCGCGACGACGCGCTGACCGACGCCTTCCTGAAGGGCGCCGACGAGCGCGGCATGGTCCAGCTGAAAGGCCACCGCTCGGTGGGCGGCGTGCGCGCATCGATCTACAACGCGATGCCGCTCGAAGGCGTGAAGGCGCTGGTGCAGTACATGAAAGAGTTCGAGGCCCGCCATGGCTGAGCACTTCGAGATCCGGGTGCTGAACCAGATCTCGCCAAACGGCCTGAAGCGGCTGCCGAGCGAGCGCTACACGGTCGGCAAGGACGTGCCGCATCCGGCCGCCGTGCTGGTGCGCTCGGCGGACATGCACACGATGGAGATTCCGGCGAGCGTGCGCGCGATCGCGCGCGCCGGCGCCGGCACCAACAACATCCCCGTGAAGGCGATGAGCCAGCGCGGCGTGCCGGTGTTCAACGCACCGGGCGCCAACGCCAACGCGGTGAAGGAACTGGTGCTGACCGGCATGCTGCTGGCCGCGCGCAACCTGCCGCAGGCCTTGCGTTTCGTCGACGGCCTGGACCCGCAGATGGCGGATATGGACCGTGCCGTCGAAGAGGGCAAGAAGGCGTTTGCCGGCTTCGAGCTGGCCGGCCAGACGCTGGGCATCGTGGGCCTCGGCAAGGTCGGCTGCCTGGTGGCCGACGCCGCGATCAAGCTCGGCATGAACGTGCTGGGCTACGACCCGGAGATCACGGTCGACGCCGCCTGGAGCCTGCCGTCGCAAGTGCGCAAGGCGTCGAGCGTCAGCGACGTGCTGAAGAACGCGAACTTCATTTCGCTGCACGTGCCGCTGGTCGAAGCCACACGCGATCTCGTGAACGTCGACAACGTGGGGCTCACGCGGCCCGGCACCGTGCTGCTGAACTTCTCGCGCGAAGGTGTCGTGAACGAAGGCGCGGTTGTCGCAGCGCTGGACCGGCAGCACCTCGGCTGGTACGTCTGCGACTTTCCGAGCCCGGCGATCAATCGCCACGAGCGCGTGATCGCGCTGCCGCACCTGGGCGCGTCCACGCGCGAGGCGGAAGAGAACTGCGCGGTGATGGTCGTCGACCAGCTGCGCGACTACCTCGAGCACGGCAACGTGGCGAACGCGGTGAACTTCCCCGCGGTCGGCATGGCGCGAGAGTCGGCCTACCGCGTCGCGATCGCCAACGCCAACGTGCCGAACATGCTGGGCCAGATCTCCACCGCGATGGCGCGGGCGGGGCTGAACATCCACAACATGGTCAACAAGTCGCGCGGCGACGTGGCCTACACGCTTGTGGATGTGGACAGCGCGGTGTCGGCGAATGTGCTGAGCGACATGGCGGCGATCGCGGGCGTGCTGGCGGTGCGCTATCTGCCGCTGGCGGATTGAGGCACCCCCCCTCTTCCGCCCTCTCCCCGGGCCACGAAGGGGCCCCTTCGTGGCCCGGGGAGAGGGC
>DATKCI010000007.1:0-18863 GCA_035513255.1 Piscinibacter sp. | reverse complement strand
GACCTGCAAGGGGTGCGCACGACCGCGCGCCGCGATGGGGAGCACTACGTCATCAATGGCGCGAAGACCTTCATCACCAACGGCCACCATGCCGACCTGGTGTGTGTCGTCGCGAAGACCGATGTCACGCAGCGCGCCAGGGGCGTGTCGCTGCTGATGGTGGAGACAGCGGACCAGCCGGGCTTCCGCCGCGGGCGATTGCTGGAAAAGATCGGCCAGCACGGTCTGGACACGGCGGAGCTCTTCTTCGACGACGTGCGCGTGCCGGCTGAGAACCTGCTCGGCGGCGAGGAAGGGCAGGGCTTTCGCCAGCTGATGCAGCAACTGCCGCGCGAGCGGCTGCTGATCGCGGTCGGCGCGGCCGCGACGATGCAGCGCGCGGTCGACGAGACGCTGGCCTACGTCGCCCAGCGCAAGGTGTTCGGCGAGCCCTTGCTGGCGATGCAGAACACACGCTTCAAGCTGGCCGAATGCGCCACCGAGGCGGCGCTCGCACAGACCTTCATCGACCGCTGCATCGAGCGTCAGCTCGACGGCACGCTGGACGTGTCGACCGCCGCAATGGCCAAGTGGTCGACGACCGACAAGCTGTGCCGCGTGATCGACGAATGTCTGCAGCTTCACGGCGGCTACGGCTACATGACCGAATACCCGATTGCGCGCATGTACGCCGATGCGCGCGTGCTGCGCATCCTGGGCGGTGCCAACGAGGTGATGAAAGAGCTGATTGCACGGGCACTGGAGGCGGGCATATGAAGATGCATTGGCCGCCCGGTGTGCCGCCTTCTGTGCCCAGGCCGCAGGGGAGCCTGTGGGATGCACTGATGGCGTCCGTCGAGGCCCGCCCACGCAAGCCCGCGTTCGTGCTCGGTGACGAGGTGCTGTTCTATGCAGAGCTCGCGCGCCGAGCCGAGGCGCTGGCCGGCTGGTTGCAGCGGCGCGCCGGCGTCGCGCGCGGCGACCGCGTGCTGCTGTGGAGCCAGAACAGCCTGGAGTTCGTCGTCGCGAGCTACGCCGTGCTGCGTGCCGATGCCGTCGTCGTGCCGGTCAATGCGATGTGGACCGCCGAAGAGGCCCGGCACGTCGTCGCGGACAGCGGCGCCAAGGCGGCCGTGGTCGGGGCCGAGTTCGTGCCGCGGTTGGCCGCCGCGCTGGCTGGCGGCCTGCTTCGAGACGTGGTCGTGATCGGCAACGGCGCCGTGCCCGACGATTCGCGCTTCACGCCCTGGTCGGCAGCACTCTCCGCCGACGAGAGCCCCGCGCCCCATCTCGCCACACCCGACGAACTGGCGGTGCTGCCCTACACCTCGGGGACCACCGGCCTGCCCAAAGGCTGCATGCACAGCCACGCGACGGTGCAAAGCGCCAACCTCGCGGCGGCGGGATGGCGGGCGCAAGCTAGCGATGACGTGTTTCTCGCGGTGGCGCCGCTGTTCCATGCCTTGGGCATGCAGAACGGCATGCACCTGCCGCTGATGCTCGGTGCCACTGCGGTGCTGCTGCCGCGGTGGAACCGCGACGCGGCGCTCGCGCTGATCGAGCGCCACCGCGTGACCTGCTGGGCCGCGCCGCCGACGATGCTGCTCGACTTCTTCTCCAACCCGGCGCTCGTGCCCGACGCGGTGCGCAGCCTGAAGCTCGTGACCGGTGGCAGCGCGCCTATGCCCGAGGCATTGGCCGCGACGATGCGCGAGCGCTTCGGCATCGCCTACCAGGAAGGCTACGGCATGACCGAGACCGCGTCGTTCCTGTTCGGCAACCCGCCGCACCGGCCGAAGCTCGGTTCGCTGGGCGTGCCCGGGCCGGACGTGGATTGCCGCATCGTCGATCCCGAGACGCACCGCGAGCTGCCCGCCGGCGAGGTGGGCGAGATCGTCGTCTGCGGGCCGCAGGTGATGCTCGGCCATTGGTGCCAGCCGCAGGCCACGGCCGATGCATTCATCGAGATCGAGGGCCGGCGGCATCTGCGTACCGGCGACCTCGGCCGCGTCGGCGAGGACGGCTACTACTTCATGACCGACCGGCTCAAGCGAATGATCAGCGTGTCGGGCTACAAGGTCTGGCCGGCCGAGGTCGAGGCCAAGCTGAACACGCACCCGGCTGTGCACGAGGCCTGCGTGATCTCGACGCCCGATCCGCGCAGCGGCGAGGCGGTGAAGGCACTGGTGGTGCCCAAGCCCGGCGCCGCGCTCGACGCGCCGGCGCTGATTGCCTGGTGCCGCGAGTCGATGGCGGTCTACAAGGCGCCGCGGGTCGTCGACTTCGTCGCTGAGCTGCCGAAGTCGAACACGGGCAAGGTGCTGTGGCGCGAGCTGCAGGAACGGGAGCTGAAATGAAACCATCAACCTGGCGCACGCCCCGAAGGCCGTCATACCGGCGAACGCCGGTATCCACTGGTGGAATTCAGCGAGCCGGCCACGAGTGGATACCGGCGTTCGCCGGTATGACGGCAGGTGGGATGACGGCAGGTGGGATGACCGCCCTCTGGAGAAACTGACATGGAAGCCATCCACTACGACGTCTCCGGAGGCGTCGCAACCCTCACGCTGAACCGCCCCGCGCAGCGCAACGCGATCGACATGCGGATGCGCGACGAGATCGCGCAGTGCATCGAGCAGCTGAAGCGCGACCGCGAGGTGCGCGCGCTCGTGCTCACCGGCGCCGGCGGCGCGTTCTGCGCAGGCGGCGACCTGCGCAGCATCCAGTCCGCCCAGCTCGACGGTGCCGGCTGGAGGCAGCGCATGAAGGACGCGCACGCCTGGCTCGGCACGCTGATCGCGCTGGACCGGCCGGTGATCGCGGCGGTGGACGGCCCGGCCTTCGGCGCCGGCTTCAGCCTCGCGCTCGCGGCGGACTTCGTCGTTGCGTCGCCGCGTGCGCGCTTTTGCATGTCGTTCATGAAGCTCGGCCTGGTGCCGGACTTCGGCGCGTTCTACACATTGCCGCGCATCGTCGGCGTGCAGCGCGCCAAGGAGCTGATGCTGTCGGCGCGCGAGGTGGCGGCCGACGAGGCGCAGCGTCTGGGCATCGTCGGCGAGATCGTCGCCGCCGAGCAGGTGCTGCCGCGTGCCCAGGTGATCGCCACCAGCTTCACCGGCGCTTCCCCGCTGGCAGTGAGCCTGGTCAAGCGCGCGCTCAGCGCCGCGCCTGCGGCGAGCCTGGACACGATGCTCGATTTCGAAGCCGACGCGCAGTCACTGTGCTTCGGCAGCGCCGACCACCGCGAGGCGGTCGCGCGATTTCTAGACAAGCAACCGGGCGGTTTCCGCTGGCCCACAGGAGAAGACAGATGAGCAAAATGATGGAAGGCAAGGTCGCGGTCGTCACCGGCGCCGGCGGTGGCATCGGGCGCGACATCGCGCTGGCGATGGCGCGCGAAGGCGCGAAAGTGGTGATCAACGACCTCGGTGCGTCGATGACCGGCGAGGGGGCGAACACCGGCCCCGCGCAGCAGGTGGTCGACGAGATCCGCGCATTCGGCGGCGAGGCGGTGGCGAACACCGACAGCGTGGCCGACGCCGCGGCCGCACAGCGCATTGTGGTGACCGCGCTCGATACCTTCGGGCGGCTCGACGCGGTCGTCAACAACGCCGGCATCCTGCGCGACCGCTTCTTCCACAAGATGAGCGTGGAAGAGTTCGATGCGGTGATCAAGGTGCACCTGTACGGCAGTTACTTCGTCAGCCGCGCCGCTGCGACCCACTTCAAGGAGCAGGAGTCGGGCGCCTACGTGCACATGACCTCGACCTCGGGCCTGATCGGCAACTTCGGCCAGGCCAACTACGCGGCGGCCAAGCTCGGGATCATGGCGCTGTCGAAGTCGATCGCGCTGGACATGCAGAAGTTCAACGTGCGCTCGAACTGCATCGCGCCGTTCGCGTGGAGCCGCATGATCGGCTCGATCCCGACCGAAACCGACGCCGAGAAGGCCCGTGTCGAGCGCATGAAGCAGATGACGCCGGCCAAGATCGCGCCGCTCGCGGTGGCGCTGGCGAGCGACGCCGGTGCCGACGTCAGCGGCCAGGTCTTTGCGGTGCGGAACAACGAAATCTTCCTGATGAGTCAGCCGCGCCCCGTGCGTTCGGTGCATCGCGGCGAAGGCTGGACCCCCGAGACGGTGGCGCAACACGCGCTGCCCGCGCTGAAGGGATCGTTCTATGCGCTCGACCGGTCCTCCGACGTGTTCACCTGGGAACCGGTTTGATGAACGCCAAGGGCATCCAGGCGCAACACCAGGCGGCGCTCGATGACGGGCGCTTCCTGATCCAGCGCTGCGAGGCGTGTGCCAAGCACGTCTACTTTCCGCGCGAGCTGTGCCCGCATTGCGGCGCGGACCGGCTCGAATGGGTCGAGCCGCAGGGCACCGGCACCGTGCACGCGGTGACCACCGTGCGGCGCAAGCCCGATGCCGGCGGCGACCTCAACGTGTCGCTGGTCGATCTGGACGAAGGCGTGCGGCTGATGAGCCGGGTCGACGGGGTCGCGCCGTCGGACGTGAAGATCGGCCAGCGGGTGCGTGCACGCGTGGCCGGCGGCGTGGTGCTGTTCGACCTCGAAGGAGGAGCCCGATGACCCGCACCCTGCGCGGCAGCGCCGCCATCGCCGGCGTCGCGACTTTCGGCTGCGGCGAAACTCCCGGCTTCACCGACATCGAACTGCTCGCCCGCGCCGCCCGCGCCGCGGTGGCCGACGCGGGCCTCACGATGCGTGACATCGACGGCCTGTGCACGGCCAGCGCCTCCGCCACGATGTGGCCGATGCCGGTGGCCGAGTACCTGGGCCTGCGGCCCACGTTCATCGAAGGCACGATGCTCGGCGGCTCGAGCTTCATCGCGCACCTGATGCCGGCGATGCTGGCGCTCGAGGCCGGGCAGTGCAATGCCGTGCTCGTCTGCTACGGCAGTGCGCAGCGCAGCGCGACCTTCGGCCGGAAGGAGGTCGTCGCATCGCGGCGGTACCTGGACCCGCAGCCGTACGAGATGCCGTACGAACCGATGCTGCCGGTCTCCGCCTACGCGCTCGCGGCTTCGCGCCACATGCACGAGTTCGGCACCACGCGGCGACAGCTCGCCGAGGTGGCCGTGTCCGCGCGTGCCTGGGCGGGGCTGAACCTCGAGGCCTTCATGCGCGAGCCGCTGAGCGTCGACGACGTGCTCGCGTCGCGCATGGTGTCCGACCCGCTGACGGTGCGCGACTGCTGCCTCGTCACCGACGGCGGCGGCGCCTTCGTACTGATGCGGGGAGATCGTGCGCGCGACCTCGCCAAGCCCCCGGTCTACGTGCTCGGCAACGGCACGGCGGTATGGAACCGGCAGGTCTCTTCGATGCCCGACCTCACCGTGACTGCGGCGCGCGACTCCGGCCGGCGCGCGTTCGAAATGGCCGGCTTGGCGCCCAAGGACATCGACGTCGTGCAGCTGTACGACGCGTTCACGATCAACACGCTGCTGTTCCTCGAGGACCTGGGCTTCTGCGCCAAGGGCGAGGGCGGGGCGTTCGTCGAGAACGGCGCCATCGCGCCGGGCGGTCGGCTGCCGGTCAACACCAACGGCGGCGGCCTGTCGTGTGTGCACCCGGGCATGTACGGCATCTTCGCGCTGATCGAGGCAGTGCGGCAGCTGCGCGGCGACTGCGGCGAGCGCCAGGTGAAGGGCGCGCGCACGGCGCTCGCGCACGGCAACGGCGGCACCCTTTCGAGCCAGTCCACCGCGGTGCTGGGCACGCAAGACGTCCTGTGAAGGAGACGACATGATCCGAGACACCGAGACGATGAACGGCCTGCTCGACAGCGTGCGGCGCTTCGTGCGCGAGCGCCTGGCGCCGGCCGAGGAGGTGGTGGCCGAGACCGACCAGATCCCGGCCGACATCGTGCACGACATGAAGCAGCTCGGCCTCTTCGGCCTGACGATCCCCGAGGCCTACGGCGGCCTGGGTCTCACGATGGAGGAGGAGGCGCTGGTGATGTTCGAGCTTTGCGAGACCGCGCCCGCGTTCCGCTCGCTGATCGGCACCACGGTGGGCATCGGCTCGCAGGGCATCCTGATGGACGGCACGGCCGAGCAGAAGGACCGATGGCTCCCGCCGCTGGCACGCGGCGACCTGATCGCCTCCTTTGCGCTCACCGAGCCGGAGTCGGGCTCGGACGCGGCGTCGATCCGCACCCGCGCGCGCCGCGACGGCGAGCACTACGTGGTCGACGGCACCAAGCGCTTCATCACCAACGCGCCCGAAGCCGGCATGTTCACGCTGATGGCGCGCACCGACCCGGCGCAAAAGGGCGCATCCGGCATCACGGCGTTCATCGTCGACGCGAAGACACCCGGCATCTCGCTCGGCAGGATCGACCGCAAGATGGGGCAGAAGGGCGCTCACACCTGCGACGTGGTCTTCGACGGCGTGCGGGTGCCGGCGGCCAACGTCATCGGCGGTGTCGAGGGCCGCGGCTTCAAGACCGCGATGAAGGTGCTCGACAAGGGCCGCATCCACATCGCCGCGGTGTGCGTCGGCGTGGCCGAGCGGCTGCTGCGCGACACGTTGCGCTACGCGATGGAGCGCAAGCAGTTCGGCCAACCGATCGCCGAGTTCCAGCTCGTGCAGGCGATGCTCGCCGACAGCCGCACCGAGCTGTACGCGGCGCGCACGATGGTGCTCGACGCAGCGCGCCGGCGCGACGCCGGCGAGGACGTGAGCACCGAGGCCGCGTGCTGCAAGTACTACGCGTCGGAAATGGTCGGGCGCGTGGCCGACCGCGCGGTGCAGATCCACGGCGGCGCCGGCTACGTGGCCGACCACGGCATCGAGCGCTACTACCGCGACGTGCGGCTGTTCCGCATCTACGAAGGCACGAGCCAGATCCAGCAGATCGTCATCGCGCGGGGAATGGTGCGGCAGGCGAGCTGAGCGGGCCCTGACGGCATTCCTGCCAATCCGATTCGCGCTTTTGGCCATTCGCAGACGCGGGCACGCTGCCTAGACTGACTTCATCGCAGGCCATCACGAGAACCGGCCGCGACACACGAAGGAGACACGATGAGACATGGTGGATCGGGTGGGCGGGCTCAGCCCGCGCCGCTGCTCGAGGTGCATGGCGTGACATTGCGCTTCGGCGGGGTCGTGGCGCTCGACGACGTGTCGTTCGACGTGGCACAGGGGCAGATCTGCGGCCTGATAGGGCCCAACGGCGCCGGCAAGACATCGCTGTTCAACTGCCTGTCGCGCCTGTATGCATGCGACGCCGGCGAGATCCGGTTCGCGGGCCAGTCGATGACGCGGGTGGCGCGGCACCGCATGGCCGCCGTGGGCATCGGCCGCACGTTCCAGAACCTCGCGCTGTTTCGCAGCCTCAGCGTGCGCAGCAATGTTCTGGTGGGTACGCACAGCCGCCGGCGCACGGGCTTTCTGGCGCATGCGTTGCGGCTGCCGGCGGTGGGGCGCGAGGAGGCCGCGCAGGCGCGGCGCGCCGACGAGCTGATCGAGCTGCTGGCCTTGACCGACGTGGCCCACGTGCCGGTGGCCGAGCTGCCCTTCGGCACGCAAAAACGCGTGGAGCTGGCACGTGCCCTGGCGGCATCGCCCCGGCTGCTGCTGCTCGACGAGCCGGCGTGCGGACTCAACCATCAAGAGGTCGATCAGCTCGCATCGCTGATCCGCGACCTGCGCCGGCGCTTCGAGCTGACGGTGCTGCTGGTGGAACACCACATGGGGCTGGTGATGGCGCTGGCCGACAACATCGTCGCGCTGAACTTCGGCCGCAAGATCGCCGAAGGCGCGCCGGCCGACGTGCGCCGCGATCCCGAGTTGGTGAAGGCCTATCTGGGAGCGCCGGCATGAGCGAAACGCTGCTCGACGTGCGCGGACTCGAGGCAGGCTACGGTCCGACTCGAGTGTTGTTCGGCATCGACCTGCAGGTGGCTGCGGGCTCGATCACCGCGCTGCTCGGCGCCAACGGCGCCGGCAAGACGACCACGCTGCGCGCCTTGTGCGGCCTGATCCGCCGGCAGGGCCACGTCACGCTCGCGGGCCGGCGAATCGACGGCCTGGCCTGCGAGGAAATCGTTCGGCTCGGCGTGGCGCACGTGCCCGACGGACGCGGCACCTTCACCGGCCTCACGACGGAGGAGAACCTGCGCATGGGCGCCTGCACGCGGCGCGACCGGGCGGGCGTGCGCGAGGACTTCGAGCGCTTGTACGAATACTTCCCGCGGCTCAAGGAGCGGCGCCACCAGCAGGCGGGCACGCTGTCCGGCGGCGAGCAGCAGATGCTGGCGATCGCGCGCGCGCTGATGCTGCGTCCGAAGCTGCTGCTGATGGATGAACCCTCGTTCGGTCTCGCGCCGCTGGTGGTGCAGGACATCTTCCGCATCATGCAGCGCGTGCGCGAGAGCCAGAACGTCTCGATCCTGCTGGTCGAGCAGAACGCTTCGCTCGCGCTCGAGCTGGCCGACACCGCCTACCTGCTCGAGACCGGCCGCATCGTCCTCTCGGGGCCGGCCTCGGCGGTGCGCAGCAACGACGCCGTCCGCACGGCCTATCTCGGAGGATAGTCATGAATGCATTCCTGTCGCAACTGCTCGCCGGCCTGGCCGCCGGCGGCATTTATGCGAGCCTCGCGCTGGCGCTGGTGATGATCTACCGCAGCACCCACCACGTGAACTTCGCGCAGGGCGAGATGGCGATGTTCTCGACCTTCGTCGCCTCGCTGCTGCTGCAGGCCGGCTGGCCCTACTGGGCGGCGTTCGCCGCCACCGTGGCGATCGCCTTCGCGACGGGCGCCGCGATCGAGGGGCTGCTGATCCGCCGGCTGCGCGACGCACCGGTGCTGGCGATCGTGGTCGTCTTCGTGGCGCTCCTGGTGATCCTGCACAGCCTCGCAGGGTGGCTTTTCGGCTACGCGATCCGCGCGTTTCCCAGTCCCTTCCCGCAAGCCGAGGCGGGGTACGGCGGCGGCCTGATGTCGCCGCACCAGCTCGGCGCCATCGGCGTCACGCTGGTGATGCTGGCGCTGATCTACCTGTTCTTTCGCTATTCACCGCTTGGCCTCGCGATGCGCGCCACCGCCGAGAACCCGGTGTCCAGCCGGCTCGTGGGTGTGCGGGTCAACCGCATGCTGGCGCTCGGCTGGGGGCTGGCCGGCGCGATCGGCGCCGTCGCCGGAATGATGGTGGCCCCGGTCGTCTTCCTCGACGTGCACATGATGTCGGGCGTGCTGCTGTACGCGTTCGCGGCCGCGGTGCTGGGCGGCATCGGCAGTGCACCGGGTGCCGTCGTCGGCGGCTTCATCGTCGGCGTGCTGGAGAACCTTCTCGGCACCTACGTGGTCGGCGCGGAGCTCAAGCTCACGGTCGCCCTCGTGCTGATCATCGGCGTGCTCGTCGCCCGCCCATCGGGCCTGTTCGGCAAAGCCATCGTGGTGAGGGTCTGACGATGCAACGACTGTTCCTTCCTGCCTGCCTGCTCGTCGCGGCGTGCGCGCTGCCCTTCGTGCTGCCGAGCTACATGGTGTTCCAGCTCACGATGGTCATCACCTACGCGCTGGCGCTGCTCGGGCTGAACCTGCTGACCGGCTTCAACGGCCAGATCTCGCTCGGCCACGGCGCCTTTTTCGCTCTCGGTGCGTACACCACGGCGATTCTGATGACGCATGCCGGCTGGCCGTACTGGGCTACGCTGCCGGCCGCGGCGCTGCTGGGCGGCACGCTGGGCGCGCTGTTCGGCCTGCCCGCGCTGAAGCTGGACGGTGTGTACCTGGCGCTGGCCACCTTCGCGCTCGGCGTGGCCACGCCGCAACTGCTCAAGTACAAAGGCCTGGAGTCATGGACCGGCGGTTCGCAAGGCCTGGTGCTCGACAAGCCCGAGGCGCCCTGGGGCCTGCCGCTGGACGGCGACCAGTGGCTGTACTTCTTCTGCCTGGGCGTCGCGCTGTTGCTGTTCGCCGTGGCGCACAACCTGCTGCGCGGCGCCGTGGGCCTGAGCCTGGTGGCGGTGCGAGACCACCCGATCGCCGCGCAGGCGATGGGCGTGGACAACGCACGCGTGAAGACCATCACCTTCGGCATCTCGGCGCTCTACACGAGCGTGGCCGGCGGGCTCTCGGCGTTGGTCGTGCAGTTCGTCGCGCCCGACAGCTTCACCGTCTTCCTGTCGATCACGCTGCTGGTCGGCGCGGTGGTCGGCGGGCTGTCTTCGCTGTCGGGTGCCGTGTACGGCGCGATCTTCATCCAGTTCGTTCCGGGCTTCGCCGAGAAGGTGTCCCAGGCGGCCCCCTGGGCCGTGTACGGGGCCATTCTTCTCGTCCTGATGCTGGTCTGGCCCACCGGTGCCGCAGGCGGCGTCGCTCGCCTGCGCAATCTCGTTCTTCAAAGGAGCAACCCATGAAAGCCATCCTCGCCGCCCTCGCGGCCACCCTGGCCCTGGCCTGCGGCACGGCCGCGGCGCAGAAGAAGTACGACCCGGGCGCCTCGGACACCGAGATCGTGATCGGCCAGACCATGCCCTACAGCGGCCCGGGATCTAGCTACGGCGAAGTCGGCAAGACCGAGGCCGCCTATTTCCGCATGGTCAATGAGCAAGGCGGCATCAACGGCCGCAAGATCCGCTTCGTGAGCCTGGACGACGCCTACTCGCCGCCGAAGACGGTGGAGGGTGTGCGCAAGCTGGTGGAGCAGGAGCAGGTGCTGCTGCTGTACGGCATGTTCGGCACCGCCCCCAACACGGCGGTGCACCGCTACGTGAACGCGAAGAAGGTCCCGCACCTGCTGCTGCTGACGGGCGCGTCCAAGTGGAACGACCCGGCCAAGAACCCGTGGACGATGAGCTTCTATCCGGACTACCCGTCCGAAGCCAAGGTCTATGCGCGGCACATTCTCGACACCAAGCCGAACGCGAAGATCGCCGTGCTGTCCCAGAACGACGACTACGGGCGCGACTTCCTGAACGGCCTGAAGCAGGCGCTGGGCGAGAAGGCGAAGACGATGATCGTCGCCGAGGCGACCTACGAGCTCACCGATCCCACGGTGGACTCGCAGATCGTGCAGTTGAAGGCGTCCGGCGCCGACGTGCTGATGAGCTTCAGCACCGCGAAGGCGGCCGTGCAGACGCTGCGCAAGCTGCACGACACCGGCTGGAAGCCTACCCATTACATGGCCCAGGGCGCGGCGCTGATCGGCGCGGTGTTCAATCCTGCCGGGCCGGAGAAGGCGGTCGGAATCATCTCGTCGGCCTACCTGAAGGACCCGGGCGACACGCAGTGGCACAACGACCCGGCCTATCTGGACTGGCTGGCCTTCATGAAGAAGTACCGGCCCGATGCCGACCTGCGCGTGGGCTCGCACGTCTACGCCTACACCAGCGCGCGGCTGATGGTGGACATCCTGCGTGCCTGCGGCGACGACCTCACCCGCGAAAACGTGCTGAGGCAGGCGACATCGATCAAGGCCGTGCAGCTGCCGATGCTGCTGCCCGGCGTGATGGTCAGCAGCGCGCCGGACGACTACCGGCTGATCAAGTCGCTGCAGCCCGTGACCTTCGACGGCAAGCGCTGGGAAAAGCTGGGCGACTTCGTGCCGATTCTGTGACGAGCGCGGTTCCCATGCATTCGACATTCAAGAACCTGCGGCTGCCGGTGATCGCCGCGCCGCTGTTCATCATCAGCACGCCCCGTCTGGTGATCGAGCAGTGCCGGGCCGGCATCGTCGGGTCGATGCCGGCGCTCAACGCGCGTCCGCCCGAGCTGCTGGACGACTGGCTGGCCGAGATCGTCGAGA
This sequence comes from Piscinibacter sp., assembly GCA_035513255.1. GTDB lineage: Bacteria > Pseudomonadota > Gammaproteobacteria > Burkholderiales > Burkholderiaceae_C > Albitalea. Next base: position 7,101 of record DATKCI010000007.1, on the reverse strand, counting down.
CGCTGGCGGCGCATGACCGCCGGCATCCCGAGGCGCCGGCCGCGCCGTTCGCGATCAACCAGATCGTTCACAAGAGCAACGACCGGCTCGAGCACGACATGGCGGTGTGCGCGAAATACAAGGTGCCCATCGTCATCACCTCGCTCGGCGCGCGGCCGGAGATCAACGAGGCCGTGCACGGCTGGGGTGGCATCGTGCTGCACGACGTGATCGACGACCGCTTCGCCCGCAAGGCGATCGAGAAGGGTGCCGACGGCCTGATCGCCGTGGCCGCGGGGGCGGGCGGCCATGCGGGCACCACCAGCCCGTTCGCGCTGGTGCAGGAGATCCGCCGCTGGTTCCGCGGGCCTCTGGCCCTGAGCGGCGCCATCGCCAGCGGCGACGCGGTCCTCGCGGCGCTGGCCGCGGGCGCGGACTTCGGCTACGTCGGCTCGGCGTTCATCGCTACCGTCGAGGCACGCGCCGATCCGGCGTACAAGCAGATGATCGTCGACAGCACCAGCCGCGACATCGTCTACTCGAATCTGTTCACCGGTGTGCACGGCAACTACCTGCGCGGCTCGGTCGTCGCTGCCGGGCTCGACCCGGACGCGCTGCCGCAAAGCGACGCGAGCACGATGAACTTCGGGACCGACCGCAAGAAGCCATGGAAGGACATCTGGGGCTGCGGGCAAGGCATCGGTGCCGTCGGCGAGGTTCTGCCCACGGCCGCGCTGGTGGCCCGGTTCGAGCGCGAGTACCGCGCAGCCCGCGGACGGCTGGTTCTCGAGGCGGCCGCGACATGTACCTGACGCAAGGGCTGCACCGCGCGCTGCAGCAGCGGCCCGAGGTCGCGGCGACGGTGTTCGGCCGGCGCCGCACCACGTTCGGCGCCCTCACGGGTCGCGTGGCGCGGCTCGCCGGTGCGTTCGCACGGCTGGGCCTCTCAAAGGGCGATCGCATCGCCATGCTGGCGCTCAACAGCGACCGCTACGTCGAGGCGCTGCTGGCCGCCTGGTGGCTGGGCGCCGTCGCGTGCCCGCTGAACACGCGCTGGAGCATCCCGGAGATCGTTGACGCGTTGAACGACTGCGGCGCGCGGACCTTGGTGGTGGACGATGCGTGCGTGCCGGTGGTGGCCGAGCTGAGGCCGGGCACGCCTGCACTGGAACGGGTGGTGCATGCCGGCGAGCAGCCCGCCCCCGAGGGCACGCTGGACTGGGAGGCGCTGCTGGCCGGCGCCGAGCCGCTGGAAGACGCGCGCCCCGCGGGCGACACGCTGGCCGCCATCCTCTACACCGGCGGCACCACCGGCGCACCCAAGGGCGTGATGCTCTCGCACGCGAATTTCTGGGTCTCGGCCGTGGCGCGCATGGCCGAGGTGCCGAGTCCGGCCAACGGGGTGTCGCTGCTCGTGGCGCCGTTGTTCCACGTGGCGGGCCTGGGCCGCGTGGTGTCGCAGGTGATCAACGGGTCGACCAGCGTGCTGTTGCCCGTGTTCCGCGCCGAGACGGTGCTCGCGACGCTGCAGAACGAGGGCATCACCGATGTGATGCTGGTGCCGAGCATGCTGCAGATGCTGCTCGACCACCCGGCGTTCCCGGACGCCGACCTGCGCCACCTCGAGCGCATCATCCACGGTGCATCGCCCATTTCGCCCGGTCTTCTGGAACGTGCGATGAAGGCGCTGCCGCACTGCGGCTTCCAAAGCGTCTACGGCATGACCGAGACCGCGGCGACGGCGTGCAGCAACGGTCCGTTCGTCTGGCGAGAGGGCGTGCCTCTGGGTTCGCGAGAGCTGGCCGCCGGCCGCCCGTGCTTCGGCAACGAGGTGCGCATCGTCGATGCCGAGGGCCGAGAGGTGCCGCGCAATGCGGTGGGCGAGATCACGCTGCGGGGCGCCAACGTGATGCAGGGCTACTGGAACAAGCCCGAAGAAACGCGCGCGGCGCTGCGCGACGGGTGGCTCTACACCGGGGACGGCGGCTGCATGGACGATGCCGGCCGCGTGCATGTCGTCGACCGCGTGAAGGACATGATCATCAGCGGCGGCGAGAACGTGTATTCGGCCGAGGTCGAGGCGGTGCTGTCGCGGCACGCCGCGGTAGCAGCCTGCGCTGCGATCGGCATCCCGAGCGCGGCGTGGGGCGAAGCGGTGCACGCCGTGGTCGTGTTGCGCCCGGGGGCGTCGGCCACCGAGGAGGCGCTGCGCGCGCATTGCCGCGCCAGCCTGGCCGGCTACAAATGCCCCAAGACAATCGAGTTCCAAGACGCTCTGCCGCTGTCGCCGGCGGGCAAGGTGCTGAAGACGGTGCTGCGCGAGCCCTTTTGGGGCGCCGGCGCACGACAGGTCAACTGAGGAGGTCCGGATGGATGCAAGCGTGTTCCAGTTCGAAGGCAAGTCGGTGTTCGTCGCCGGCGGCAGCAGCGGCATCAACCTCGGCATCGCCGACGCTTTCGCGCGGCACGGTGCGAACGTCGCGATCCTCAGCCGCTCGCAGGACCGCATCGCCACGGCGCTCGAGCAGTTGCGCCGCCACGGCGGCGCCGCCGAGGGCTACAGCGCCGATGTGCGCGAAGCCGCCGCCGTGGCGGATGCGCTGAAGCAGGCACACGCGCGCTTCGGGCCGATCGACGTTCTGGTGTCGGGCGCCGCGGGGAACTTCCTCGCGCCGGCGCTCGGCATGTCGGCCAACGGCTTCAAGACGGTGGTCGACATCGACCTGCTCGGCAGCTTCAACGTGCTGCGTGCTGCGCACGAGTTCCTGCGCAAGCCGGGTGCGTCGGTGATCAGCCTCTCGGCGTCGCAGGCCTTCGTGCCGACGCCGTACCAGGCGCACGTGTGCGCGGCCAAGGCGGGTGTCGACATGCTCACGAAGGTGCTGGCGATGGAGTGGGGCGGCGACGGCATCCGCGTCAACTCGATCGTTCCGGGGCCGATCGAGGGCACCGAAGGCATTCGCCGTCTCGCGCCCGACGACGAGACGCGCGAGCGCATGACCGCGCGCGTGCCGCTCGGCCGCTACGGCAGCGTGGATGACATCGCCGGCATGGCGATGGTGCTGAGCTCGCCGCTCGGTGCGTACATCACCGGCGTCGTGCTGCCGGTGGACGGCGGTATCTCGCTGTCGGGGCCGCGCGACTTCGGCGCGGCGTGGGCCGCGACGCGACGGGAGAGCTGACGATGTACTTGACCCAGGCGCTCCATCGCGCGCTGCAGCGGCATCCGGCCAAGGTCGCGCTGCGCCACGTCGGCGGCGAGGCGCGCCGCGACTACACGTTCGAGCGCTTCGTGTCGGAAATCGCGCGCCAAGCCGCGGCGCTGCACGCGCGGGGCGTACGGGCCGGCGACCGCGTCGCGATGCTGTCGCCGAACAACGACGCGCTGATCGTGCAGCTGTTCGCCTGCTGGTGGCTGGGCGCTGTCGCGTGCCCGCTGAACGTGCGGTGGAGCGTGGCCGAGCTGCGCTACGCGCTGGGTGACTGCGGCGCCCGACTGTTGCTGGTGGACGCGGCACATGGTCGCGCCGCCAGCGAGCTGCAGGACGTCGCGAGCGTGCTGCCCGCGGACACGCTGGCAATGCACCCACAAGAGCTCGCGCCGATCCAGGACACACGCACCGGCGGCGACGCGCTCGCCGCCATCCTCTACACCGGCGGCACGACCGGCCGCGCCAAGGGCGTGATGCTGTCGCACGCCAACTTCTGGTGTGCCGCGATGACACGCGGCGCCGAGCTGAACAATTCGCCGGACAGCGTCACGCTGCTCGTGGCGCCGCTGTTCCACGTCGCCGGGCTCGGCCGGCTGATCGGGCAAAGCATCGTCGGCGGCGGCTGCGTCACGATGCCTCAGTTCCGTCCGGCCGCGGTGATCGACGCGGTGGAGCGCCACGGCATCACCGACCTCATCGTCGTGCCGAGCATGCTGCAGTCGCTGCTCGACGAACCGTCGTTTTCGCCGCAACGGGTGAAGAGCCTGGCCCGCATCGCCTTCGGGGCGGCGCCGATGCCGCCGGACCTGCTGGACCGCGCGCTCGCCGCCTGGCCCCATGCCGAGTTCTTCCAGGCGTACGGCCTCACCGAGACCGCGGGCGCGGTGTGCATCAACCCGCCCGCCAACCACACGGCGCAGGCGCGCGAGAGCGGCCGGCTCGCGTCGGTGGGCCGTGCCGGGTTCGGCGCGGAGATCCGCATCGTCGACGTGCAGGGGCGCGACGTGCCGCGCGGCACGGTGGGCGAGATCGTCGTGCGCGGACCGATGGTCACGCGCGGCTACTGGGGCCAGCCCGACGCCACTGCGCAGGCGCTGCGCGACGGCTGGTTCCACACCGGTGACGGCGGCCGCATGGACGACGAGGGGTACGTGACCATCGCTGACCGGCTGAAGGACATGATCATTTCAGGCGGCGAGAACGTCTACCCGGCCGAGGTCGAGGCCGCGCTGCGCGGCCATCCCGCGGTGGCCGACGCGGCGGTGATCGGCGTGCCCGACCCGCGCTGGGGCGAGTCCGTGCACGCGGTCGTCGTGTCGCGGGCCGCCGCCGACGACACGCTGCGCGACGAGTTGATCGCCTGGTGCCGCGAGCGGCTGGCCGGCTACAAGTGCCCGCGCAGCATGGCCTTCGTCGACGCGCTGCCGCTGTCGGCCGCCGGCAAGGTGCTGAAGACGCAGTTGCGCGCGGCGGTCCGGTCATGAGTGGTGATGCCGCCGCAACGACGGACCGCCGCCAGGTGTTCTCCACCGTGCCGTTCACGCTCCTGCTCGGCGCGCGGCGCGAGTTTTCCGAAGGCGGCCGCGCGCGGCTGGTGCTCGACGCGCGTCCCGAACTCGAGAACATGCTCGGCGCCGTGCACGGCGGTGTGCTCGCCACGCTGCTCGACGTGGCGATGGCCAGCGCTGCGGTCTCGAAGCTCGACTTCACGATGACCGCCGTCACGCTCGGCATGCACACGAATTTCCTGCATCCGGGGCGCGGGCGGCTCACCGCCGACGGCGAAGTGCTCGGGGTCGACGACGGCATCGCATCGTGCCGCGCACGCATCGTCGACGACGCCGGGCGGCTCGTCGCGCATGGACAGGGTTCGTTCCGCTATCTGCCGCATCGATAGCAGCCACACAAGGAGACTGCAAATGACATTCCTGCTTTCCCAACCGACGCGCCGCAACGCGCTCATCCGCATCGCCGCCGGCGCTGCCGCTCTCGCCCCACCCTGGTCGGTGCACGCGCAAGCCTTTCCGAGCAAGCCGATCATGCTGGTGCTCCCGTTTCCGGCGGGCGGCTCGTTCGACCCGATGCTGCGCGCGCTGAGCAACGCGGCGTCGCAGGAGCTCGGCCAACCGGTCGTGCTGGTGCACAAGCCGGGCGGCGGCGGCGTGACGGGCACTGCCGGCACCTGGCGGTGGAATCGCTGTTCGGCCTGGTTGCACCGAAGAACCTTGACCCCGCGACCGGGGCGCGCCTGCATGTGGCGTTTGCGAAGGCGAGCACGAACCCCGACTACCTGCGTGCGCTCGACGAGTTCGACGTTTATCCGAACGTGATGGCCGCCGACGACTACTTCGCCTACGCGAAGGCGCAGTTCGGGCGGGAGAAGACGCTGCTCGCCGAGAGCGGGTTCAAGGCGGAATGAGCGATTCGCGGCGCGATGCCGGCGCTGTCGTCGCGCTGCTCGACCGCGCGATGAGCGATGCCGCGCGCGAGCGCGCCGGCGGCAGCGACGTGGCGGCGGTCGACATTCATGTCGCCTTCCTTCACGATGCCGGCGGACCCGTCACCGCCGCCGCCCGCGTGTGCGGCGGGGGCAAGTCGGTGTGCTTCTGCGAGGCCGAAATCACCGACATGGCAGGCCGTGTCGTGGCCCGGGCGTTGGGAACGTTCCGCCGCCGCCAGGGGCCGCATTAGTTCAGGGCCAGGGGCGAACTGTCGTCCGCGAACGCAGTGGTCAGGCGCCCGCGTCGCCAAACCCGGTGATGCGCTGCAGCAGAGAGAGTCTCGTGGGCGTGATCTGCGGGAGTGCCGACGGCCTGCGCATGGCGCGACGCGACTTCAACCCGAACAGGCGAACGACTTTGGCGATGGATGGTTCGATGGTGCGGCGCACAGCGGATCCCTCTGACTCTTGGTTCGCCCGGATTCCATCGCACTCGCGACCAAAGCGCCATCCCGTCTTCAGGGGGGGCGCCGAGAGATCGACTTCACGACGACCCTCCAAGCAAGTTGACTTGCCAAATAAACCAATAATCGCTAGATTGTCGGTATGAGAGAGATCAAGAATCACCTCTATGAGCAGGTGGCCCGCATCGGCAAGGCGCTTTCCAGCCCGAAACGCCTGGAACTGGTCGAGCTCTTGTGTCAGGGCGAAAAGACCGTCGAGCTGTTGGCCGCGCAAGCCGAGATCAGCACGAAGCTGGCCAGCGCGCACCTGAAGGAGCTGCGGCAAGCCCGCCTGGTCGACACCCGCAAGGACGGCAAGTACGTCGTCTACCGTTTGGCCGACCCCGGCGTGGCAGGCCTTTGGGTGACCGTGCGCAGCCAGGCGGAAGAGAGGCTGGTCGAGCTGCAAGTCGCACTGTCGTCGCTGATGGACCATGGTGACGAGCTGGAACACGTCGATCGCAGCACGATCCTGCAGCGGGCGCGGACCGGCGATGTCGTCGTGCTCGATGTGCGCCCCACCGAGGAATACGCCAGCGGACACCTTCCCCATGCGCGATCGCTGCCGCTCGACGAACTGAAGAAGAAACTCGACGAGCTGCCCGTGGAAACGCCGGTGGTGGCGTATTGCCGCGGACCGTTCTGCCTGATGGCCAAGGACGCCGTCGACCTGCTGCGCAAGAAGGGCTACCGCGCGTTCCACCTGACCGATGGCGTGGCCGAATGGCGCGCCCGGGGTCTGCCCGTCGAGCAGTAGCCGGTCCGAAGGATCGCCTTCGCGCCGCCTGACAACAACCGAATCGAGGATCACCCATGAGTACGCCCACGATGCGTCGCCAGGTCCTTCTTCTCGCCAGCGCACAGGCTTTGTTCCAGACTGCCTCCGTGATGGTCATGACCGTTGGCGGCCTCGCCGGCGCGCTCATCGCACCGTCGCCCCAGTGGGCCACCGCGCCCATTGCAAGCA
>DATKCI010000006.1:0-10327 GCA_035513255.1 Piscinibacter sp. | reverse complement strand
CGTTTGACGTGAGCGGCACACAACGGCGCCGCAGATGATGACGGAGCAAGCAATCGCGCCCCGCCGTTGGCTGTCCGCTCGACGGAAGGGTTAGCCATCACTCTTTGCATCTGGAACAACTGGCTTGTCGTGTGAAACGGTTTGCGGTTTAGCCGAAGAGACTAGGAAGCAAGAAAGCGAGAAGCATCAGAGCATTCGATCGCTTGGCTACCTTGTACTCTTGTTCCGAGACGCAGATCAACTTGGCCCGATGCTGCTGCCAGAAATAGTAGGCAACTCCGGCGCATAGGCCCAAGAGCAACGGATAGCTTGATTTCGCGGCTGCTGCCCCAAACCCCGAGAGGGTGACGAGGATCACAGCCACCACGAGTATTCCACTCGAATCCACGATTGCGATAGCTGAGCGGGATTTGCAGTTCGAGCATGTCGCTGGCGCTGCTGGCCATGACCACCACTTTCGAAGGAACGTAATCGTGCGTTCTTGGCAGCTTGGGCAGGAATACATGTGATGGCTAGACGTTTGACGTGAGCGGCGCGCAACGGCGCCACGGATGTTGACGGAGCGAGCAATCGTGCCCCGCCGTTGTGTGTCCGCTCGACGGAAGGGTTGGGCCTCGGCCACTGACGCTGGAACAGCAGCGTTTGGACGACGGTGAGCATCGCCGATGCTATACGCCTAGGGCGCATAGGCGTCCAGCGGAACCTCAAGAGGCCCAACGTTTGTCGCCAGCAGCCCCGCGCCCGTATCCCCCCGGATAGGAGCGCAATCCTGCCGCGTAACCCGATCATAAATTCTGCAGATACGTCGCAAGTCCCCGACTCCATTGAAAAGCTCTCGACCACCCCATCTGCGGCCTATCCCATCCGCAACACATGCGTTATGCAGCAGCATCCCGCCCGCCCCGCCGACCCACCACCCTCGCCCACCCATCAAAACCTCCCCGCCCGATACCGCTGCTCCATCACACTCTGCAGCGTCTGAACGACCGCAAACGCATCCTTGAGCTGCGTGCGCTCGAAGTTGGACAGCTCCTCCAGCGCGACGAAGCTGTCGGCCGTCTCGCCGGCTTGCATCTGGCGGGCCTGGTGCCGCACTCGCGTGACCGCCAGGTACTCGAGCGCGTCGCGCAGGTCGCGTGCGCTTTGCGGGCTGACCTCGTTGCCTTGTGCCGCCGCCTCCAGGCGGTCGTGCGTGTTGACCGCCGCGTGGCCGCCGGCCAATGCATACACACGCGCCAGATCGACGATCGGCACGATGCCGTTGTGCTTGAGGTCGACGGCGCCGCGGTGCTCGCCGCTGCGCGCGGCGGCGATTCTTCCGAACAGCCCGAGCGGCGGCTGACGGCTCAGCGCATTGCCCACCATGTGCGTCAGGAAAAAGCCGTTGCCCCGCGTGCGCTGCAGCACGTCGGCACGCAGCAACTCGAGCAGCGAGGCGTTGCCGTAGACGGCGCGCAGGTCGAAGAACACGCAGGTCAGCATCAACGCCGACGGATCGGGCTCGTCGATCCAGCGCCGGAAATACTGCTTCCAGCGCTGCAGCGGCTGCCGCCAGGTGTCGGTCTTGGCCATCATCTCGCCCGGGCAGAACACGTAGCCGCAGGCATCGAGCCCGGCGCAGACGAAATCGGCGAGCGACTTGAAGTAGGCCCCGTGTGCCGCGTCGTCGTAGGCGTCGGAGAGGATCAGGCAGTTGTCCTGGTCGCTCTTTGCCGTCTGCTCGCTGCGCGCCTGCGAGCCTGCCGCCACCCACGCGTAGTCGACCGGCGCCGGGCCGAACCGCGCTTCGCCGAGCTGCAGCAGGCGGGTCGTCAGCGCATCGGTCACCGCGGTGATGACGTGCCCCGTGGCGTACGCGCTCGCGTCGGCGGCGACGAGGTCGCGCTGCAGATGGCGAATGCGCGTGCTCGTGCGCTGCAGTCCCTCGACGTCGTTCTGCGCGTAGATCTCGCCGCACAGGAACACGGCCGAGTTGCTGTGCCGCTCCATCAGGTCGGTGGCCGTGACCATGCCGACCAGCCGGGAACCGTCGGTCACGGGCACATGACGGATGTTCTGCCGCGCCATCAGCAGCAGCGCGTCGAACGCCATCGCGTGCACGTCGATCGTGAGCGGCGCCACGGTGGCGATTTCGATGATCGGCTCGGCGCTGGAGAGCCCCGCTGCGACGGCGCGGTCGCGCAGGTCGCGGTCGGTGACGATGCCGAACAGGTGGCCCTGCTCCACGACCAGGACCGACGACACGCGCTGCTCGCGCATCAGCATTGCCGCCTCGCGGATCGACAGCGACGGCGGCACGGTGACCGGCTCGCGGCGCAGCAGCTGGCGAACCGGCGTTGCGATCAGGCCGACGTGCGGATCGAGGTCGCGCGCACCCGGGGGCGCGCCCCGGCGCTCGCCCTCGCCCTCGCCCTCGGCGTGGGCATCGGCATCGGTGGCGTCGTGGGCGGTCGTCATGGTTTACGCGCAAGTGTGGCCGATATCGCGCGATGCGAAATCATCTCCGCGGGTTTCCACGGGTTTCGTCAGCTTCGGCCAAGTTTGGCGTCAGCGCGTGGTCAGAGCGAGCCTCGATAGTCGGCCCCAGCGCGGCACGACCCATCGTGTCGTCGACCCTTCCTTCAATTTTTGAGGAGACAGCATAGTGAAGCACGACGCCCAGGGGTACTGGAAGGCGACGCTCGGACTGCTGACCAAGATCCTGATCATCTGGTTCTTGGTCTCGTTCGGCGCCGGCATCCTGTTCGCCGACCTGCTCAACAACATCCAGCTCGGCGGCTACCCGCTCGGGTTCTGGTTCGCCCAACAAGGCTCGATCTACGTCTTCATCGCATTGATCTTCTACTACGCGAAGAAGATGGGTGACATCGATCGCCAATTCGACGTGCACGAGGACTGAGGCCCGACATGGAACTGCAAACCACCATCTACCTCGTCGTCGGGCTCAGCTTTGCGCTGTACATCGGCATCGCCTTCTGGGCGCGTGCCGGCTCGACGAGCGAGTTCTACGTCGCCGGCGGCGGCGTTCACCCCGTCACCAACGGCATGGCCACCGCGGCCGACTGGATGAGCGCTGCGTCGTTCATCTCGATGGCCGGCCTGATCTCCAACATGGGCTACGGCGGCGGCCTGTTCCTGATGGGCTGGACCGGCGGCTACGTGCTGCTGGCGATGCTGCTCGCGCCCTACCTTCGCAAGTTCGGCAAGTTCACCGTGCCGCAGTTCATCGGCGACCGCTTCTACTCGAAGTCGGCCAGCACGGTGGCGGTGCTGTGCCTGCTGACGGCGTCGATCACCTACATCATCGGCCAGATGACCGGCGTGGGCGTCGCGTTCTCGCGCTTCCTCGGCGTCTCGTCCGAGGTCGGCATCTATGTCGGCATGGGCATCGTGTTCCTGTACGCGGTGTTCGGCGGCATGAAGGGCATCACCTACACCCAGGTGGCGCAGTACGTCGTGCTGATCCTCGCCTACACGATTCCGGCGATCTTCATCTCGCTGCAGCTGACCGGCGTGCCGATCCCGCAGCTGGGGCTGGGTTCCAACCTCGTCGGCCAGGACATCTCGCTGCTCGCCAAGCTCGACCAGGTGGTCACCGACCTCGGCTTCGGCAAGTACACGACCTCGGTCCCCGGCAGCACGCTGAACATGTTCATGTACACGTTGTCGCTGATGATCGGCACCGCCGGCCTGCCGCACGTGATCGTGCGCTTCTTCACGGTGCCCAAGGTCAAGGACGCGCGTTCGTCGGCCGGCTGGGCGCTGGTGTTCATCGCGATCCTGTACACCACGGCCCCCGCCGTGGCCGCGATGGCCAAGACCAACCTGATCCGCACTGTCACGCCTGGCGTGGTGATGGGCAACTCGGGCGTCTTCGACCAGGACGCAGCGATCAAGTACGAAGAGCGTCCGGACTGGATGAAGCGCTGGGAAAAGACCGGCCTCTTGAAGTTCGAGGACAAGAACGGCGACGGCCGCATCCAGTACTACAACGATGCGACCAAGAACGCCGAGGTCAAGCAGAAGGCCACCGAGGCCGGCTGGAAGGGCAACGAGCTCTCAGTCAACGCCGACATCATCGTGTTGGCGAACCCCGAGATCGCGCTGCTGCCCAACTGGGTCATCGCGCTGGTCGCAGCGGGTGGCTTGGCTGCCGCGCTCTCGACGGCCGCAGGCCTGCTGATGGCGATCTCGTCGGCCGTCTCGCACGACCTGATCAAGAACGTCTTCAAGCCGGACATCAGCGAAAAGGGTGAACTGCTGGCGGGCAAGGTCTCGATGGCCGTGGCGATCGTGATCTCCGGCTGGCTGGGCCTGAACCCACCGGGCTTCGCAGCGGGCACCGTGGCGCTGGCCTTCGGCATCGCGGCGAGCTCGCTGTTCCCGGCGATCATGATGGGCATCTTCAGCCGCAAGATGAACAAGGAAGGCGCGATGGCCGGCATGCTGGCAGGCCTGTTCATCACGCTGTTCTACGTGTTCGCGCACAAGGGCCTGTTCTTCATCAAGGGCACCGAGTACCTCGACCTGATCGGCGGTCCGAACCCCTTCTTCGGCATCACGCCGGAAGCGTTCGGCGCGGTCGGCGCGATGGTGAACTTCGCGGTCGCCTTCCTGGTGGACAAGGTCACGCAGGAACCGCCGGAGCACATCAAGGCCATGGTCGAATCGGTGCGCATCCCGCGCGGCTCGACGGCCGTGGACGGCGCCCACTGATCCCGCATCGGCCCGGCTAGGCGCCGGGCCGCGCGGAAGCCACAATCGGGGGCCTTGCCGGAAATACCGGCAAGGCCCCTTTTCTCATCTGGAGCTGTGCATGGTTTTCGACATCAGCGTCGCGGTGACCTGGATCCTGTTCCTGGCGCTGCTGCCGCTGGCCTTCTTCTGGCTGCGCCGCGCCTGGCGCATCCTCGTCAAACGCGACTTTTCGGAGGTGGCGCTGAAGGGCGGTGAACCGCCGCCCAACGCCGAGCGCTGGGCGCCGTACGAGATGGCGATCAACGGCATCGCCGGTGCGATCGCGGTGTTCGTCATCGTCGGCGTGGCCCTCGGCGGCATGGACTACAACACCTGGACGGCGATCGCCGGCAGCACCATCTGGTGCAAGTTCTTCGCGAGCTTCGCACTCGGCCGCCAGGCGCATGCCGCGGCCGCTCGCCGCAAGTAGGTCGCACAAGGCGACGGGTCGTGAAGATTCTGATCGCCGACGACGAGGCCAGCGTGCTGGTCTCGCTCGAGTACCTGATGAAGCGGGAAGGCTATGACGTGCACCTCGCGCGCGACGGCGAGGAGGCACTCGCGGTGCTGCAACGCGAACGCCCGCAGCTGGTCTTGCTGGACGTGATGATGCCGAAGAAGACCGGCTTCGAGGTCTGCCGCCTGTTGCGCGCGGATCCGGCGATCGCGGGCACGGCGGTGCTGATGCTGACTGCCCGCGGCCGCGACACCGACATCGCGAAAGGCCTGGCGGTCGGCGCCGATGCCTACATGACGAAGCCGTTTTCGACGCGGGAGTTGGTGGACAAGGTCCGCGAGATGCTGCGGTCTGTCACCCCGAGGTGACCCGCTGCATGGCGCTCAGCGCTTGCCGCCCTTCGTCACCCCGTCCCACCACTCCGTCCCACTGCCTCCACTGGTCCGCGATCGTGATCAGCCCGTTCATGCCGATCATCTGCATCGCGCCGTCGCCGAGCATCGCGATGACCGGGCGCTTCGGATGCGCGAACTTCGCCGCGATCGCATAGGGCACGGCCGGCCCCATCGTCGCGAGCCCGCCCGACAGCGATGCCATCATGCCGCGGCGGATCTTCAGGTCGCGCGCGTACCAGGCGGCGGCCGTGCCCGAATCGCAGGTCAGGATGACGTCGTCGGGCAGGCGCGGCGACAGCTCCCAGAACACCCGCTGCGGGTTGATCGGATCGGCCTCGTTCATCGCGCGCGCCTCCAGCACGCGCCACCAGGTCGCAACGTTCTCCTCGATTTTCTTGCGCCATGCACGGTCGGACTTCGGCTTCAGCAATGGCAGCAGCGCTTGCAGCGTCGCCCGACTGTCGCCGATCAGGTTGACCTCCATCGGATAGCGCAGCGAGACCATGCGCGGGTCGATGTCGATCTGCACGCCGCGCGCCTGGCCTTCCTTGGGCAGGAACTCCGAATACGGAAAACTCGACCCGACCATCAGCAAGGTGTCGCAGCCGCGCATCAGCTCCCAGCTCGGCTGTGTGCCGAGCAAGCCGATGGAGCCGGTGACGTAGGGCAGCTCGTCGGGCACCGCGGCCTTGCCGAGCAGCGCCTTCGCGATGCCTGCGCCCAGGCTTTCGGCAACCTGGATCAGCTCGTCGCTCGCATGCAGCGCGCCGGCACCCGCCAGGATGGCAACACGCTCACCGGCGTTGAGCAGGTCGGCGGCGGCGCGCAGGCTCGCTTCGCTGGGAACCGACGGCATGCCGGTGCGGCCCATGCCGCTGTGCACGGTGCCGTGCTCGCGCGGCGGTTTGTCCACCGCCTCCATCTCCTGCAGGTCGTTGGGCAGAATGATGCAGGTCACCGCGCGCCGGTCGCGTGCGATGCGCACCGCGCGGTCGACGAGGTGGCGGATCTGCTCCGGCACGGTGGCCATGTGCACGTATTCGTGGGCCACGTCCTTGAACAGGCTGACGAGATCGACCTCCTGCTGGTAGTCGCCACCCATCGCCGCGCGCGCCTGCTGGCCGACGATCGCGACCACCGGCTGGTGATCGGCCTTTGCGTCGTACAGGCCGTTGAGCAGGTGGATCGCGCCGGGCCCCGAGGTGGCCATGCACACGCCGACCTCGCCGGTGAACTTCGCATGCGCGGTGGCCATGAAGGCGGCGAGCACTTCGTGGCGCGCCTGCACGAACTGCATGCGTTCGCCGATCCGGTCGAACGCACCCATCAACCCGTTGATGCCGTCTCCGGGGTAGCCGTAGATGCGTCGCACGCCCCAGGCATGCAGCCGTTCCAGCACGTGATCGCTGACGGTGGGTTTGGCCATGGTGACTCCTTCGCGGTGTGGGAGGACGAAGCCCGGCAAGGCGTGTGCCCCGCCCCGCCGCTCCCCGGCCGGGAATGTCGATTGCACGCCCAAAAGGACGAGGCTGCGTGATGCAGCCACCTGCAGCCCCCCCACCAGGAGGTTCCACCATGTTCAGACTTCATCCCATCGCCGCCGGCATCGTGGCGCTCGCCTGTGGCGCCGCCGTCGCCCAAACCCAGCTCCCCTCTCCATCGACGCAGGTCAGCGGCACGCCGGACCGCGGTGCGCGCGTCGGCATTGCCGAAGCGGAGCGTGAATTCGTGGAGAACGCCGCCCATGCAGGCCACGCCGAAGTGCGGGCCTCGCGCCTCGCGCTGTCGAAGGCGACCAACCCCGACGTGAAGAACTTCGCCCAGCGCATGATCGACGACCACACGCAGGCCAACCAGAAGCTGCGCCAGATCGCGATGGCCAACCGCATCGATGTACCTTCCGATCCCGCCTTCGTGCAGAGAGCGAAGCTGCAGTTGCTGGAGGCCGCCGACGGCCAGGATTTCGACCAGCGCTATGCCGACGAATTCGGCGTGGAAGCGCACCGCGAGACGATAGGCATCTTCGAAAAGGCGATCGCTCGGGTTCGCCATCCGCAGCTCAACGCCTTCGCGCGCGAAACGCTGCCCAAGCTGCAGGAGCACCTGCAAATGGCGCAGACGCTGCAGGCCAGCATGCAGCCGACCGCCGCGGTCAACCGCGGAACCGGCAGCACGTCGATGGGCCCCGTCGCTCAGGTCGACCAGGAGGACCTGCGCGATGCGCAGCAGGACGTCAACGAGGCGGTGCAAGTCGTGCAGCGCATGAGGATTACTCCAGGCGCGCGCAGACCTCGACGGGCAAGGTGCAGGACGTGATCGTCTGGTCCAACACCAAGGGCGCGTATGCAGGCGTTTCGGTGGGCGTGACCGACGTGGTGCTCGACAAGGACGCGAACCGCGCGTACTACCGTCGCGAGGGGCTGAATCCGCAGCAGATCATCGAGGGCGCCGTTCCGAACCTGCAGAACAAGGTGCTCGACAGAGTGCTGCGCGCTTGATGCGAGGCAGGCGAAGGGCGATGTTCCGGCCACGCGCTCTTCCTTGCGATCGGATGAATTTGTACAAATGTGTATGCATCTCTTACAGATCGGAGTGGATGACATGGGCAGTTTTCGCAACGTTCACCGCCGCCTCGCCGGTTCGTTGGTGCTGCTGGCGGCGTTCGCCGCGGCCGGCGCCGCCGCGCAGCCGCATGTGGCCGAATCGGGGGACTATGTGCTGCGTGCCAGCACCGTCAGCACGCACAACCTGCCGCAGCAGATGCTGGAGAAGCATGGCATCGCGGCCGATCCTCGCAAGGCGGTCCTCAACGTGACGGTCCACCGCAAGGGCGCCGCCGCCGGGCCCAATCTGGCGGCCCAGGTGACGGCGCAGGCGCGCAACGTGGGCGGCATCGAGACGGCAGTGACGATGCGCAAGGTGGTTGCCGACGGCTTCGTCACCTACCTCGGCGTCTACGACTTCCTGCCGCGCGAAGTGCTGGACTTTCGCGTGACGGCGCGCCCCGAGGGCTCGACCGAGACCCTCGAGCTCGAGTTTCGCGACCGGCTCGGCCGGCGCTGAAAGAAGCCGGAAGGGCCGGTCCCCCGCCCTTGCGGCGCGTCAACGCGACCAGGCGAGCGCAACGCCGCCGGCCGCGATCAGCGCAATGACCGCGAGCACCGGGACCCAGCGGTGGGTCGCTAGCCACCATTGCCGGCTCGACGGCGTGGAGCGCTCATCGAAGCGGCCATGCGAACCCTGCTGGCCCGGGGCCGGCTCGAACAGGTTGTCGGCACGCCCGGCGGGCAGCGGCTCGTCGCCTTGCTGGCCGCCGTAGCCTCGCACCGCCAGCAGGCGGTCGAGCAGTTCGGGCACCAGCCGCTGCGCCAGGATGGCCTTCACCGCCGGCCAGCCGACCCACGATTCGCGGCGCGCGTGCGTCGCGGCCCAGACGATCGCCTCGCCGGCCAGCTCCGGCTGAAAGATCGGCGGCACCGGCTGCGGCCGGCACGGCAGCGTCGTGCGGCCCCAGTCGAACTGCGGGGTGTTGAACGCCGACAGCTGCACCATCGTCAACCGCACGCCACTGCCGTCATGGATCAGCTCGCTGCGCAGCGAGTCGGTGAAGCCGCGCAAGGCCGCCTTCGCCGCGCAGTACGGCGCCTGCAGCGGGATCGACCGGTAGGCGAGCGCGGAGCCGACCTGCACGATGACGCCGCGGTTGCGCGCCGTCATGCGCTTGAGCGCCGCCTGCGTGCCCCAGACGGCCCCGAGGTAGGTCACCTCGGTGGCGCGGCGAAAGTCGTCGGCCCCGATCTGCTCGACCGGCGCGAAGATGGTCGCCATCGCGTTGTTGACCCACACATCGATGCCGCCCCAGCGGCGCTCAACTTCCGCCGCGGCGGCCTCGACCTGCGCCTCGTCGGCCACGTCGGTGGGAAGCCCCAGCGCCTGCCCGCCGAGCTGCTCGATCTCACGGCATGTGTCGTCGAGGCGCTGCTGCCCGCGCGCGAGCACGGCGACCCGCGCGCCGCGCCGAGCGAACGCCTGCGCCGTCGCGCGGCCGATGCCGGCCGATCCGCCGGTGATGACGACGACCTGAGACGAGGCGGATGGCGCGTCGCGCGAGGCCATCGGCTCAGCCGGACGAAGGACCGCCGGTGTGAGCGAGCCCGCTCCTCACGGCATCGCGTTCGAGACGCAACTGCACGCTGCGGCTGGCCCAGTCGACGCGCTCGACGGCGTCGGGCCCGACGGTCATGTGCCCGCCGGGCCACCACTTGCGGCCATCGATGACGATGCCGACGATGGCCCACGTGCCGGTGTCGATGATGAAGTCGTCGACCGTACCGACGTGGCCGTCGCTGGCCTCGGCCTTGTAGCCCTTCACTTCGCGCATGCTGCGCAGGTGCGACTTCGCGGCCTGCTGCTGCTCGAATCGAGCGGCACGTTCCAGCGCTTCGGCGTCACCGGCCGGCATGGCTTGCCGGTGGGTCAGCGGAACGATGTCGGGGTGGATGCCGGCGCCGCGCACGTGGGGACCGCGCCAGTAGTATGGATGGCCGAAGGAAAGCGCTTGCGCGATCTCGTGGCGGCGCGACACCGTCTTCTCCGTTTCGACGGGCGGGCACCGGTCGATCTGCTCGCGCGTCAGCGCGACCCGAAGCGGCTTCGCGCCGTCCGTGGCAGACGCGGCGGACGGCGGCAACAACACCTTCCTGTTCGGCGCGAGCCGCGGACCGGTGGCGACCACCAG
>DATKCI010000005.1:0-4702 GCA_035513255.1 Piscinibacter sp. | reverse complement strand
GGCCACTGGAACACGGTCTCGGTGATGATCGCGAAGGCGATCAGCGAGCCGAGTTGCAGCCCGGTGATCGTGATCACGGGGACCATCGTGTTCTTCAGTGCATGGCCGAAGTAGACCGCGCGATTCGGCAGGCCGCGCGCACGCGCGAACTTGATGTAGTCGGCGCGCAGGACCTCCAACATCTCGGCGCGAACGAGCCGCATGATCAGCGTGAGCTGGAAGACCGCGAGCGTGATCGACGGCAGGATCAGGTGCTTCCAGCCGTCGAGGGTCAGAAATCCCGTCGTCCACGAACCGAGCGTCACGACATCGCCGCGGCCGAAGCTCGGCAGCCATTTCAGCGTGACGGCGAACACGAGGATCAGCAAAATGCCGATCAGAAAGGTCGGCAGCGACACACCGAGCAGCGACACGGTCATCATCAGTTGCGAGGCAAAGGTCCCGCGGCGCAGCGCGGCATAGACGCCCATCGGGATGCCGACCACCAGTGCGATGACGGCGGCGGCGAGCGACAACTCGAGGGTGGCCGGCAAGCGCTCGACGATTAGCGCGGAGACCTTTCGTCCTTGCCGCAGACTGAGCCCGAACTCGCCCTGGACCGCGTTGCCGACGAAGCGCGCGAACTGCACCGGAAAGGGCTGATCCAGACCCAGATCGGCGCGCAGTTGCGTCCGCTGCTGGGGCGTGGCGTCCTGCCCCAACAGGTTCGTCACCGGGTCGCCGACGTACTGAAACAGCATGAACGCGATGAACGCGACCGCGAGCATCACGATCACGGCTTGGGCAAGACGACGCAGGATGAAAGCGAGCATGGGGTGATGCTGGGTGCCAGGCGATTCGGGTTGGGTGCCTGTCTCGACAACATCGGCCGCCCGACATTGTGGGTGAGCGACCGAGGGAAAGCCGGCGAGATGCTATCTCAGCAAAACGTATGCCTCCGGCTGAAGAGGGAATGTCCCATTAGGGTAATCGCTTTGCTCTTGTTGCCTGTGCGACACGGCAATCGCGCATCCTGGACGCACACATGAAAGAGGCCGCCCGAAGGCGGCCTTTGAATCGAGGCTCGAGGACGAGCCGACGATCAGAACGTGTGCTTGATGCCGAGAGCAAACGTGTTGCTGTCGGAGACGGTGTCCTGCGTCGCGAATCCGTAGTCTGCGTACAGCGTCGTGCGCTTGCTCAGCGGATGGTTGTAGCCGAGACCGAGCTTCGTGCGGTCGTTGTCCGAGCCATCGGGAATGACCTCGATGTAGGCTGCCTTGATCGTGCCGGCGCCGACCGGGATCGCGGCGGCGAGCATGTAGGCCTTGGAGTCCACCTCTCCACCATTCACGCCATCGCTGATTTCAGCTTGAGCGTAGTAGGCGATCAGCTTGGCGAAGCCGACGTTGTAGTGCAGCGCGACGTTCATCAGGCTGTTGCCATCGGTAACGGCCGGGCCATTGGACTGCTGTTCGTAGCCGAAGGCGGCGTACAGCGGGCCGGCGCCGTACTCGACGTTGAAACCGTCGGCACGGCTGGTTGCGCCTTCACCCAGACCGGTCGCGGCATTCACCGTGAAGCCGCCCCAGTTCGGCGAGCGATAGCCAATCGTGTTCGGGGCACGGACGCCACCGGTGCTCAAATAGCCGGCCCATTGCATGCTGCCCATCTGGCCCACGCCGTCCCAGCCGAACGGATCCGACTTCACGGCCGGCCAGAACGCCGGGGTGTATTCGCGGCCCATGTAGACGCGGCCAGCGGTGGCGCTGGACAACTGAACGTACGAACGGCCGGCCCAGAACGGGTTGGCGGCATTGCCGTTATCCGGCGTGTAGCGATGCTCGATCTGGAACTGGGCCGACAGGCCGCCACCCAGGTCTTCATTGCCCTGGAAGCCCAGGCGCGAACCGTTGGACTGCTGAAGCGTCCAGGCCTCGTTGCCTGGGGCGCCCGGGCTCGCGGCGTCGCCGTCCTGCTTGGCGATGCTCATGTCGATCGAGCCATAGATCGTCACCGACGACTGGGCCGTGGCGGCACCAGCAAACGCGCCCAGAACAGCGAGAGCGAGCAGAGATTTTTTCATTGCAACTATCTCCTAGGTTGAACAAGAGGTCCCGATGCGTGCACCCTGCGTTGAGGGCTGATCAGGCCAAACCCCCTCAGCGGAAGTTGGATGTATTGCACCAGACCCCCTCCCGGATTGCCAAGGATTGGCGAAGGAAAAGGGCGTTTATGTTGTCTGTGCACAACGAGCGCCTCGCACGGCGATGTCGCGACTGTTACACCGATCCGGCCCGATCGGCGCCTGTGCGACATCGTCCACGGACGGCTGCGCTATGCTGATCCGCCGCTCCCCAAACTTCCGGACACATGATCGACCAACTGCTCGTCGCCGCCGACAACACGCTGAAGACGCTCTCCGGCGCGAGCCATGCGGCGCGCCCTTCTCCGTCTGCAAACAGCACAACCGCCGACGCACTCAGCGATCAGGAGCGGCGCCATGCGGGCGGCTTGATGCGCGTGAATCATGTCGGCGAAGTGTGCGCGCAGGCGCTCTACCAGGCGCAGGCCTTGACGACCCAGGACCCGGCGCTGAAGCGGCACTTCGAGACGGCGGCCAGAGAAGAAACCGACCATCTCGCATGGACG
This sequence comes from Piscinibacter sp., assembly GCA_035513255.1. Classification (GTDB taxonomy): domain Bacteria; phylum Pseudomonadota; class Gammaproteobacteria; order Burkholderiales; family Burkholderiaceae_C; genus Albitalea. The sequence goes on along the minus strand of DATKCI010000005.1, from coordinate 2,071 downwards.
CAGCAGCGCTTGCATGAGCTCGGCACGCGACCGAGCCTTCTGAACCCGCTGTGGTACGCCGGCGCGTTCGGGATCGGACTCGTCGCGGGACGGATCGGCGATGCGATGAGTCTCGGCTTCGTCGTCGAGACCGAGCGGCAGGTCGAGCAGCACCTCGAAAGCCATCTGAGCAAGCTGCCTGCGAGCGACACGCGCTCGCAGGCGATCGTGCGCCAAATGAAAGACGACGAAGCCCGCCACGCGGCGAACGCTCAGCAGGCCGGCGCCGCCGAACTGCCGCTGCCGGTGCGCTGGGCGATGCGCGCCGCCGCCAAGGTGATGACGACCACGGCTTATCGGCTGTAAGTCACTGGCATCAAGCCGGCACGATTTCGAACGACGTCGTGATCGCTGCGGTCTTGCCGAGCATGATGCTCGCCGAGCAGTACTTCTCGTGCGACATCTGGATCGCACGCGCCACCGGCCCGTCGGTGAGCTCCGTGCCGCTCACGACGAAGTGCATGTGGATGCTCGTGAACACCTTCGGGTCGACCGCGGCGCGCTCGGCACTCACCTTCACCTGGCAGCCCGTCACGGCGTGACGCCCGCGCTTGAGGATCAGCACGACGTCGTAGGCCGTGCAGCCAGCCGTGCCGGCGAGCACCGTTTCCATCGGCCGCGGCGCGAGGTTGCGTCCGCCGCCGTCGGGCGCGCCGTCCATCACCAGCGTGTGGCCGCTGCCGGTCTCGGCGACGAAGCCCATGCCGGCGGCGGGAATCCAGTTGACGGTGCATTCCATGGTCACATCCTGTGCATACCGCACGAAACGAGGGCGTCCGCGCTCAAACGCCTCGGATTGTGCATCCCATCACGCCGTTTTCGAGTCGTTCATCTAGGTTATCGAGCGATTGATATTGCAGCGCAACAAAGGAGCGACTACACTGCTTCTCATTGGGGTGCTCAGCACTTCCTACCGATTGTCTCCTCCACCTCCTCCATTGGTGGATTCAGCCCAAGGCAGCAATGCCTTGGGCTTTTTTCTTGCCTGCTTGCCGCCAGGCAGGCGGCAAGTGGTGCTGACGTATGATGCGGCGCCGCAAGAGACCAGACCCGGAGGAGATCAGCAATGGCCGGCCCCCAAGGCGCCAACAAGAGCCCGACAAGGCGCCAGGCGACGGGCGAGAAGCCCAAACCGCTGACGCTGGCGGCCTACCTGCAGAAGATCCTCACCGCGCGCGTCTACGACGTGGCGTCCGAGACGCCGCTGGAGCCCGCGCGCAGCCTCTCCAAGCGCGTCGGCAACCACGTGCTGCTGAAGCGGGAAGACGTTCAGCCGGTGTTCAGCTTCAAGCTGCGCGGGGCCTACAACAAGATGGCGCACCTGTCGGCGCAGCAGCTCGAACGCGGCGTGATCTGTGCGTCGGCCGGCAACCATGCGCAAGGTGTCGCCCTCGCTGCGAAGCGCATGGGCTGCAAGGCGATGATCGTGATGCCGGTCACCACGCCGCGGCTGAAGATCGACGCGGTGCGTGCACTCGGCGGCGATGTCGTGCTGCACGGCGACAGTTACTCCGACGCCTACGTGCATGCCCTCGAACTCGAGCGCGAGCACGGCCTGAGCTTCGTGCACCCGTTCGACGACCCCGACGTGATCGCCGGCCAGGGCACGATCGCGATGGAGATCTTGCGCCAGCACCAGGGGCCGCTGGACGCGGTGTTCGTCGCGATCGGCGGCGGCGGGCTGATCTCCGGCGTCGCCGCCTACATCAAGGCGGTGAGGCCGGAGATCAAGGTGATCGGCGTGCAGACCCACGACTCCGACGCGATGGTGCGCTCCGTGAAGGCCGGCAAGCGCGTGCAACTGGGCGACGTGGGCCTGTTCTCCGACGGCACCGCCGTCAAGATGGTCGGCGAGGAAACCTTCCGCCTCACGCGCGAGCTGGTCGACGACTTCATCGTCGTCGACACCGACGCGGTGTGCGCCGCGATCAAGGACGTGTTCCAGGACACCCGCAGCATCCTCGAGCCCGCCGGCGCGCTCGGCGTGGCCGCGGTGAAGCAATATGTCGAGCAGCACAAGGTCAAGGGCCAG
>DATKCI010000004.1:0-28949 GCA_035513255.1 Piscinibacter sp. | reverse complement strand
CGGGCACGAAAGTGACGGTGCCGGCGGAGTGATGCACCCGGCGGCGTTCGCCGTCGACTTCCATGATGCAGTCGCCGCCGCCGGCCGCGCAATACGACAGCAGATGATCGGGCAAGCGCTGCGGCTGCGACAGGCAGGCGCGTCGGCGCCGCCACTGTGCTGCCATGACGGGTGATGGGCCGCCGTCGGCGATCAGGAAGTCCGGCATGACGCCGTCACTGCTGCGCGCCACGGCTGCGCAGGCCGAATCGGGCGGCACCGACCGCAGGTCGATCGCTTGCATCGGCCGACGGTCCCACGGCCGTGCGGGCGTGTCGAGACTGCAAACTAGGGACCGGGTTTCGCGAGTCGCAACGGAACGTTACGCGCTGCGACGCGGCCGATCCGCTCGCGTCTGATCGCCTACGTGCCGAACCTGTCGAACAACGCCAGCGCCAGCGGAATGCTGACCATCCCGAGCAGCGTGGACACCGTGACCAGCCCGGCGACGAAGCTCGCGTGGCCGCCGAGGCGCGCGGCCAGCACGTAGCAGCTCGATGCGGTGGGCATCGCCGCGAAAGCCACGACGACCATGCGCTGCACGGGAGTCAACGGCACGAACCACGCGAGGGCCAGTCCCACCAGCGGCAGCACGAGGTGCCGGATCGACAGCAGCGCCGCGCCGAGCCGAGGCGCCTCGCGCAGTGCACCGAAGCGCAGGCCGGCACCGACCGCCATCAAGCCCAGCGGCAGTGCGGCGAGTCCGATGCGCTGCAGCGTGGTGGCCACCGGGGCCGGCAGGGTCAGTCCCACGACGTTGCCGACCAGACCCGCCACGGTGCTGATGATGAGCGGATTGCGCGCGAGTTCACGCAGGTAGCCGTGGCCCCCGTGCCGAGCCAGCGGCCACACGGCGGCCACGTTGCAGACCGGAACGACCAGCGAGACGATCAGCGCGATCGCCGCCACGCCGGCCGCGCCGCCGAGGCGCTCGGCCAACGCCAGCGCCACGTAGGAATTGAACCGGAACGCGACTTGCGCGCCGGAGGCGTGGGCACGCGCATCCACGCCCGGCACCTTGCCGAGCGCGTACGCCAGCACGACGCCGACGGCGACGATCGCGAGTCCGCATCCGGCGAGATTGAGCGCCGTGCCGAGTTGCAGCGGCGCATGCACGATGGAGTTGAACAGCAGCACCGGGAAGAGCAGGTAGTACACCAGCCGCTCGGTCGCCTCCCAGACCGGGCGGTCGAGTGCGGTGTAGCGGCAGACGGCGAAGCCGACGAGGATCAGCAGGAAGTCGGGAAGCAGCAGCAGGGCGTGGTGCATGAGGGGAGTGTGCCTTGGCGGGTTTTCCCGCATCGGGATTTATTCCGCATGGACTAATATTCGACAACGCTGATATAGAAGGGCCCGAATGAAGGACACGAGTGCGACACCGGGGCGCCTGCGCAAGGCGCCGGAGGGGTTTCTCGACCGCACCGGGGTTCGCGCCGTCTTCGCCGAGGCCAGGAGCGGCCGGCGCGATTTCATCCGCAGCGCGTTCGCGGCGGCGGGTGTGGCCGCGGCGGCGCCTTCCGCGTTGGCCGGCGCAAACCCGGCGTCGCCCGGCGGCGACCCCGCCATTCTGGAGCTGCCCGCGCACAGCAAGGGGCTGGGGCAGCCGGTCGTGACTGACGGCTACGGCAGGCCGTCGACGTACGAAGCCAACGTGCAGCGCCGGCAAAGCCCGGGCCTCACGCAGACCTCGCAGGCGTCGGTGTCCTTCGCGCCGCTGCAGTCGCTGTTCGGCATCGTCACGCCCAGCGGCCTGCACTTCGAGCGGCACCACCAGGGCTGGTGGGACATCGACCCGTCGAAGCACCGGCTGATGCTCAACGGCGCCGACGAGAAGATCGTGCGCCGGCCGATGGTCTTCACGATGGACGAGCTGATGCGCCTGCCGTCGGTGAGCCGCTTCCACTTCATCGAATGCGGCGCCAACACGGGCATGGAATGGGGCAACGTCGCGGTGCCCACCTGCCAGTACACCCACGGGATGCTCGGCTGCAGCGAGTTCACCGGCGTGCCGCTGAAAATCCTGCTCGAGATGGCGGGTGTCGACTTCAAGCGCGGCCGCTTCGTGCTCGCCGAAGGGGCCGACGGCTCGTCGATGACACGAACGATTCCGATGGAGCTCGTCGAAAGCGGCGAGGTGCTCGTTGCCTACGGGCAGAACGGTGAGATGCTGCGTCCGGAGAACGGCTATCCGCTGCGCCTTGTGGTGCCGGGCGTGCAGGGCGTCAGCTGGGTCAAGTACCTGCGCCGCATCGAAGTCGGCGACAAGCCCTACGGCAGCAAGGACGAAGTGCTGCACTACGTCGACCTGATGCCCGGCGGCCTGCATCGGCAGTACACGAGCATCCAGGAGTGCAAGAGCGTGATCACCACGCCGTCGGGCGGGCAGGTGCTGCTGGCAAAGGGCTTCTACAACCTCAGCGGGCTCGCGTGGTCCGGCCGCGGCAAGGTCGAGCAGGTCGACGTGTCGGTCGACGGCGGGCGCCACTGGCGCACCGCGCGGCTCGAGTCGCCGGTGATGTCGAAGTGCCTGACACGCTTCAACCTCGACTGGGTGTGGGACGGCAAGCCGGCACTCGTGCAAAGCCGTGCGATGGACGAGACCGGCTACGTGCAGCCCACGAAGAAGCAGCTGCGGGCAGTGCGCGGCACGCGCTCGATCTACCACAACAACGCGGTCCAGACCTGGCTGGTGCAGGAAAGCGGGGAGGTGACGAATGTGCAGCTGGCGTGAGTGCGCAGCCGCCACGGCGCTGCTCGCGGCGGTGGCCGCGCATGCCGCTCCCCCGACATACGACGACATCGGCCGCACGGCAACGGCCAAGGAGATCGCCGCCTGGGACATCGACGTGCGCCCCGACTTCAAGGGCTTGCCCAAGGGAGCCGGTTCGGTGGCCAAGGGGATGCAGGTGTGGGAGGCCAAATGCGCGTCGTGCCACGGCGTCTTCGGCGAAAGCAACGAGGTCTTCAGCCCGATCGTCGGCGGCACCACGGCAAAGGACATCGAAGCGGGCCGCGTGGCCAGCCTGGCCGATTCGAGCTTCCCGGGTCGCACGACCTTGATGAAACTCTCGTCCGTGTCGACGCTGTGGGACTACATCAACCGCGCGATGCCGTGGGCGGCGCCGAAGTCGCTGTCCACCGAAGAGGTGTACGCCGTCACCGCGTACATCCTGAACATGGGCGGCATCGTGCCGGACAATTTCACGCTGTCGAATCGCAACATCGGCGAGGTTCAGAAGCGGCTGCCCAACCGGAACGGCATGACGACCGACCACGCTTTGTGGCCGTTCGGCAAGCGCAAGCCCGACGTGGCCGCAACGGCGTGCATGAAGAACTGCGCAAGCGACGCGACGATCGTGTCCTCGCTGCCGGACCATGCGCGCAATGCACACGGGAACCTGGCGGAGCAGAACCGCGGCGTCGGGCCGCAGCGCGGAATGGCCACAGAGGCGCCGTCGAGCCTGCCGCAGGCTGCAGTCACTCCGGCGGCCATCACACTGACGCAAAAGCATGGCTGCGTGGCGTGCCATGGGCTGGAGCAGCGCATCGTCGGCCCGAGCTTCCGAGAGATCGCGAAGAAGCAGGCGGGGCGGGACGATGCTGCCGTCTACCTGGCCGGCAAGATCAAGTCCGGCGGCTCGGGCGTCTGGGGCTCGATCCCGATGCCGCCGCAGGCGCTGGGCGAGGCGGATGCAAAGGCGATCGCGCAATGGCTGATTGAAGATGCGGGAAAGTAGCATGTGACACGGGATAGCTCCCTCTCCCAGAGGGAGAGGGAACAAGACCGCGGACGCTCCTTCGGTTTCTGCAAAGACGTCGAGCCCTAAGGGATGGTCCGCATCGCGGTAGATCGTTTGTTCATTAGCATATGCAGATAGAAGGAGTCTTCCATGCACACCCGACGAGAGATGCTTTCCCATTCGGCCAAGGTCGCGGCGATGCTGGCGGCAATGGGCATGCTGCCCGCGCTGGCCCAAGCCCAGGCGGGCAGCTGGAACGCGGCCGCATTCGAGGCCAAGAACATCGACGAGCTGATGAAGGCGCTCGGCGCCGCCGCGCCCACGCAGAGTCCGGACGTGACGGTGACGGGGCCCGACATCGCCGAGAACGGCGCGGTCGTGCCGGTCGGGGCGTCGACCACGCTGCCGGGTGTCAAGCGCATCCTGCTGCTGGTCGAGAAGAACCCGTCGGTCCTGTCGGCAATGTTCGACGTGACCGACGCGGTCGAGCCGAACTTTTCGACCCGCGTGAAGATGGGGCAGTCGTCGAACGTGTATGCGGTCGCGATGATGAACGACGGCAAGATGCTGTTCGCCCAAAAGGAAGTCAAGGTCACGCTCGGCGGCTGCGGCGGCTGACTCACTTCGTATCACTCTCTCCAAGGAGTTCGACATGGCAGATCCGATGCGCATTCGCGCCCAAGCCGCAGGCGACAAGACCACCGTGCGCGTGCTGATGGCTCATGAGATGGAGACCGGCCAGCGCAAGGACGCTTCCGGCAAGCCGATTCCGGCCTGGTTCATCCAGGAGGTCACGGCGCAACACAACGGCAAGACGGTGATGACGGCCCAGTGGGGCCCGGCGGTTGCGAAGAATCCGTTCCTGCAGTTCAACATCAAGGGCGGCAAGGCCGGCGACAAGGTCTCGGTGTCGTGGGTCGACAACCGCGGCGAGAAGCGAACCGACGAAGCCACGGTGTCGTAAGGGCGCCGTCCAGGCACCGCCGGCAACTCCGGCCCGGTCGCGACTCGACCGACCACCCACGAGGAGACTATGAAACCAAGCTTGATCGCATGTGCACTGCTGAGCGCGGCGATGGCCGCGCCGGCGCAGCAGAAGTCGGCGGCGGACGGCATCGCCGAGTACCGAAAGATGCTGGAGGACGGCAACCCGGCCGAGCTGTACGAGGCCAAGGGCGAGGGACTCTGGAAGCAGCCGCGCGGGCCCAAGAACGCGTCGCTGGAGCAGTGCGACCTGGGCAAGGGGCCAGGCAAGGTGAAGGGCGCCTTTGTCGAGCTGCCGCGCTACTTCGCCGACACGCAGCGGGTCCAGGATCTCGAGTCGCGCTTGTTGACCTGCATGCAGACGCTGCAGGGTTTCAACGTCGACGAGATCGCGACGACCCCGTTCGGCAAAGGCGAGCAGTCGAACATCGAGGCGCTCGTCGCCTACGTCTCGGCCGAGTCGCGCGGCATGAAGATGAACCTGCCGCAGGGCCATGCCGAAGAGAAGAAGACGTTCGAACTCGGCAAGCGCGCGTTTTTCTACCGCGCCGGGCCGTACGACTTCTCCTGCGCCTCGTGTCATAGCGAGGAAGGCAAGCGCATCCGCATGCAGGACCTCCCCGACCTGACGAAGAACCCCGGCGACGGCGTCGGTTATGCCGCGTGGCCGGCCTACCGAGTGAGCAGCGGGCAGCTGTGGGGCATGCAGCGGCGCCTCAACGACTGCTTTCGCCAGCAGCGGTTTCCGTATCCGGGCTACGCGTCCGACGTGACCATCGCGTTGAGTGCGTACATGGGCGTCAATGCCAAGGGTGCGGAATCGATCGCACCGGCCCTCAAGCGTTGAAGGGGAAAGCACATGCGAAAGACGACTGTGGGAACGGCGGCCGGCGTGATCGTCGCCGTGGGGCTGGCGGGGTGCGCGGCGACGGCCCCGTCGCCCGACTACGACGCCCTGCTCGACGGGATGATGAAGACCTCGTTTCGAGACCAGGGCATTGCGAAGATGGACCGGCTGCAGCAGGACGCGTCGAACGCAGAGTGCTCCAAGTCAGAGGGCAAGCCGTTGCCGGAAGCACGCGCCAAGGCGATCGAGCAAGCCAACCTCGCGACCGTGAAGATGCCGAGCGACGGCAAGTTCATCGGCGACTGGAAGGCCGGCGAGAAGCTGGCGCAGAACGGCCGCGGAATGACATGGTCCGACAAGTCTGCCGCCACCTCGGCGAACGGCGGCAATTGCTACAACTGCCATCAGATCAGCAAGAGCGAAATCTCGTTCGGAACCATCGGACCGAGCCTGTACAACTACGGCAAGATCCGCGGCGTCAAGGACCCGGCGGACCCGGCGTCGAAGGCCATCGTCGACTACACCTGGGGCAAGCTCTACAACGCGAAGGCCTACAACGCCTGTTCGGGCATGCCGCGGTTCGGCCATGCCGGCATGCTCGACGAGACGCAGATGAAGGACCTGATGGCCTTGCTGCTCGATCCGAACTCGCCGGTCAACCAGTGACCGGCGCCGCCGTGAGCCCGCCTTCGGGCGGGCTTGTTCTTCGCCTGAGCATCATTGATTGCTGAAGCATGAATTTGTCGAAGCGGGACTTTCTGCAGGTGCTCGGTGCCGCATCGGCCGCGGGCATGGGCCTGGCGCGATACGCCGATGCCGACGCCGCGACCGCGCAGCGGGGGCTGTACGACGTGGCGCCTTTCGGCAACGTGTCGTTCCTGCACATGACGGACTGCCATGCGCAGCTCAAGCCCTGCTACTTCCGCGAGCCGAGCGTGAACATCGGCGTCGGCCCGATGCGCGGCCGGCTGCCGCATCTCGTCGGCGAAGCCCTGCTCACGACGGCCGGCCTGCGCCCCGGCACGGCGGCCGCGCACGCCTACACCTACATCGACTTCGAGAAGGCGGCGCGGCGCTACGGCCGCGTGGGTGGCTTTGCGCATCTCGCCACGCTGGTCAAACAGCTGAAGGCGAGCCGGCCGGGCGCGCTGCTGCTCGACGGCGGCGACACCTGGCAGGGCTCGGCGACCTCGCTGTGGACCGACGCGCAGGACATGGTCGACGCGGCCAAGCTGCTCGGGGTGGACGTGATGACCGGCCACTGGGAGTTCACCTATGGCATGGAGCGCGTGAAGGAAATCGTCGAAAAGGACTTCAACGGCAGGATCGAGTTCCTCGCGCAGAACGTGAAGACCGCCGACTTCGGCGACCCGGTCTTCAAGCCCTACGTGCTGCGCGAGATCAACGGCGTGCGCTGTGCGATCGTCGGCCAGGCGTTTCCGTACACGCCGATCGCCAACCCGCGCTATCTGATGTCCGACTGGAGCTTCGGCATCCAGGACGACAACATGCAGACCGTGGTCGACGAGGCGCGCGCCAAAGGTGCGCAGGTCGTCGTCCTGCTGTCGCACAACGGGATGGACGTCGACCTGAAGATGGCCTCGCGCGTGCGCGGCGTCGATGCGATCTTCGGCGGCCACACGCACGACGGCGTGCCGGTCGCCGTGCCGGTGGCCAACGCCGGCGGCAAGACGTTGGTGACCAATGCCGGCAGCAACGGCAAGTTCCTCGGCGTGATGGACTTCGACGTGAAGGGCGGCCGCGTCGTCGACTTCCGCTACCGGCTGCTGCCCATCTTCGCCAACCAGCTGAAGGCCGATCCGGAGATGGACGCGCTGATCACCAAGGTGCGCGCGCCGTACGAGTCGAAGCTGGCAGAGAAGCTCGCGGTGACGGACGGGTTGCTGTACCGCCGGGGCAACTTCAACGGCTCGTGGGATCAGTTGATCTGCGACGCGCTGATGGACACGCAGGACGCTCAGATCGCGTTTTCGCCCGGTTTTCGCTGGGGCACGTCGCTGCTGCCCGGGGATGTGATCACCCGCGAGCTGATGATGGACCAGGTCGCGATCACCTACCCGTACGCGACGCTCAACGAGATGAGCGGCGAGACGATCAAGACGGTGCTCGAAGACGTGGCCGACAACCTGTTCAACCCCGACCCGTACTACCAGCAGGGCGGCGACATGGTGCGTGTGGGCGGCCTCGCCTACACCTGCGACCCGGCGCAGAAGATGGGCAGTCGCATCAGCGACATGCGCCTCGACGGCAAGCCGCTCGAGGCCGGCAAGACGTACAAGGTGGCCGGCTGGGCGCCGGTCGCCGAAGAAGCGAAGAACCTGCCCGGCGTGAAGCCGGTGTGGGAGCATGTGGAAACGTGGCTGAAGGCGCAGGGCGGGCGGGTCGCGCCGCGCCGCCTCAACACGCCGAGGCTGGTCGGCCTGCACGGAAACCCGGGCATCGCCGACGCATGAACGGACGAACATGAGGAGACTGCGATGCGAACCCGACATCTCTGTGCCAGCCTGACCGTCTTTCTCGCCACGACCGCCGCCTGGGCGCAGGACAAGGTCGTCTACCACATCAACGACACGCAAACCCAGGCGCTCGCCTCCCTGCGCAACATCCGCAACCATCTCGACACCGACCCGAGCGCGAAGATCACCGTCGTCACGCATGCGCAGGGCATCGACTTCCTGATGGAGGGCGCGAAGGACCGCAACGAGTCGCCCTATGCCGCCACGGTGGCGGCGCTGGTCAACCGCGGCGTGACGTTCGAAATCTGCGAGATCACGTTGAAGAACCGCAACCTGAAGAAAGAGCAGTTCATTCAGGAGGCCGACTTCACGCCGTCCGGGGTCGTGCGCATCACCAAGCTGCAGCTGCAGGGCCACGCCTACATCAAGCCATGATCCGTCGGCGCGGCGGCCTGGTCGCTCTCGTCGCGGCATGCCTCACCGGCATGGCCCCGGCTTGGGGCGCCGAATCGCCGGTACGCGCCGTGAAGGTCACCGAAGACGTCTGGTTCGTGCAGGGCGAGGCGGCGCTTGGTTCGGCCGCCAACCGCAACTTCATCTCCAACTCGGGCTTCGTCGTCACCGGCGACGGCGTGGTCGTGATCGACGCGCTCGGGTCGCCCGCGCTCGCGAACGACCTGATCGCCGAGATCCGTCGCATTACGCCGCAGCCGATCCGCTACGTGATCCTGACCCACTACCACGCCGACCACATCTACGGGCTGCAGGCGTTCAAGGCGGCCGGCGCAAGCATCGTCGCGCACGCTGCGGCCCGCGAGTACCTGAGCTCCGACGCGGCCCGGTTGCGGCTGGAAGCCAGCCGCAACGAGTTGTCTCCGTGGATCGACGAGGGCACCCGGCTGGTCGCGGCCGACCGCTGGCTGGACCAGGACGAGACGACGCTGCGGGTCGGCGCCCACGAGTTCCTGATCCGGCGCGTGGGCCCGGCGCACACACCCGAGGATCTGGTCATCCTCGTGCCCCGGCGCGGCGTGATGTTCACGGGCGACCTCGTCTTCCGCGGCCGCATCCCGTTCGTCGGCCAGGCCGACAGCCGGCAATGGATCGCGTCGCTGACACGGCTGATCGAGTGGCGGCCGAAGCTCGTGATCCCGGGACACGGTCCGGCGTCGACCGACCCGTTGCCGGACCTGGAGCTGACGCGCGACTATCTGGCGTTCCTGCGCAACGCGATGGGCGAGGCGGCGCGCAACCTGGACCCCTTCGACGAAGCCTATGCAAAGACCGACTGGTCGCGTTTCGAGCGGGTGCCGCTGTTCCGCGCGGCGAACCGCATGAACGCGTACAACACCTATCTGCTGATGGAGCAGCAGGGGCGGTGAGGGCTTCATATATCCGTGGTTGCGAATAGAATCGCGGCGTTAGCAGCCCCTCCGAGATTTCGCGCATGCCCACGAAGAGCAGTGAAGACCAGGTGTTCGATTCCGTGGCGGAGCTTTTCGCGGTGCTCTCCACGCCCATCCGGCTGAAGATCATCAGCGCCGTTTGCCAGGGCGAGAAGAACGTGTCGGAGCTGCTGGCCGAGATCGACACCACCCAGCCCAACATGTCGCAGCACCTGAGCACGCTGTACCGCAGCGGCGTGCTGGCCAAGCGCCGCGACGGCACGCAGGTCTTCTACCGCCTCCAGAGCGAGCGTGTGGCGATGTTGTGCCGGGCGGTGTGCACGCAGGTGGCGATCGAGCTGGACGGCGATTCGCAGATCAGCCCGTCCGACCGGCTGGTGCCGGCCTCGCACCGCTGACCGTGAAGCAGCGCTAGCTAGATGTCTTGTTGAAGGAAGGTTCAGCCGTCAATCGATTCGCGAGGCCCAGTACTGCGGGCGCTTGCGGTGAGGTGCGATGGCAACCACGAGCAACTCTTGCGCCGACGGCCGATAGACGATGCTGAACGGAAAACCTTTGACCAGGGCGCTGCGGGTTTCCTTGAAGGACGGAGCGCCACCCAGAGGATGGGCTGCAGCCCTTGAAACGGCTGCCTGGATGGCGGCTTGAAAGCGACTTCCGGTGCCTGCCCGAGCTTTGGAGTAGTAGGCAACTTCCTTGAGCAGCTCGATCTCTGCTGCGGGAAGGAAGCGAACCTTGATCACTGCGCGATGCGCCGAGCCTTGGCGAACACTTCTTCGGCGTCGACAGCCTGAACATCGCCTCGGTCATACTCGGCGAGGCGGCGCTCGATCTCTATTTCCCACGCTGCGTTCAACTCGGCGGCTGCAGGTTCGTTGAGCGACTCCAGCAGTTGATCAACCAGGCGCTCGCGATCGCTCGGCGCGAGCGCCCGTCCGAGCTTCGCGAGTTCGGAGACTTGATCAGGCATGCGCGACTCCTCAGGTTAGATGACAGTTTAGCGCCGCAGGAACGTTTCAGCTCGCGCTCGCTAGGCATGGCGACTCGACTGCAGGACGGCGCGAATCCAGCGGCGACTGGGCTCGCTCCAAGCGACGGGACAGAAGCCATTCTCAGCCAGTAGGCAACGGATAGCCTGGTCGCTCAACGCCACTGCCGAAAACGAATGAAACCAGCTCGACCCAGCGAGGTCGTAGCGAAGCGTCATTTGGGTGGTTTCGTCGGTTCTCGACACGGCTTCCAATGAAATGGCAAAACCGTCGCTTTGGCCAACGATGCCAGGCTGCACATTGCTCAGCCATTCGGGATCGTGATGTTGAAGCAGCAACTGGGCGTCGGGCTTCATGTGCAAGCGCGATGCCTGCAGCGGGGCGCACCTGCTTTCGGCGACGGATGATTGACAAGGCAACTTGCCAGAAGAACTGTGTCGAAGCGCGCTTCAAGCCGCAGTTCTTCGATGTTGGCGTGTACCGCGACTGCAGGGTTGGGCACCCACGCAAGCATTTCCGCCGAATTGTCGACCGCTGTCACTTTCAGGTCGAGTTCGAGCAGGACTCGAGTGATGCGGCCGGTGCCGCAGCCCAGTTCCAGCGCCGAGCTCTCCGCCTGCAGCAACGGTCGAAGGTGATCGATCTCACCCATGTAGGGCAGCCTGCGATACAACTCCACCGAGCATCCGTCGCGGGCTTGGATGCCAGGGCCAGAACCTGAGAAGACGTGGTTCATCAGGGACCCTGGTGATTGACGTGATCAAGTGGGATCTTTGTCGAACGTCTTCGTGCCTGACGATCGATCGGCACCCCGTCGATCACGGATGCTCCGGCGGCAGCCCCGTCAGCCGCGAATGGCGGATGCGCGTCTTCGTCAGCGCACCGGCCGATTCGAGGATCGGGTAGGCGATCGAGCAGATGTGCGAGTTGATGCGCTTGAGGTCGCTGATCAGGTCCAGGTGCAGGGAGCTTGTCTCGATGCTCTGCGCCGTGTTGTCCCGCAGTCGCGAGATGTGGGTGGCGGCGTACTCGTGCTCCAGATCGCGAAAGCGTGCCTTCTCCTCGAGCAGCTTCTGCGCGTCATGCGCGTGGCCGTCGAGGAACACGCTCATGCCCAGGCGCAGGTTGGCCAGCAGCCGTTCGTGCAGGTGGCAGATCTCGGCCATGCCGGCGTCGGAGAAGCTGCGGTTCTTGCGGATCTTCTTGTCTTCCACGTCGTCGAGCACGCGCTCGATGATGTCGCCGATCTGCTCCATGTTGATCGTGAAGGAGACGATGTCGGTCCAGCGCCGGCTCTCGCGCTCGGACAAGGCCTCGCGCGAGATCTGGGTCAGGTAGAACTTGATCGCTGAATAGAGCTCGTCGACCGTGTCGTCCATGCGTCGCAGTCGCTCGGCCAGCGCCAGGTCGTTGTGGCGGATCACCGGCACGATGCCGCGCAGCATGGTTTCCACGACGTCGGCCTGGTGCAGCGCCTCGCGCGCGGCACAGCTGATCGCCAGCGACGGTGTGGCGAGCGCGGACGGGTCGAGGTGGCGCGGCCGCTCGGTGCCGCCGCCCGAAGTCGCCGCCGGCAGCATCCACTGCACCAGGCGCGCCACCGGCCCGGTGAAGCCGATGAACGCCAGCGCCAGCATGACGTTGAACCCGAGGTGGAACAGCACGATCTGGTAGTGCACGTCCGGCACGTGCTGCTGCATCAGCACGTGCGCATAGGGCAGCAGCGGGATCGCGATCAACGCGCCGGCCACCTTGAACAGGAAGTTGCCGACCGGGAGACGCCGCACCTGCGGCGAGGCCTGCGCCGTGGCGATCATCGCGAGCAGGCCGCTGCCGACGTTGGCGCCGAGAACGAGGCCGAGCGCCACGCCGGCGGGCACGATGCCGGAGGCGGACAGGCTGGCCGTCAACAGCACGATCGCGAGGCTGGAGTACGACGCCACCGTGAGCACCGCGCCGACGATGATCTCCAGCATCACCTCGTTCGGCAATGCGGCCAGCAGCGCCCGCACCGCTTCGGACTCGGTCAGCGGCCGGGTCGCCTCGACGATCAGCCGCAGCGCCAGCGTGATCAGCCCGAGGCCGATCAGGATTCGGCCGATGCGTCCGGCGCCGGTGTCCTGGCGCGCGACGAACATCACGACGCCGACAAAGATCAGCAGCGGCGACAGCCACGACAGGTCCAGCGACAGCACGACGGTCATCATGCTGCTGCCGATGTCGGCGCCCAGCATCACCGCGAGCGCAGCGGCGGTGGTCACCAGCCCTTTGCCGACGAAGGACGAGACGATCAGGCAGGTGGCGGTGGCCGACTGCACCAGGCCGGTCACGCCGGTTCCGGCGAGCAGGGCGCCGAAGCGGTTCTTGAAGCTCGTGGCCAGGATGCGCCGCAGGTTTTCGCCGAACACCTTCAGCACGCCGGTGCGCACGATGTGCGTGCCCCAGACGAGCAGGGCGATCGCGGCGAGCAGGTTCAGAAGGTGGAGCATCGCGTGGGGAGTCAGCTCCGGGACAGCAACGGCAGCTTCATGGTCTGAGGCGATGATACGGCGGCGCCCGCGCGGACATCGAAGAGGGCGTTAGACTGGTTCGCAGCCCCACGCGCACGGAGAGAACCCGATGGCGAGCAAAGCGAAACAGCACCCGGCACTCGATGCGGTCCGCGCGAGCGGCAGCCAGAAGGTGAAGGTCGCGGTCAGCGACATCGACGGCATCCTGCGCGGCAAGTACCTGCACCTGGACAAGTTCTTCGGCGCGGCGGAGGGTGGGTTCGGCTTCTGTGACGTCGTCCTGGGTTGGGACAGCAGCGACACCTGCTACGACAACACCACGCTGACCGGCTGGCAGCACGGTTTTCCCGACGCGCTCGCGCGGATCGACCTCGACACGCTGCGCCACGTGCCGTGGGACGGCCGGGTGCCGTTCTTCCTCGGCGAGTTCGTGAAGGCCGACGGCAGCCCGTCGCCCATCTGCCCGCGCCAGACGCTCAAGCGCGTGCTGCGGCGAGCCGAGAAGCTGGGCGTGCAGCCGCTGTGCGGCGTCGAGTATGAATGGTTCAACTTTGCCGAAACACCGCAGAGCTGGGCCGCCAAGAAGGGCGTGAACCCCGAGCCGATCACACCCGGCATGTTCGGCTACTCGCTGCTGCGCATGAACCACAAGCGCGAGTATTTCAATGCGCTGATGGACGAGATGGCGGCGTTCGGCGTTCCGATCGAGGGGTTGCACACGGAGACCGGTCCGGGCGTCTACGAAGTGGCCATCCTGTACAGCGAGGCGCTGGAGGCAGCCGACCGCGGCATTCTCTTCAAGACCGGTGCGAAGGAAATCGGCGCACGTTTCGGCGTGATGCCCAGCTTCATGGCCAAGTGGAACGCGCAGTACCCCGGCTGCAGCGGCCACATCCACCAGAGCCTGTCCGACGGCAAGAAGAACCTGTTCTTCGATGCGAAATCGCCGCGCCAGATGAGCCCGCTCTTCGAAAGCTACGTCGCCGGACAGGTGGCCTGCCTGATGGAGTTCGCGCCGATGTTCTGGCCGACGATCAACAGCTACAAGCGGCTGGTCGACGGCTTCTGGGCCCCGGTGAAGCCCACCTGGGGCATCGACAACCGGACCGCGAGTTTCCGGGTGCTGATCGGTGGGCCGAAGTCGACGCGGCTCGAAACCCGCTGCCCCGGTGCCGACATGAACGCCTACCTCGCGATGGCCGCCGTGCTGGCCGCCGGCCTGCACGGCGTCGAGCAGGGCCTGAAGCTCACGACGCCGCCGATCACCGGGACCAACCAGGGGGCGGAGAACGTCCCGCGCGCGCCGCGCACCTTGATCGAGACCACGCGCAACTTCCGGCAGTCGGCGATCGCACGCGACTGGCTGGGCGACGACTTCGTCGATCACTTCGCCGCGACCCGCGAATGGGAGTGGCGCCAGTGGCTGGACGGCGTGACCGACTGGGAATTGAAGCGCTACTTCGAGATCATCTGAACCGCCATGACACGTCGACTGCTCCGCCTTCTCCTCTTGGCCGTCGTGTTCGGCGGCGCCTTGCCGGCGAACGCGGCGAGCCTGCGCATCGCCAGCGGCTTCGATCCGCAGACGATGGACCCGCACGCGCTCGCGCTGCTGTACCACACGCGGGTCGTCACGCAGGTCTACGAATCGCTGGTGTGGCGCGACGAGCAGTACCGCCTCGAACCGGGCCTCGCGCTGTCGTGGCAGGCGATCGACCCGAAGACCTGGCGCTTCAAGCTGCGCCCCGGCGTAACTTTTCATGACGGCTCGCCGTTCACCGCCGACGACGCGGTGTTCTCGATCGAACGGGTGATGGCGGCGCCGTCGCAGCGCTCTTTCCACCTGACCGGCGTGACCGGCGTGAAGAAGCTCGACGACCTGACGATCGAGGTGAAGCTCGCCACGCCCGACGCGGTGCTGCCCGAGAAGTTCTTCCTGCTCGGCATGATGAGCAAGGCCTGGGCGATCAAACATGGCGTCGAGCGCGCGCAGGACTTCAACGGCAAGCAGGAGACCTACGCGGTGCGCAACGCCAACGGCACCGGCCCGTTCCGTGTCGAACGCTACGAGCCGGACGTGCGCACGGTGCTGAAGGCGCACCCCGGCTGGTGGGGCCGCAGCGACAAGCGCACCGGCAACCTCGACGACGTGACCTTCGTCTCGGTCAAGTCCGATGCGACGCGGCTCGCGGCGCTGTCGTCCGGCGAGATCGATCTCGTGCTCGACCCGCCCTTCCAGGACGTGCCGCGGCTGAAAGCCGATCCGCGGCTGCGCCTGCTGCAGATCCCCGACCTCGGCCAGCAGTACTTCACCTTCGACCAGGCGCGCGACGAACTGCTGCACGGCGACGTGAAGGACCGCAACCCGTTCAAGGACAAGCGGGTTCGGCAGGCGGTCTACCAGGCGATCAACGTGGAGCTCATCGTCGACAAGGTGCTGCGCGGGCAGGGCACGCCCACCGGCGCCTACCTGTCGAACCGCGTCGACGGCGTGCCGCCGGAACTCGGCAAGCGCCTGCCGTACGACCCGAAGGCCGCGAAGGCGCTGCTCGCGCAGGCCGGCTACCCGAACGGCTTCGCGGTCACGCTGGACTGCGTGAACATCGCCTACCGCGAGAACGTCTGCCAGGCGGCAACGGCGATGCTGGCGCAGGTGGGCATTCGCACGACCTTGCGCTCGGCGCCGACCAACCAGTTCTTCCCGAAGCTGAGTCAGGCGACCGCGAGCTTCATCGAATTCGGCTGGACGCCGACCACCGACGCCTGGGCATCGCTGAACGCGTTGTTCCGCACGTTCGACCCGGCCGGCGCCGGCACTTTCAACGCCGGGCGCTACTCGAACCCGAAGCTCGACGCGCTGATCGACGCGATCCGCGTCGAGCCCGACATGCCGCGCCGGCGCGCGATGATCGCCGACGCGCTGCGGCTGATCCGCGACGAGATGCCGTACGTGCCGCTGTACCGGCGCACGCTGACCTGGGCGATGAAGGAGAACGTCGAGGCGGTGCAGTGGCCGGCCGACTTCGTCGAGCTGCGCTGGGTGCGCGTGCGTTGACCGCCGGAGCGAAGACCATGGACATCCACCACTTCTCGTTTCCGACACCGATCCACTTCGGCCCCGGCGCGCGCAAGCTCGTGGCCGAGCACCTTCGAAAGGCCGGTAGCGCCCGGCCGCTGGTCGTCACCGACAAGGCGCTCGCTGCGTTGCCGGTGCTGGCCGAGTTCCGCGGCCAGCTCGGCAGGCTCGACGTCGCGGTGTTCGACGGCGTGTTCGGCAACCCGACCGCGAGCCAGGTGATGGCCGGCGCGGCGGCGTTCAAGGCGCATCGCGCCGACAGCGTGATCGGCTTCGGCGGCGGCGCAGCGCTCGACGTGGCCAAGCTGGTCGGCGTGATGGCCGTGCATGAAGGCAACGTGCTCGAGTACGTGTGGGACCACCCGCAGGTCCGACCCATCGTTCATCCGCTGCCGCACTTCGTGGCCTTGCCGACGACCTCCGGCACCGGCTCCGAAGTCGGGCGCTCGAGCGTCGTGTCCGAGGACGATACCCACGTGAAGCGGGTCGTGTTTTCGCCGAAGCTGCTGGCCAAGGCCGTCTTCGCCGACCCCGAGCTCACGCTCGGCCTGCCGCCGGCGGTCACGGCCGCCACCGGCATGGACGCGCTGACCCACAACATCGAGAGCTACCTGTCGCCGGCCTACCACCCGCTGTGCGACGGCATCGCGCTCGAAGGCGTTCGCATCGCGGCGCGGGCGCTGCCGACGGCCGTCAAGGATCCGGGCAACCTCGCGGCGCGCGGCGACATGATGATGGCGTCGATGATGGGCGCGATCGCGTTCCAGAAGGATCTCGGGGCGGTGCACGCCTGCGCCCATGCGCTGGGCGCCGTCTGCGACCTGCACCACGGCCTGGCCAACGCGCTGATGATCGACACGGTGCTGGCGTGGAACCACGAGGCGGCTCCACAGAAGTTCGACGAACTGGCGCATGTCTGCGGCGTGGCCGGCGGCGGCGCGGGCGTCGTGCCGTGGCTGCGGCAGCTGAAGGCCGAGATCGGCATCACCGGCGGCCTCGCGCAGCGCGGCTTGACCGCGCAGCAGCTTCCGCGGCTGGTCGAACTGGCGATGGCCGACATCTGCCACCAGACCAATCCGCGGCCCTGCACGGCGGCCGACTTCGAGCGCTTCTTCGTTGCGGCGATGTGACCATGGGAACCTTGCAGATTCACAACCCGGCGAACGGCCGGCTCGTCGACGAGATCCCCGCGGACGACGCGGCCAGCGTGGCCGAGAAGGCCAACCGTGTGCGCGCCGCGCAGCCGGCGTGGGCCGCCGCGCCGATGGCGGAACGCAAGGCGTGCATCACGCGCTTTCGATCGGGGCTCGTGTCCGAGGCCGACACCCTGGCCGCGACCTTGACCGCCGAGGTCGGCAAGCCGATCGCCCAGGCCCGCAGCGAGATCAATGGCCTGCTCGCACGCATCGACTTCTTCGTCGACCAGGCCGAAGCGGCGATTGCCGACGAGACGGTGTTCGCCGACGAAGCGGTGACCGAGCACATCAGCCACGAGCCGCTCGGTGTCGTCGCGAACATCTCGGCCTGGAACTACCCCTATTTCGTCGGCGGCAACGTCTTCCTGCCGGCGCTGCTGACCGGCAACACGGTGCTCTACAAACCGTCGGAGTTCGCCGCGCTGACGGGATTGCACATCGCGCGGCTGCTACACGGCTGCGGTGTTCCGGACGACGTGTTCGTGCCGCTGATCGGCGCTGGCGAGGTCGGCGCGGCGCTGCTCGCGCAGCCCGTCGACGGCGTGTTTTTCACCGGCTCGCATGCCACCGGCACGAAGATCGCCGCGGCCGTCGGCCCGAGGCTGATCAAGCTGCAGCTGGAACTGGGCGGCAAGGACCCGACCTATGTCTGCGACGACGCCGATGCGGCGACGGCCGCCGCGTCGCTGGCCGACGGCGCGATGTACAACACCGGGCAGAGCTGCTGTTCGGTCGAGCGCATCTACGTTCACGAGCGGGTGCACGACGAATTCGTCGCCGCCTTCGCCGACACGGTGCGCGGCTTTCGGATCGGCGACCCGACCGACGAGGCGACTTATATCGGCCCGATCACGCGCGCCCCGCAGATCGCCGTGCTGCAGGCGCAGGTGGCCGATGCACTGGCGAAGGGCGCCACGTTGCGCACGGGCAGTCGCCACCTCG
Source organism: Piscinibacter sp. (assembly GCA_035513255.1). Classification (GTDB taxonomy): domain Bacteria; phylum Pseudomonadota; class Gammaproteobacteria; order Burkholderiales; family Burkholderiaceae_C; genus Albitalea. Next base: position 10,743 of record DATKCI010000004.1, on the reverse strand, counting down.
AACAACCGGGAAACTGGTTCGAGCCGACCGTGTTCACCGAGGTAAACCACACGATGGAGCTGATGCGCGAGGAAAGCTTCGGGCCGGTCATCGGCATCCAGAAGGTCAGCGGCGATGCCGAAGCCGTGGCGCTGATGAACGACACCCGCTACGGGCTGACGGCGGGGGTCTACACACGCGACGAAGCGCGTGCGCGGCGGCTGCTGTCGCAGGTGCACGCCGGATCGGTCTACTGGAACTGCTGCGACCGCGTGAGCCCGCGCCTGCCCTGGTCGGGGGTCGGCGATTCGGGCGTGGGCCTGACGCTGTCGACCTACGGCATCCAGACGTTCACGCGCCCGAAGGCCTGGCACCTGCGCCGCCCGGGCGTGTGAAATGCGCGTGAATCGCCGAATCGGCGCCACTTTGCGGACTGTCGTGCGCCTTCGCGCCACCCAAACCACAAGAAATGAACCGGCTGACTTTCTAGACTGCTTCGCATTACAACAGCGTTTCGGAGACGGTCATGCGTGTCGGTGTGCCCAAGGAAATCAAGGTTCAGGAGCATCGGGTCGGCTTGACGCCGGCCGCCGTGCGCGAGTACGTCGCCAACGGCCATGAGGTGCTGGTAGAGACAGGCGCCGGGGCCGGCATCGGCGCCGACGATGCAGCCTACGTCGCGGCAGGCGGTCGCATCGTCGCGACGGCGGCTGAGGTGTTTGCCGCGGCCGACATGATCGTCAAGGTGAAGGAGCCGCAGGCGGTCGAATGGAAGATGCTGCGTCGCGGCCAGATTCTGTTCACTTACCTGCACCTCGCGCCCGATCCCGAGCAAGCGCATGGCCTGATCGAGTCCGGCTGCACGGCGGTCGCCTACGAAACCGTCACGGACGCCCACGGCGGCCTGCCGCTGCTGGCGCCGATGAGCGAGGTGGCGGGCCGCCTCGCGATCGAGGCGGCGGCGTTCTCGCTGCGCAAGCCGGCCGGCGGCAAGGGTTTGCTGCTCGGCGGCGTGCCGGGCGTGCCGCCGGCACGGGTGGTCGTGATCGGCGGCGGCGTGGTCGGCACGCACGCGGCACGCATGGCCGCGGGGCTGGGTGCCGAGCTGACGATCCTCGACCGCTCGTTGCCGCGGCTGCGCCAACTCGACGAGCTGTTCCAGGGCCGGGCGCGCACACGCTACTCCAGCGTCGCGGCCACCGAGGAAGAGGTGCTCGCGGCCGACGTGGTGATCGGCGCGGTGCTGATCCCCGGCGCCAGCGCGCCCAAGGTGGTCACGCGCGCGATGCTCAAGGAGATGCGCCCGCGCAGCGTGCTGGTCGATGTGGCGATCGACCAGGGCGGCTGCTTCGAGACGTCTCGTCCGACGACGCACGATGAGCCGACTTACGAGGTCGACGGGATCATTCACTACTGCGTCGCGAACATGCCCGGCGCCGTGCCGGCGACGTCCAGCCATGCGCTGAACCATGCAACGCTGCCGTTCGGGCTGGCGCTGGCGGCCAAGGGCGAGCAGGCGCTGGTCGACGACGTGCACCTGCGCCGCGGGCTGAACGTCCATCGTGGGCGGGTGACCTGCGAGCCGGTGGCGAAGGCGCTGAACCTGCCGGCGATCACGCCGGAGGCCGCTCTCGGCATGTAGTTGGTCTTTTCCCTCTCCCAGAGGGAGAGGGAGCGATCAGCGGGCCTGATCCATCAGGTGGCGATCACGACTTGCGCTGCAGCATCTGCGAGATCTCCCCCGCGGCATCGCGCAGCTTCGGCAGAAAGTGCTCCAGCATGTACGCCGGCGACGTGCGGTTGACCTGGCCGCTGATGTTCATCGCGGCGATCGCCCGCCCGGCGCGATCGCGGATCGGCGCCGACAGCGATACCAGGCCTTCTTCCAGTTCCTGGTTCACCAGACACCAGCCCTGCTGCCGCACGGTCGCGAGCTCCGCCTTGAGGCGATTCACGTCGGTGATCGTGCGCTCGGTCTGGCGTGTCGGCGGGTGTTCCCGCATCAGCGTGTCCAGCGACGGCGGGTCCAGCTCGGCCAGCAGCGTGCGGCCCATCGACGTGCAATGCGCCGGCAACCGGCTGCCGATGCCGAGGTTGATGCTCATGATCTTGTGCGTGGGAATGCGAAGCACGTAGACGACCTCGGCCCCGTCCAGCACCGCGGCGGAGCAGGATTCCTTGATCTCCTCGACCAGCCGCTCCATCACCGGCTCGGCCAGGTTCCACAGCGGCAGCGACGACAGGTAGGCGAAGCCGAGGTCGAGGATCCGCGGCGCGAGGCTGAACTGCCGGCCCTGGCTGCGCACGTAGCCTAGCCCTTCAAGTGTCAGCAGAATGCGGCGGGCGCCGGCGCGGGTGAGGCCGGTGCGCTGTGCGACCTCGGACAGCGTCTGCTGCGGCGCTTGCGCGCTGAACGAACGGATGACCTCCAGCCCGCGGGCGAAGGACTGCACGTAGGTGTCGCCGGGGCGCGGCCCGGCCGGCGCCGCGTCGGTCGGAGCGGGGGCGTCGGGTTCGGTCGAGTCGGCTGCGTGCATGCGGGCAGTCTATCGCTCGATTCCGGCGATCAAGCTGACGTGAGCCCCATCCGCTGGCTCTGCCCGAACACCGGATCGGATTCGTCGCCGGTGGCAGACACGGCGCGGCTGCGGCCCTGGCGCTTCGCCTCGTAGAGCGCCTGGTCGGCGCGGCGCAGCGCTTCGTCGAGCGATTCGTCGGCGTACATCTGCACGACGCCGAAGCTCAGGCTGAGCGGCGCGATGTTCGGCGCCAGCTGCCGGTGCTCGAGCTTGGCGACGATGCGTGCGGCCACTGACATCGCGTCCGTCACCGTCGTGTCCGGCAGCAGCACGGCGAACTCGTCGCCGCCAAGGCGGCCGGCGACGTCGAACTCGCGCAGCGTGTCGCGTGTGCAGCGGCCGACCTGGCGCAGCGCCTCGTCGCCGACCGCGTGGCCCAGCCGGTCGTTGATCTGCTTGAAGTGGTCGATGTCGAACATCATCAGCGCCGCCCGTCCAGGCTTGCCGGCCTTCAGCGACTTCACGGCGAGTTCGGTGAAGTGGCGCCGGTTCGGCACGTGGGTCAGCGTGTCCATGTTCGCCAGAAAGCGCAGCTTGCGCCGCGTGAGGCGCAGATTGGTCTCGGTGCGCTCGCCGGACAGCAGCAGGCCCAGGTACACCATCACGAGCGCCGACAGCACGATCAGCAACCCGCTCGCGAGCATCGCCTCGTTGCCGAGCGTATCGCCGGCGCCGTATTGCGTCAGGCGCACCACCTGCACGGCCGCCGCGGCCACCAGCGTGACTGCCAGCGCCTTCAGCGCGGAGCTGTTGCGGAACTCGGGCAGCTTCACGAGCAGCACCGCGCCGTACAGGTGGAGCACGAGCGCGCCGCATGAGAACACGCCGGCCTCGAGCGCGCCGCCCCCGAACCAGGCGGCAAGCCAAGCCACGAACGCGGTGGCGAGCAGGCCCCCATCCATCGCGCCCGAAACCGGCCACTCGTGCCGCGCATAGAAGCGCCGCAGGCCGGCGAGCACAACGATCGGCCATTGCAGCAGCAGCAGGTTGGCCGCCGGCAGAAGCGAGGGGTGACTTTCGCGTGCGAGCTGCAGCAGCACGCCGAGCGACAGCAGCCACTGCGCCGCAGCCCACCACCAGAAGCCCCGGTAGACACGGCCGGACAATCCGAACAAGGTCATGACGCCGGCGGACATCGCCAGCATGGCGAACGAGATGAGATGGAGGGTGGGCAGGTGCAGAACCATGGCGGTCGGGCGACTGCACAACAGCCCGTTCCTTCGGAAAGCGGCGATTCTCCGCGGCGTGGCGTCGCTACGCCCATCCCACCTGTGGGGGGTTGAAACAATATGCTTCCCACGCCCGCGCCGCACGCCACGATCGGGAAGGATGCCCGAGCTAACATCTCGCCCGACATTCAAACTCATTCGGGAGCATCGAACGTGGCAATGGACGTGGTGGACTTCGAGATCAAGGGCTCGGAGATGCAATTCGTCGAAGTGGAACTCGACCCCGGCGAAGCGGCGGTGGGCGAAGCCGGCAGCATGATGTTCATGGACGCCGGCATCCAGATGGACACCGTGTTCGGCGACGGCTCGGCGCAGCAGGGCGGCTTCTTCGGCAAGCTGATGGGCGCCGGCAAGCGGCTGATCACCGGCGAGTCGCTGTTCACGACGGTCTACACGAATCAGGCGTCGGCCAAGAAGCGCGTCGCGTTTGCGGCGCCGTACCCGGGCAAGATCCTGGCGATGGACCTGCACCGCATGGGCGGCATGCTGATCTGCCAGAAGGACGCATTCCTCTGCGCCGCGCGCGGCGTATCGCTCGGCATCTACTTCCAGCAGAAGCTGTCGGTGGGATTCTTCGGCGGCGAGGGCTTCATCATGCAGAAGCTCGAAGGCGATGGCCTGGCCTTCGTCCATGCCGGCGGTACGGTGCTCAAGCGCGAACTGCAGGCCGGCGAAACGCTGATGATCGACACCGGCTGCGTCGTCGCGTTCACCCCCGACGTGAACTTCGAAGTCCAGTACGTCGGCAAGATCAAGACGGCACTGTTTGGCGGCGAAGGCCTGTTCTTCGCGAAGGTGACCGGCCCCGGTTCGGTGTGGCTTCAGAGCCTGCCGTTCTCGCGGCTCGCCTCGCGTGTGTTCGCGGCGGCGCCGCAGACCGGCGGCGGCGGGCGCGGCGAGGGTTCGGTGCTCCCGGGCTTCGCGGGGGCGGGCTTGCTCGGCGGCATCCTCGGCGGGGACGACGACTGATGCTTCGTGGCATCACTTGCTGCATGCGGGCCGAGCGCTGGGCCGCTCCCGAGCCGGCCGCTCGCTGGCGTGATTCGTCCACTGGACGAATCACGTCCGCGCTCGCCCCCTCGGGGGACCGACCGATGTACCCATCGGGCGAGGGGTTGTCGTGAATCTGTTGTTCGATTCGTTCTGGCGCGCGGCCGCCTACTGCCTGCATCCGCGGGTCGTCCTGCTGTCGCTGGCGCCGTTGGTGCTGATGGTCGGCGTCGCAGTCGGGCTCGGCTACTTCTTCTGGGAGCCGGCACTCGACGCCGTCAGCGCCATGCTGGCATCCTGGGACCTGGTCACGAGCTTCGTGCTTTGGCTCGAGGGCATCGGCCTGCCGGGGTTGAAGGCGGCGCTCGCTCCGCTGGTCGTGGTGTTCGTCTCCACGCCGGTCATCGTTGTCGTGTCGCTGCTGATGGTGGCGGCGCTGATGGCGCCGGCCATCCTCACACTGGTTGCGCAACGCCGCTTCCCGACACTCGAACGCAAGCACGGCGGGTCGGTGATCGCCGGCGTGTTCGGCGCGCTGGGCGCCACGCTGGTCGCGCTGCTCGCGCTGGTGCTGTCGATCCCGCTGTGGCTCGTGCCGCCCCTCGTGCTGATCGTGCCGCCGGTGATCTGGGGCTGGCTCACCTACCGCGTGATGAGCTACGACGTGCTGGCTGAACACGCGAGCCGGGACGAGCGGCGCGAACTGATGCGCCGCCACCGTCATTCACTGTTCGCGATCGGCGTGTTGACCGGCTACCTCGGCGCCGCGCCGTCGCTGGTGTGGGTGTCGGGCGTGATGACGGTCGTGCTGTGGCCGGTACTGGTCCCGCTGGCGATCTGGATCTACACCCTGGTGTTCGCGTTCTCGGCGCTGTGGTTCACCCACTACGCACTGTCGGCGCTGCAGGTGCTGCGAGCCGAGCCGGAGCTGCTGCTGATGCCCGGCGAAGGGCCGTCGCCCGCCTCGCTGCCACCGGCCGAACCGGTCGTGCATCCGTCGCTTCCGCCCGCGCCGGCGCCCCACCCATGAACTTCGGCCTGCTGATCATCGGCGACGAGATTCTGTCGGGCAAGCGCACCGACAAGCACCTGCCGAAAGTGATCGAGCTGCTCTCGGCGCGCGGCCTCTCGCTCGCGTGGGCCCACTACGTCGGCGACGACCCGCAGCGCATCACCGCCGAACTCGTCGCCGCCTTCGCGAGCGGCGACGCGGTGTTCTCCTGCGGCGGCATCGGCGCCACGCCCGACGACCACACGCGGCGGTGCGCCGCCGTTGCACTTGGCCGGCCACTTGTGCTGCACCCGCAGGCGCGCGAGCTGATCATGCAGCGCGTGCGCACGATGGCGCAGGAGCAGGGCACTCCCGTCGACGAGGCCCACCCCGACACGCAGCGCCGGCTCGAGATGGGCGTGTTCCCGGAGGGTGCGCAGATCATCGAGAACCCGTTCAACAAGGTGCCCGGTTTTTCGGTCGGCGACGTTCACTTCGTTCCCGGCTTTCCGGTGATGGCCCATCCAATGATCGAAACGCTGCTCGACACGCGCTATCGCGAGCTGCATCGTCGCGACGCCTGGCGGGAGCGCTCGGTCATCGTGTTCGGCGCAATGGAGGCCAGCCTCACGCCGCTGATGGAAGCGCTCGAAGCACGCTTCCCCGGCGTGAAGGTGTTCAGCCTGCCGAGCGTGGACCACCCTGAGTGGGGACGGCACATCGAACTCGGTGTGAAGGGGGAGCCGGGCCGCGTCGACGAGGCCTATCCCGCGTTGCTCGCCGGGCTGCATGAACATGGCGCTCGACTTGGCACCGAGTTGGTGCGATAGTCCACTGAGGCCGGAACCAAGCTGGTGCTCATGGGTGCACCATGTTGGCGTGATTTACGGCCGAGAAGCCGCGCCGCATCGGGTACCGCCGCCCCTGTCGCACCATGCAGCGCCATGCCCCGGTGTTACTAGGGTTCTCGGCATGGTTTCTGCTACATTCCTGTGCGCATTTTTGAGGCACCACGCGAGCGGGCCTTGGTTATGCCGTCCCACCCACCCCAACACCAAAGAGCGTCCCCGCTAGGAGATTTATTGATGGCAGCCAAGACCGTCGCCGACGTGATGAAGATGGTGTCGGAAAACGAAGTCAAGTTCATCGACTTCCGCTTCACAGACACCCGCGGCAAAGAGCAGCACGTGACCGTGCCCCTGTCCGCATTCGATGAGGACAAGTTCTCCGGCGGCCACGCCTTCGACGGTTCCTCGATCGCCGGCTGGAAGGGCATAGAGGCGTCCGACATGCTGCTGATGCCGGACCCGAACACCGCCAACATCGATCCGTTCTTCGAAGAGCCGACGCTGATCCTGAGCTGCGACGTCATCGAGCCGGGCGACGGCAAGCCCTACGAGCGCGATCCGCGCTCGCTGGCGCGCCGCGCCGAGGCCTATCTGAGGTCCTCCGGCATCGGCGACGCGGCCTACTTCGGCCCGGAGCCCGAGTTCTTCGTCTTCGACAGCGTGCGCTGGAACGTCGACATGTCCGGCTCGTTCTCGAAGATCGAATCCGAAGAGGCCGCCTGGAACTCCGGCAAGGAGTACGAGCACGGCAATTCGGGCTTCCGTCCCGGCGTGAAGGGCGGCTACTTCCCGGTGCCCCCGGTTGATTCGTTCCAGGACATGCGCTCCGAGATGTGCCTGATCCTCGAGTCGATGGGCGTGCCTGTCGAGGTGCATCACCACGAAGTGGCCACCGCCGGCCAGATGGAGCTGGGTACGAAGTTCAGCACGCTGGTGCAGCGCGCCGACTGGCTGCAGCTGCAGAAGTACATCGTCACCAACGTGGCCCACGCCTACGGCAAGACGGCGACCTTCATGCCCAAGCCCATCGTCGGCGACAACGGCTCCGGCATGCACGTGCACCAGTCGGTCTGGAAGGACGGCAAGAACCTGTTCGCCGGTGACGGTTACGCCGGTCTGTCGGAATTCGCGCTGTACTACATCGGCGGCATCATCAAGCATGCCCGCGCGCTGAACGCGATCACCAACCCCGGCACGAACAGCTACAAGCGCCTCGTCCCCGGCTTCGAAGCCCCGGTGAAGCTCGCCTACAGCTCGCGCAACCGCTCGGCCTCGATCCGCATTCCGTACGTGCCGAACCCGAAGGGCCGCCGCATCGAAGCGCGCTTCCCCGATCCCCTGATGAACCCGTACCTCGGCTTCTCGGCGCTGCTGATGGCCGGCCTGGACGGCGTGGAGAACAAGATCCACCCGGGCGAGGCGGCCACCAAGGACCTGTACCACCTGCCGCCGGAAGAGGACGCGAAGATCCCGACCGTGTGCCACAGCCTGGACCAGGCGCTCGAGTACCTCGACAACGATCGCGCCTTTCTGACCAAGGGCGGTGTGTTCACCGATGCCTACATCGACGCCTATATCGAGCTCAAGATGCAGGAAGTGACCCGCTTCCGCATGACGACCCACCCGGTCGAGTTCGACATGTACTACGCCGCGTGACGCCAGTCACGGCAGCGAAAGGGACGGCGCGAGCCGTCCCTTTTTCCTTGTGTCGTGGATTCACCCTCCTGGGCGACAATGAGTCATCGCGAGTGCCAGCGCTTGCGTTGTCCAGCGCAGGAGTAGTGCCATGAACCGTGCCACCGTGAAATGCCTGTGGGCCCTCAGCTTGGCGGCGTGCATCGCGCCGCCGGCGTTGGCCCAGCCCGAAGCCCGGCCGGTGTACCGCTGCCCCGGCAACCCGGTGCTCTACACCGACGCGCTGTCCGCCAGGGAAGCGCGCGACAAGGGCTGCCGCACGCTGGAAGGCGCGCCGATCACTGTCGTGCAGGCGATCAAGCCGCGCCCGAGCACCGGAACCCCGGTGCCTGCGGCGGCGCGGCCCGCCGACCAGCGTGTCGATCCGACCGAGCAGCGCGCGCGCGACACCGACGCGCGCCGCATCCTGGAAGCCGAGTTGCAGCGGGAGGACGAGCGCCTCGCGCAGATGCAGAAGGAGTTCAACGACGGCGAGCCGGAACGCCTGGGCGACGAGCGCAATTACCAGAAGTACCTCGACCGCGTGGCCGAGATGAGGGCGGCCATCCAGCGCAAGGAAGGCGACATCGCCGCCATCAAGCGCGAGCTGTCCAAGCTCCCGCAGTGAAGCCCGAACCGGCGTCCGACGCCCCGCCGGCGACATCGGCGAGCGGTGCGGCGTCGCCGTACACGGCGCTGGACCACCTGGCGACGATGGTCGCCATCGTGCAGCCCGACGGAAGTTGCCTCTTTGCCAACGCCGCCTTCGAGCATGTGCTCGGCCTGTCGCGCCGCAGCGTGCTGCGCGGCTCGCTGTTCGACTCGTTCATCGATGCCCAGCTGCTGCGCGACACCGTCGCGGCCGTCGTGCGCAACGACTACGCGACCAGCCGGCTCGAGGCGCAGCTCAAGCGCCCGAGCTCCAACCACGGCGACTCGCTGCCGGTGCACGTGATCGTCAACCAGATGGAGCGCTCGAACGCCGTCATCGTGGAGCTGGTCGAGCTCGAGCAGCAGACGCGTCAGGACCGCGAAGAGCGTGCGCTCGACCAGGCGCAGGCCAACAAGGAGCTCATCCGCAATCTCGCCCACGAGATCAAGAACCCGCTCGGCGGCATCCGCGGTGCCGCGCAGCTGCTCGAGATGGAGGTCGAGTCGCGCGCATTGACCGAGTACACGCAGGTCATCATCCAGGAAGCGGACCGCCTGCAGGCGCTGGTCGACCGGCTGCTGGCGCCGCACCGAAAGGCGCGGGTGGTCAGCGACGTCAACATTCACGAAGTGTGCGAGCGGGTGCGCTCGCTGATCCTCGCCGAGTTCCCGCGCGGGCTGTCGGTGGAGCGCGACTACGACATCTCCATCCCCGACTTCCGCGGCGACCGCGAGCAGCTGATCCAGGCCGTGCTCAACATCGCGCACAACGCGGCACAGGCGCTTTCGGAGCGCATCGCGGTCGGCGACGCCCGCATCACGCTGCGCACGCGAATCGCACGCCAGGTCACGCTGGGCAAGCAGCGCTATCGTCTGGCACTGGACTTGCATATCGAAGACAACGGCCCGGGGGTTCCCGAGTCGATCCGCGATCGCATCTTCTACCCGCTGGTATCGGGGCGCGACGGCGGGTCGGGATTGGGGCTCACGCTGGCGCAAACCTTCGTGCAGCAACACCAGGGCATGATCGAGTGCGAAAGCGTGCCGGGCAAGACCGATTTCAAGATCGTGATTCCGCTGCCGTAAAGCGGGCCGCGGTCCGACAGACAACGAAACCGCGCGGTTTCAAAGGCAGGGAATGAAACCCATCTGGATTGTTGACGACGACCAATCCATCCGCTTCGTGCTGGAGAAGGCGCTGGCACGCGAGGACTTCGCGGTGCGCAGCTTCACGAACCCGCGCGACGTGCTCGCCGCGCTCGACGACGATGCGCCGCAGGTGCTGGTGTCCGACATCCGCATGCCGGGCGGCTCGGGCATCGAACTCCTGACCAAGGTCAAGGAGCGCCACCCGGGGCTGCCGGTCATCATCATGACCGCGTACTCCGACCTCGACAGCGCCGTGAGTGCGTTCCAGGGTGGTGCGTTCGAGTACCTGCCCAAGCCGTTCGACCTGCCCAAGGCCGTGGAGCTGATCCGCCGCGCGGTCGACGAGAGCATGCGCGAGGAAGTGCGCGACACCGGCGGCGCCGAGATGCCCGAAATGCTCGGCCAGGCGCCGGCGATGCAGGACGTGTTCCGCGCGATCGGGCGGCTGAGCCAGAGCGTCGTCACGGTGCTGATCACCGGCGAATCGGGCTCCGGCAAGGAGCTCGTCGCCCGCGCGCTGCACAAACACAGCCCGCGGGCGAGCGGTCCGTTCGTCGCGATCAACACGGCGGCGATTCCGAAGGACCTGCTGGAGAGCGAGCTGTTCGGCCACGAGCGCGGCGCGTTCACCGGCGCGCAGATGACCCGGCGCG
>DATKCI010000003.1:0-31822 GCA_035513255.1 Piscinibacter sp. | reverse complement strand
GGAGGAGACGGCAGCGGCACGCTTCGCGTGACGCTGGGTCAGAGGAATGATGTCGCGCTGGCCGGACTGAACCACAAACTCGGCTACCGCGGCATCCCGAACACGCTCCTGAACTTCGGCGAAGGCAAGTACCCGGTGCGGGGCGGCGCCGGCGCGATCGGCTACCTCGTCGGCCGCCCCGGCGACGGCCTGCGCTGCATGTTCCACATGATGAACGAGGCCCGCATCGCCGTCGGACTCGGGGCCGCGACGCTCGGCTATGCCGGCTACGAGGCCAGCCTCGACTACGCGCGAGCCCGCCCGCAAGGCCGGCCGGCGGGTGTCGGCGGCAAGGACGCGACGCAGGCGCAGGTGCCGATCATCCGGCACGCGGATGTGAAGCGCATGCTGCTCGCGCAGAAGAGCTACAGCGAAGGCGCGATCGCGCTCGCGCTGTACTGCGCACGGCTGGTCGACGAGCAGCACACCGGCACGCCCCAGGCGGCGGCCGAGGCGGCGCTGCTGCTGGAGATGCTGACGCCGATCGCCAAGAGCTGGCCCAGCGAGTGGTGCCTGGAGGCCAACAGCCTGGCGATCCAGGTGCTGGGCGGCTACGGCTACACGCGCGACTTCCCGGTCGAGCAGTACTGGCGCGACAACCGCCTGAACATGATCCACGAGGGCACGCACGGCATCCAGGCGCTGGACCTGCTCGGCCGCAAGGTGGTGATGGACGGCGGCAAGGGCTTGCTGCTGCTGGCGCGCAAGATCAACGACACGATCGAGCGCGCCTTGCAGCTGCCAGCGCTCGCCGAACACGCGAACGCACTGGCCGGCGCATTGAAGGCGCTGGGGCAGGCCACGAAGGCCGCCTGGGCGACCGGCGATCCGCAGGAGGCGCTGGCCAATGCCACTCCCTACTTGCAGGCCTTCGGCCACACCGTCATTGCGTGGATCTGGCTCGATGTAGCCTTGTGCGCACACGCCCGTCTCGGCCGAGGCCAGGACGACCTGGTGCGAGGCAAGCTCGCCGCCGCACGCTACTTCTTCCGCTACGAGCTGCCGCGCATCGGCGCGTGGCTGAAGGTGGTCGAGACACGCGACGACACGTGCCGAACGATGGACGAGGCCTGGTTCTGATGACACTGCCCACGCTCGACAAGCTGATCTGGACGCTGATCTACGGCGGACTGATCGGCGTGGCGATCGGGCTCGCGGTCGAACGCAGCGATGCGGCGCTCGGCTGGGGCTTCGTCAGCGGCGGCGCGGCGACGAGCCTCGTCGGCGTGATTCTGATCTACGTGCGTTCACGCAAGAAGGACAACCCATGAGCACCCCGATCCAGCAACTGTTCGACCTCACCGGCAAGACTGCGCTCGTCACTGGCGGTTCGCGCGGCCTCGGGCTGCAGATCGCGGAGTCGCTCGGCGAAGCCGGCGCCAAAGTCCTGCTGACCTCCCGCAAGGCGGCCGACCTCGAAGAAGCCGCGGCCCATCTGCAGGACAAGGGCATCGACACCCGCTGGATCGCCGCCGACGCAAGCGACCCGCAGGAGGTCCAGCGAATCGCCGGCGAAGCGATGGAGCGTCTCGGCCAGATCGACATCCTCGTCAACAACGCCGGCGCCACCTGGGGCGCGCCCGCCGAGGAGCATTCGCTCGAGGCCTGGGACAAGGTGATGAACCTCAACATCCGCAGCATCTTCCTGATGAGCCAGGCCGTCGGCAGGCTGAGCATGATCCCGCGCCGACACGGCCGCATCATCAACGTCGCGTCGATCGCCGGGCTGTCGGGGTCGATGCCGCCGATGACCTTCATTGCTTACGGCACGAGCAAGGGCGCCGTCGTCAACTTCACGCGCACGCTGGCCGGCGAGTGGGGCCGCTACGGCATCACGGTGAATGCGCTCGCGCCCGGCATGTTCCCGAGCAAGATGACGCGCGGCACGCTGGAGAAGGTCGGAGTCGAGAACCTCGCCTCGGGAGCGCCGCTCGGCCGCATCGGCGACGACGACGACCTGAAAGGTGCGGCGCTGCTGTTTGCATCGCAGGCGGGCAAGCACATCACCGGGCAGATCCTCGCGGTGGACGGTGGCGTCTCTGCCGTGCACGGCGGCTGAGCAAAATGAAGTTTCCGGTCCACATCCCGTTCGTCGAGTCGCTCGGGCTCGAGCTGCTGCGTTTCGAGAACGGCGAGGCCGACATGGCCTTGACGCCGCGCGAAGAGCAGCTAAACGCCTGGGGCGTGCTGCACGGCGGGGTGACGATGACCCTGCTCGACGTGGTGATGGCCCACGCCGCTCGCAGCCCGCAGGCGGCCACCGAACCCGACCCGCGAGGCGTCGTCACGATCGAGATGAAGACCAGCTTCACGCGGCCAGGCCTGGGCCCCGTGCTGGCCAAAGGCCGGGTGCTGCACCGCACGACCAGCTTCGCGTTTTGCGAAGCTTCGCTGCTCGACGCCGACGGCGCGCTGCTCGCGCACGCCACCGGCACGTTCAAGTATCTGCGCGCGCTGCCTGCGGGCGGCCGGCAACTGAAGCGGCAGAACGCTTCCGACTGAAGTGGGCCACCCCCGAAGCGCCTTCGGCGCCTCCCCCTCAAGGGGGCGCCACCAGCGGACCGGCGGAGCCGGATCCGCGGTGGCCGCTTGGTGGCATCGGTTCATGCGTCGCGGGTGCCGCTTCGGCACCACGGAAAACTGAAAGGAAACACGATGACCACGAACAAGCAAATCCTCCTCGTCTCGCGCCCGCAAGGCGAGCCGACCACTGACAACTTCCGCCTCGTCGAGACGCAGCTCCCGCCGCTGGCCGACGGCCAGGTGCTGGTGCGCCACCACTACCTGTCGCTGGACCCGTACATGCGCGGCCGCATGAACGAGAGCAAGAGCTATGCGGAACCCCAGCCGCTGGACAAGGTGATGATCGGCGGCACCGTTGGCGAAGTGGTCGAGTCGCGGCATCCGAAGTACCGCGCCGGCGACAAGGTCGTCGGCATCGGCGGCTGGCAGCAGTACGCCGTGGTCGACGCGAATCAGCCCGGCGCGCTGCGCACGGTCGACACGACGCACGTGCCGGTGTCGGCCTACCTCGGCGCCGTGGGCATGCCCGGCGTGACCGCCTGGTATGGGCTCAGCAAGATTTGCCAGCCCAAGGCCGGCGAAACCGTGGTGGTCAGCGCGGCGAGCGGCGCCGTCGGCGGCGTCGTCGGCCAACTCGCCAAGGCCCAGGGCTGCCGCGCGGTCGGCATCGCCGGCGGACCCGACAAGTGCCGCTATGTGGTCGAGGAACTGGGCTTCGACGCCTGCCTCGACTACAAGCTGCACCACGACCTGAAGTCGCTGTCGACCGCGCTGAAGGACGCCTGCCCGGACGGCATCGACGGCTACTTCGAGAACGTTGGCGGAACGATTCTCGACGCCGTGATGCTGCGCATGAATGCCCACGGCCGCATGGCGCTGTGCGGATTGATCTCCGGCTACAACGGCCAGCCGATCCCGATGCAGTACCCGCAGCTCATCCTGCAGTCGCGTTTGACGCTGCAGGGTTTCATCGTCAGCGAACACATGGAGGCCTGGCCGGCCGCGCTGAAGGAACTGGGCACGATGGTCGCGAGCGGCAAGCTGAAGTACCGCGAGTCGATCGCCCACGGCATCGAGTCGGCGCCGGAGGCGTTTCTCGGTCTGCTCAAGGGCAAGAACTTCGGCAAGCAGTTGGTGAAGTTGATCTAGCGCAAGCACTTGGGCGCTCGCCCGAACGCCGTTCGGGCAGGGCCGGTCGAAGCCTCGCAGCACACCGATGGAGGCCACGATGGAACCGACGCACGACGTCTTCAATCAGCCCGAGCCGCTCACGGACTACAACCTGTTCGTGAACAACCGGCCGATGCGCGACGCGCTGCGCTTCAACGCGCCCGGGCTGGACACCGACGATCTCGACGAGCTGGGCGTGATGCTCGGCAGCGGCGAGATGCAGGTGCACGCGATGCTTGCGAACGTGAACCCGCCACAGCTGCGCACCCACGATCGGTTCGGGCACCGCGCCGACACGGTGTCGTTCCACCCGAGCTACCACGCGTTGATGGCCGCCGCCGCCGGCGCGGGCTTGCACGGCACGCCATGGGCCGGCGGCGAGCACGCGCACCTGCTGCGCGCCGCCGGGTTCATGCTGTTCACCGAGCTCGAGCCGTCCATCCTCTGCCCGATCTCGATGACCTATGCGGTGATGCCGGCGCTGCAAGGCAACCCGGCGATCGCGGCCGAGTGGGGCCCGAAGCTCGCGAACCGCCGCTACGACGGTCGCTTCGTGGCCGCGTCCGAGAAGTCCGCCGTGACGATGGGCATGGGCATGACCGAGAAGCAGGGCGGCTCCGACGTGCGCGCGAACACCACGCAGGCCACCGCAGACGGAAGCGACGCCTGGGGCGCGCGCTATCGCCTCGTCGGCCACAAGTGGTTCTTCTCCGCGCCGATGTGCGACGCCTTCCTCGTGCTCGCGCAGGCGCCGGCCGGCTTGAGCTGCTTCTTCCTGCCGCGCTGGCTGCCCGACGGCTCGGTCAATCCGATCCGCATCCAGCGGCTGAAGGACAAGCTCGGCAACGAAGCCAACGCGAGTTCCGAGGTGGAGTTCCACGGCGCGCAGGCCTGGCTCGTGGGCGAGGAGGGCCGCGGCGTGCCGCAGATCCTCGAGATGGGCAACATGACGCGGCTCGATTGCGCGCTCGGCACCAGCGGGCTGATGCGCCAGGCGCTGTCGCTCGCGCTCAATCACACCGCGCAGCGCCATGCCTTCGGCAAGCCGCTGATCGAGCAGCCGCTGATGCGCAACGTGCTCGCCGACCTGGCGCTGGAAAGCGAGGCGGCGACGGCGCTCAGCCTGCGCCTGGCCCGCGCGTTCGACCGGCCCGGTGATCGCCAGGAACTGCTGATGCGGCGGCTGCTGACGCCGATCTCGAAGTTCTGGGTCTGCAAGCGCGGCAGCCATTTTGCGCAGGAGGCGATGGAGTGCCTGGGCGGAAACGGCTACGTGGAGGAAGGCGGGGAGGGCGTGATGGCGCGCATCTACCGCGAGATGCCGCTGAACTCGATCTGGGAGGGCGCCGGCAACATCATGGCGCTGGACCTGCTGCGCGCGCTGCGCAAGGGCGGCGAAGTGGCCGACGCGCTGACCGCCGAGCTGGCGCCGGCGCGCGGGGCCCACGCGGCGTTCGACCGCTTCGCGGCCTCGCTGCCGCAGCGCATCGACGAAGCCACCGCCGAGACCGATGGGCGGCGCCTCGCGCAGGACGTCGCGCTCGCGGTGCAGGCCGCGCTGCTGCGCCAGCATGCGCCCGATTTCGTCTTCGAGGCGTTTTGCGCATCGCGTCTCGCAGGTGACTGGGGCCAGGCCTTCGGCACGCTACCCTCGACGGTCGATTTCGATGCGATCGTCGCGCGCGCGATGCCCACATGAACGAGCTGATCCTCCACCACTACAACGCTTCGCCGTTCTCCGAAAAAGTCAGGCTGGTTCTCGGCCACAAGGGCTTGGCCTGGAAGTCGGTGACCGTGCCGGTCATCCTGCCGAAACCGGATGTGATGGCGCTGACCGGGGGCTACCGGCGCACACCGTTCCTGCAGATCGGTGCCGACATCTACTGCGACACGGCGCTGATGTGCCGCGTGATCGACCGGCTGGCGCCCGAGCCGCCGCTGTACCCCGCGAGCGCGGGCGCCACTCAACACGTGATCGCGCAGTGGGCCGATTCGGCGCTGTTCTGGTCAGCGATTCCCTACACGATGCAGCCGGGCGGCGCCCAGCACATCTTCGCCGGCGCGTCGCCGGAGGTGATGAAGGCCTTCGCCGCAGATCGCGCGGCGATGATGGCCGGCGTGCTTCGTCCGAACGCGGCCGACGCGCAGGCGCAGGTCCTCACCTACTTCGGCTGGCTCGAGGAGTCGCTGGCCGACGGCCGCGCGTTTCTTTGCGGCGAGGCGGCGTGCATCGCCGACTTCTCCGCCGCGCAGTCGGTCTGGTACATCCGGCGCGCACCGCCGGTGGCCGCCGTGCTCGAGCCGTTCACGCGGCTGGCGCGGTGGTACGAACGCATGAAGGCGTTCGGTCACGGCAAGCCGGAGCCGATGACCGGTGCTGACGCGATCGGCGTCGCGCGGGCCGCCACCGCCGGCATGAACCTCGTGTTCGATGCGGGGCAGGGCCATGCGTGCGGCGACGGCGTGACCATCACGCCGACCGACTACGCGCAAGACCCGGTGGCCGGCCGCCTGGTCGGCTTGTCCAACGACGAAGTCGCGATCGAGCGCGACGACGAACGCGCGGGCCGTGTCGTCGTGCACTTCCCGCGCATCGGCTTTCAGATCAGAAAACAGGATTCATCCAAGTGAGGTGGCACGCATGAAGACATTGAAAGGCAAGACGGCCGTGATCACCGGCGCCGCCTCCGGCTTCGGCCTGGAGACCGCGCGCCTGTGCGCCGCCGCGGGCATGAACATCGTGATGGCCGACGTGCAGCAGGAGGCGCTGGACCGCGCGACCGCCGAGATCGAGGCGATCGGCGCCAAGGTGCTGCCGTTCCGGCTCGACGTGGCCAAGGCCGAGCAGGTCGAGGCGATGGGCCGGGCGGCGTTCGAGCGCTTCGGCGCGCCGCATTTCGTGTTCAACAACGCCGGCGTCAGCTCGGGCGGGTTGATCTGGGAACACACGCTGAAGGACTGGGAATGGATCGTCGGCGTGAACCTGATGGGCGTGGCGCACGGCGTGCGCGTGTTCACGCCGATGATGCTGGAAGCCGCGAAGAACGATGCGGACTATGATGGCCACATCGTCAACACCGCGTCGATGGCCGGCGTGGTGAACATGCCCAACATGGGCTCCTACAACGTCACGAAGAACGCCGTTGTCGCAATCAGCGAGACGCTGTTTCAGGACCTCGCGCTGGTGACCGAGCAGATCCACTGCTCGGTGCTGTGCCCGTTCTTCGTGCCCACCGGCATTCACCACAGCGAGCGCAACCGACCGGCCGAGATGGCCGAGGACATGAAGCCGACGAAGAGCCAGCTGATCGCGAAGGCGCTCGGCGAGAAGGCCGTCACGTCGGGCAA
Organism: Piscinibacter sp.; assembly: GCA_035513255.1. Classification (GTDB taxonomy): domain Bacteria; phylum Pseudomonadota; class Gammaproteobacteria; order Burkholderiales; family Burkholderiaceae_C; genus Albitalea. Next base: position 24,742 of record DATKCI010000003.1, on the reverse strand, counting down.
GCTGACGGCCGCCGACGTGGCGCGCATGGTGATGGACGCGGTGGCAGAGAACCGCTTCTACATCTTCAGCCACCCGCGCGCGCTCGGCTCGGTGCAGACGCGGCTGGAAGACATCATGCTCGGGCGCAACCCGAGCGATCCGTTCAAGGACAGGCCGCAGATCGGCGAGAACCTGCGCAACGCGATTCGAAGCGCCGACTGAGGGATTTCTCCTCTTCCCTTCGGGAGAGGGAGTAGCGCCTCCTTGCCCTGAGGCACCCCCGTGACTTCCTGACCCCCCCCCGGGGCAACCCGTGCTTGACAGCGCCGGGTTGGCGCTCTATCGTTTCATCACAGAAACGGAATTCAATTCCGACAAACGGAACTACAGGCAATCCACCAGGAGACACGAATGACGACAGTGGACACGATCGGGAGCAAGAACAGGGCGTGCCGCCCGCGGATCAAGCCGCTCGCGTGGGCGTGCCAGGCTGCCTGCGCCGCGCTTGCCGCCGGCATCACCGCGCCGGCCGCCCTCGCGGGCACCTTCACGCTGGACAACGGCGTCGACGGCCAATGGACGCTCGGCGCCTCGTTGGGCACCAACTGGCGCGCGAGCGACCCCGACTCGGCGTTGATCGGCGCCAACAACGGCGGCACCGCGAACGCCGGCGCCGACGACGGCGAGTTGAACTACGGCAAAGGCGACGTCTTCAGCACCACCGGCAAGATCGTCGGCGACCTGCGGCTCAGCGGCGAACGCATGGGCCTGTTCGTGCGGGCCAAGGCCTGGTACGACCGCGAGGCCGAGAAAGGCAAGGTGCCGCATGGCAGCGCGGCGAACAACTACGCTGCGGGGAGCCCGCTGGACGACGGCGGCTTCGACAACCTGTCCAAGTTCTCGGGCATCGCGCTGCAGGACGCCTATGTGTTCGGCAACTTCACGCTCGGCGAGCGCACGCCGGTCAACCTGAAGCTGGGCAACCAGGTGCTCAACTGGGGCGAGAGCACCTTCATCTCGGGTGGCATCAACCAGTACGGCGCCATCGACGTGCCCGCCGCGCGCCGCCCGGGTGCGCAGGTCAAGGAAATCCTGCTGCCCATTGCGCAACTGGCGGTCGGCGTCGGCCTGGCCGAGGGCCTGAGCGTCGAGGCCTTCTACCAGCTGAAGTGGACACGCACCGTGCTCGACGGCTGCGGCACCTACTTCTCGTTCGGCGACATCATCAACTGCACCGAAGGGTCAAACGACGGCACGACGTTCATCGCCTTCGATCCGCTGGGCGGGCCGGACGCCATGGGCTGGAACGGCTATCCCGCGTTCGGCGGCATCAACGGCCGCATGAGCCTGCTGGCCGATCGCGAGCCCCAGGACGGCGGCCAGTTCGGCGTGTCCGCCAAGGTCTTCGCGAAGGCACTGGACACCGAGTTCGGCGTCTACGCCGTCAACTATCACCAGAACACGCCGGCCTTCACGTTCCAGCGCACACCGACCAGCGACCCGGCCTCCGTGTGGAACGGCGCCTTCCCGCCGCCGCTCACGCTGCCCGGCCTGTCGGCGCGCTTCGACTACAGCGGCGAGGACATCAAGGTGTTCGGCCTCAGTGCATCGACGGTGATGGCCAACTGGTCCTTCTTTGGCGAAGTGAGCCGCACGACGGACTTCCCGGTCAGCCTGAACGGCCCCGACATGGTCAACGCCTTCTTCGGCGCCGGCCCGCTCGCGAGCCGCCTGACCGGTGCGCCCGGCGAACTGCTGGTCGGCTACGACCGCAAGGACAAGACGCAACTGCAGATCACCACGCTAAAAGCCTTCCCGCGGGTGCTCGGCGCCGACACGCTGACCCTGCTCGCCGAACTCGGCTTCCAGCACTGGAGCGGCATCGGCGACCCGGCCACCTCGGTGCGCTATGGCCGCGGAGGCCCCTATGGCTCAGGGCCGATCGCCCCCGGCGTCTGCCCGGGGCAGGTGAACCCCGACTACTGCGAGAACGAGGGTTTCGCGACCTCCAGCGCCTGGGGCTATCGCGTGTTCGTCGAACTGAGCTACGCCAACGTGTTCGCCGGCGTGAACCTCAAGCCCCGCCTGTTCGTCTCGCACGACGTCGACGGCTACTCGGCCGACGGCGTGTTCTCCAAGGGCCGGTGGTCCGTCGCGCCGGGCATCCGCGCCGAATACAACAACCGCTACTACGTCGACTTCTCGATCAACCGCTTCAACCACGGCGCCAAGTACGACTTCCACCACGATCGCGATTTCTATTCGCTCGTGGCCGGCATCAATTTCTAAGCAGGAGACGAGTTCATGAACGCACCCTCCCGACTGTCGTCGCTGATCGCGCGACTCGCGCTCGCCGGCCTGGCCGCGGCCGCCACCTCGGCCTTCGCCGGCATGAGCGCCGAAGAAGCCGCACGCCTCGGCAAGGACCTGACGCCCCTCGGCGCCGAACGCGCCGGCAACTCGGCGGGCACCATCCCCGCGTGGACCGGCGGTCTCACCAAAGCGCCGGCGGGCTTCGACCCGGCCAAGGGCCACGCCGACCCGTTCGCGAACGAGAAGCCGCTCTACACGATCACCGCGGCCAACATGGCGCAATACGCGAACGTGCTCGCCCCCGGCCAGATGGAGCTGATGAAGCGCTACCCGGCCTACAAGATCAACGTCTACCCGACGCACCGCACGGCGGCGTTTCCGCAGAGCGTGTACGACGCGGCCAAGGCCGAAGGCACGGCCGCGGCGCTGACGGGTGGCGGAACCGGCGTGTCGGGGCTGTCGAAGACGACGGTGCCGTTCCCGGTACCCAAGGCCGGCGTCGAAGTCGTGTGGAACCACATGATGCGGTTTCGCGGCGGCAACTTCGTGCGCCACAGCGCGGAGTTTCCGGTGCAGACCAACGGCTCGTTCACGCCGCTGACGCGCTCGGAGTACGTGGCGCAGGCGGCGGTGCTCGACAAGCCGGAACCCAACCGCATGATGTATGCGGTGTTCAAGGTCACCGGCCCATCCAGCCAGGCCGGCGAGCTCGACCTGCTGCACTCGCCGCAGGACCAGACCAAGGAGCCCAACCAGATCTGGGTCTACAACGCCGGCCAGCGCCGCGTGCTGCGCGCGCCCGACCTGTGCTGCGACACGCCGGGGCAGGGCTCCGACGGCCTGCGCACGACCGACGACTACGACGGCTTCTTCGGGCCCACCGACCGCTACGACTGGAAGCTCGCCGGCAAGAAAGAGATGCTGATCTCCTACAACAACTACCGGCTGAACTCGAAGGCGCTGAAGTACACCGACATGGTTCTTCCGACGAACCTGAACCCGGACCTCGTGCGCTACGAGCTGCACCGCGTGTGGGTCGTGGAGGCGACGCTGAAGAAGGGCATGCGGCATGCGTATGCGAAGCGCACCTTCTACTTCGACGAGGACTCCTGGCAGCTAGTGCACGCCGACCAGTACGACGGACGCGGCGAGCTGTGGCGCGTGCATGAAGTGCATGGCATGCAGTTCTATGACGTGCCGATGGCCTACAACACCGGCGACGTGGTGTACGACCTGCAAGCGCGGCGCTATGTGGTGGTGGGGATGACCAATCAGGAGAAGCCGATGAAGTTCGGGCTGAACCAGGGGTTGGCGTTCTTCAGTACGGACAATCTGCGGCGGCTGGCGAATTAAGGGGGGAATGGTGATGCGCGGGCCCTCACCCCAGCCCTCTCCACGGGCCACGAAAGGGCCCCTTCGTGGCCCATGGAGAGGGAGCAATGCGTCGCAATTTCAACTGCCGTGGAGCTGGCTCCGTTCAGGCTCCCTCTCCCTCTGGGAGAGGGCTGGGGTGAGGGCCAGCGGCGTCCCGAGCACCCTCGCCCTCTCCCTCTTCATCACCTTCGCACCCCCCACCCAAGCCGCGCTCGACCAGCTCACCCTCCCGGCGCTCATCTCCCCCCGCGCCGCGCAATCCATGCTGCTCGGCGTGGCGCTCGCCGGTGAGCGCATCGTCGCCGTCGGCGAGCGCGGCATCATCGTCCACTCCGACGACCGCGGCGCAAGCTGGACCCAGGCCGACGTGCCCCTGTCGGCCACGCTCACCGCCGTGCACTTCCCCACGCCCGAGAAGGGCTGGGCGGTCGGCCACGACGGCGTGGTCCTGCACACCTCGGACGGCGGCATCACCTGGCGCAAGCAGCTCGACGGCAACCGCACGAACGCGATGGCGCTCGAGGCAGCCACCGAGAAAGAACAGGCCGTGCGCGCCGCCGGCGACCCGGACGCGCTCACCCGCGCCGAGCTCGCGCTCGATGACGCGCGTGCGGCGTCCAAGTTCGGCCCGTCGCGGCCCTTGTTGTCCGTGTGGTTCAAAAACGAAACTGAAGGCTTCGCGGCCGGTTCGTATGGTCTGTTGCTGCGCACGACCAACGGCGGCGCCGACTGGGCGCTGTGGTCGGACAGGATCCACAACCCCGACGGCTTTCACTTCAACGCGATCACGGCCACACCGGCCGGCACGCTGCTGATCGCCGGCGAAGCCGGCCATGTGCACCGCTCTCTCGATGGTGGCATCACCTGGCAATCGCTGCCCACCGGCTACAAGGGCCAGCTCTACGGCGCGCTCGGCGTGCGCAATGCGTCGGGCGGAGAAGACCTGCTGGCGTTCGGTTTCGGCGGCAATCTGTTCCGTCTCCCGGCTGGCGCGAAGGATTGGGCGCCGGTGCCCTCCGGCACCGCGAAGAACCTGACCGGCGGGCTGCTGCACCACGGCGAACCGGTGCTGATCGCGCAGGACGGCCAACTGCTGCTCGGCAGCGACCACGGCCGCAGATTCAAGCCGGTCGCCGGCGTGCCGCTTCCGGCGGCGGCCATCGCACCCGCGCCGGGCGGAAGCGGTGTCGCGGTGTCCGGCATCGGCGGCGTGAAGCTGGTCGGCATCGTACACCGGACGCAGGAGGCGAAACCATGAGCATCCGCTCCCATTCCAGCCGTCATACCGGCGAACGCCGGTATCCACCGAGGGCGTGCCGCGGCGGCCCCGGCATCGAAGAGCTTCGCGTGGCAGTGGATCCCGGCGTTCGCCGGGATGACAGGCGGGAAAGGGATGCCCCATGAACACCACCGACCGCTCCACACGCATCGAGCGCTTCTTCGAACGCCACCTTTTCGCCCACCGCATCGCCGTGCTGGCGATCTTCGCGCTCGTCTCCATCGCCCTCGGCTGGCAGGCCGCCCAGCTGCGCCCGGATGCCAGCCTGGCGAAGATGGTGCCGACCTTCCACCCGTACATCGCCAACTACCTCAAGTACGAGAACGAACTGCGCCCCCTGGGCAACGTGGTGCGCATCGCCGTCGAGACCACCGACGGCGACATCTACACGAAGCACTATCTCGAGACACTGAAGAAGATCACCGACGAGGTCTTCTACATCCGTGGCATCGACCGCGGCAACCTCAAGTCGCTGTGGACGCCCAACATGGACTGGGTGGAGGTCACCGAAGAGGGCTTCCAGAGCGGCCCCGTGATCCCGAAGGACTTCGACGGCAGCACCGCCTCGCTCGAACAGGTGCGGACCAACGTGATGCGTTCCGGCGCCGTCGGCAGCATGGTCGCCAACGACTTCAAGTCGGCCGTCGTGCTCGCCCCGCTGTTCGAGCGCGACCCCGACACCGGCGAGAAGCTCGACTACGGTCAGCTCTCGCAGCAGCTCGAAGAGCTCGTCAGAACCAAGTACGAAGGCGACCGGATCAAGGTGCACATCACCGGCGGCGCCAAGATCGTCGGCGACCTGATCGCCGGTGCCGGCAGCATCGCGATGTTCTTCGGCATCACCTTCCTGATGACCGCGGCGCTGCTCTACGCGTACTCGCGCTGCTGGCGCAGCACGCTCGTGACGCTGCTGTGCTGCAGCCTCGCCGTGGTGTGGCAGCTCGGCATCGTGCAGCTGCTCGGCTTCGGGCTCGACCCGTACGCGATCCTCGTGCCCTTCCTCACGTTCGCGATCGGCGTGAGCCACGCGGTGCAGAACATCAACACGATGGCCACCGAGCGCTGGCGCGGGCTGTCGAATCTCGACGCGGCCAAGGTCACCTTCCGCGCGCTGTTCGTCGCCGGCTCGATCGCGCTGCTGTGCGACGCGGTGGGCTTCTCCACGCTGCTCGTGATCCGCATCGGCGCGATCCAGGAGCTCGCGATCAGCGCGAGCGTGGGCGTGGCGGTGATCATCTTCACGAAGATGTTCCTGCTGCCGGTCCTGATGTCCTACGCCGGCGTGTCGCAGGCCTGCCTGCGCCACCAGGAACGCAAGGCGCACAGCCGGCATCGCGCGGCCCATGCGCTGTCGCGCTTTGCCGAGCCGGGCCGGGCGAAGGTGGCGGTGCTCGCGGCCTGCGCGCTGCTCGCCGCGGGACTCGTCATCGCCCGCGACCTGAAGATCGGCGACCTGGACCCCGGTGCGCCGGAGCTGCGCCGCGAGTCGCGCTACAACCAGGACGTGGCCTACATGACCACGCACTACGCGACGAGCGCCGACGTGTTCGTCGTGATGGTCACCACGCCGGTCGGCGAATGCGGCGCCTACCCGGTGGCCGCGGTCGTCGACCGCTTCCAGTGGGAGATGGAGAACGTGCCCGGCGTCGAATCGACGCTGTCGCTGTTCACCGGCATGAAGGCGATGATCGCCGCGACCTACAGCGGCGACCTCAAGTGGTATGCGATCACGCGCGACCGCTACATCTCGAACTCCGTCTACAAGGCGCTGCCCGGCGTGCTGCACAACACCGACTGCTCGATGCTGCCGGTGCTGCTGTTCCTGAAGGACCACAAGGCCGACACGCTGGCTGGCGTGGTGGCCGCCGCCGAGGCCTTCGCGGCGCGCCACAACGACGAGCACGCGACCTTCGTGCTCGCGGCCGGCAACTCGGGCGTGGAGGCGGCCACCAACATCGTCGTCAAGCAGTCCGAGCGGCTGATGCTGCTGCTGGTGTACGGCATCGTTTCATTGCTCGTGTGGTGGGAGTTCAAGTCGTGGCGCATCGCGCTGTGCATCATGATTCCGCTCTACATCACCTCGGTGCTGTGCGAGGCGCTGATGACGCTGCTGGGCCTGGGCGTGAAGGTCGGCACGCTGCCTGTGATCGCGCTCGGCGTGGGCATCGGCGTGGACTACGGGATCTACATCTACAACAGGCTCGAGCACTTTCTGCGGCAGGGCCTGTCGCTGAAGGACGCGTACTTCCACACGCTCACCTCCACCGGCGTGGCGGTGGCGCTGACCGGCGTGACGCTGGCGCTGGGCGTGTCGACCTGGGTCTTCTCGGCGATCAAGTTCCACGCCGACATGGGCCTGCTGCTCGCCTTCATGTTCCTGTGGAACATGGTCGGCGCGATCGTGATGATCCCCGCGCTGGCCGCATTGATCGTGCGGCCGCAACCGCAACCGAACCCGTCCCGCAAGGAGGCCTTCGCATGAACCTCGATCACGCCGCATCTCTCGGCTTCGACGCCGACCGCCTGGGCCGCCTTGGCCAGACCCTGCAGCGCGACATCGACGCCCAGCGCTACGACGGCGCCGTGCTGGCCGTCACACGCGGTGGCCAGCCGGTGCTGACCGAAGCCTTCGGCTACGCCCACCGCGACAGCGAACGCCGCATGAAGAAGGACGACGTGTTCGCCTCCTTCTCCGTCGCCAAGCAGCTCACCCACACGCTGGTGCTTCAGCGCATAGAACGCGGCGAGCTCGCGCTGACGCAGCGCGTGGCCGACGTGATCCCCGAGTTCGCGAACCGCGGCAAGGAGAACATCACGCTGTTCCACGTGCTCACGCACACGGCAGGCCTCACGCTGAAGCTGCCGCAGATGGACCCGATGCAGCTCGGCAACCTGGAGGCCGTCGTGGCCGCCGCCTGCATGAGCGCCGTCGAGAGCGTGCCCGGCGAGCGTGTGTACTACTCCGGCATCATCGGCACGGCCATCCTGGCCGAGGTGCTGCGCCGCGTGGACGGCGGCAAGCGCGCCTACCGCGACATCCTGGCGCAGGACCTGTTCGCGCCGCTGGGCATGAAGGACAGCGCGCTCGGCGCGCGCCCGGACCTGGCCTCGCGCCTGTGCCCCGTGGTGGCACGCGACCGGCTGCCCGGCCTGTCGTTCGCCGAGGAGTACGAGATGTTCGGCGCGATGATCGGCCCGGAGGCCGAGATCCCGTCGCTCGGCTGCGTGCTGAGCGCGCCCGATTTGAGTCGCTTCGCCGAGATGCTGCGCGCCGGCGGCGCGCTCGATGGTGTGCGCATCCTGTCGCCCGCGATGGTGGACCTGGCCACGCGCAACCACACCGGCCGCATGCCCAACGACACCTGGTCCTTCGCCTCCGGCGTGCGCGGCTGGAAGCCGTTCCCGGCCTTCCTGGGCCTGGGCTTCTACCTGCGCGGGGACGTTGTCGCCCCCAGCTTCCTCGGCACGCTGACCAGCCCGCGCACCTTCGGTGGCATGGGCGCGGGCTCGACGATGTTCTGGGTGGACCCCGAGCGGGATCTCACCTGCGTGTTCCTGACGGCCGGCCTGGTCACCTGCGAACTGCGCAACACCGAGCGCATGCAACGTGTCTCCGACATGCTCGTGTCGGCGCTGCTCGAGTAGTGATGCGCGGATTCTTCTTGCACCTTCGCGCCGCACTCCAGCGCTCCGCATTCCACTGCGCCGCACCGCACCCCGTTCGGGCTGAGCCTGTCGAAGCCTCCGTTTGGCAGTGGCATGCAATCCCCCGCATGCCACCCAACGCCGTTCGGGCTGAGCCTGTCGAAGCCCCTGCACCCACTCCCCAATCCCTCCGACGCCACCGCACCACAACCGCCGCCCTCATCCTCGCCACCCTCCCGCTGACCCCCCAAGCCGAAACCGGCATCACCGACACGATCATCACGCTCGGCATGTCCGCTCCGTTCCACGCCCCAACGGCGCCTACGGCCTGTAGATGAAGGAAGCGATCAGCTCGGCCATTGCCCACGTCAACACGACAGGCGGGATCCCTAGCACCTGCCGCCACCGCTTCCATCGAGCGCAACGCGATGGACCTCACGGCCGCCGTGGAGACCATCGCCCGCGCCGAGCCGCAGGCGATCGTGATGGTTGCGTTGTACAAACAGGCGAGCGAGTTCATGACCCGCATGCGCCACACCGGCTTGCGCCCGCGCTACATGGCGGTGTCCACGGTGGGAACCGACCAGATGATCGCGCAGATGGGCGAGGGCGCCCGCGGCATCGGCGTGTCGCAGGTGATGCCGTACCCATGGAACGACACGGCGACGGTTGTGCACGAGTACCAGCGCCTCATCGCACAAGGCGATGCGAGCGTGGACTTCTCGTACAGCGGCATCGAGGGCTACGTGACGATCAAGCTGGTGATCGAGGCGCTGAGGAAGGCAGGGCCCGAGCTGAGCCGCGAGCGGTTCGTCGACACGCTGGAGGGGCTGCGGCAGTTCGACCTTGGCGGGTTTCGGGTCAGTTACTCGCCGACGGATCATGGGGGGTCGACGTTCGTCGATCTGATGGTGATCGGCGAGGGTGGGCGGGTGCGGCGCTGAGGGCCGCCGCATTCAGGCACGCTCGCGCAGCTGCGCTCGAGCGCGACTCAGCGTCACCGGCGTGATACCCAGGTAGCTCGCGATGTGATGGTGCGCGATGAGGTCCTCGAGACCGGGATGGTCGCGACGAAACCGAAGCAGCCGTTCGACCGTCGGCAACGCTGCCAACGCCCACTCTCGATCCGCTCGGCGTACGAGATCGGCCCTGAGGACCGTATCGCCCCATCGTTGGATGCTCGGGTTCCTGAGCATGCATTCGACGAGCGTGGAGGCGGGGAACCCCGCGACACGGGTCTGGGTCATGGCGACGCAACTGACCCTCGAACATTCGTCTGCCACGCGAGCGATCGACGGCGTGAGTGCGCACGGTCCGACATGAAAGGCAAGCGTGACTTCGCGACCGTCGGCGTCGCCGACGAAGGTCTTCACGATGCCGCTCAGAACGAAATACTCGCCCGGGTCGCGCTGGCCTGCCGAGATCACGAGACTCCCGGGTTCGTGGCTGCCAAGTCGCATTGCAGCCAGGAGGTGTTCGAATGCGTCGCGATCGATGGCAGCGATCGATTCGGCCAGGCTCAGCACGGCATTGCGGTCTGCGTCGTCCATTGTTATCAGATGATATTGCCGGCTTCGGTCGAGGACGCAATCATGCCGGCACTCAACGGGGCGAAAGTCTTGAAATCATGTCCGAGCACGTGCGGTCTCTTGCAACAGCGTTCCTCGCCATCTCGGCATGGATCTTCACCACGGGCTTCACCGTCCCCGACACGGTCGAACGCGATCGCTCATTGCCGATCGTCGAGCTGAACGGGTACCCGTTTCACGCGGAGACCTTTGGCGATCCCGATCACCCGGTTGTTATCGTCCTCCATGGCGGACCCGGCGCCGACTATCGCTACCTGTATGCGTTGAAGGCACTGGCCAGCGACCATCTCGTCGTCTTCTATGACCAGCGCGGGACCGGGCTGTCTCCCAGGGTGCCGGCGGAGGAAATCACGCTGCAGGTCTTCCTCGACGACCTCGATGCCTTCGTCACGGCTTTCGGCAGGGGCCGTCCGGTGCATCTTGTCGGCCACTCGTGGGGCGCCATGCTGGCTTCCGCCTACGCTGGAGCCCACCCGGACAAGGTTGGAAAGATGGTGCTTGCCGAGCCGGCGTTCCTGGACGCTTCGACGATGACTGTTCTCGGGTCGAGCGGCTGGCCCGGAATGGCGGTCCTGTGGGGCTTCGCCAAAGCCTGGATCAGCCAATGGTTCGTGCGAACCAATGGTGACGACTATGCGAGAGACGATTTCTTTCTCCTGCAAGTGATGCCGCTGATGCAGGGCGCAGGCGAGTTGTGCGACGGCAAGTTGCCGCCTCTCGAGGCATGGCGATTCGGCAGCCCCAACTTCAAGGCGACCCTGGGCAGAATCAGCAACGATCCCGAGTGGGCCGCGACACTGGATTTCCGCAAAGGCGTGGACCGGTTCCGTGGCGACACGCTCTTCCTCGTCGGGGAATGCAACAAGGTCGTCGGCGCCGCCCATCAGGCGAAGCACATGGAGCATTTCATGAGTGCGAAGCTGGAGGTTGTTCCCTCGGCGGGACACTTCATGTTCAACGACCGGCCTGACTACAGCGTCTCCATCCTGCAGGCCTTCCTGGCGGAGAAGGCGCCGGACCGGATCGCCAATTGAACCGCTATGCTCCGCGTCCGCGTTGCCGCAGGGAGCCATGGTGCCCATGAATCGCCTCATCGTTGTCGGATTGACCGCGTGCATCTGCATCGTCACGGCATGCTCCGCACCCAAGCAGTCATCGTTTGCGCCGTTGACTCCGATCTCGCTGAGCGGTTTCGACTTGCCCCAGGCCGCGCCGTTCGAGCCGATCGATGCCCCGATCCGGGAGTTGATGCAACGGTTCTGGATGGGATACGCGCCCTACGACCAGCCGGCCATGCGCGTCAGTGCAGCGCGTGACAGGCCGCTTGGGCCCGACCAGAGTTGCCTGGACGCGCTGGCGCGGCGATGAGGCTCAACCGGCACCGCCGCCAGTCGTGCATCAACCTCCGTTCCACCTGTCTCGCAGAGCGCCTTCGCAGCAGGCGGCATCGCATCGAGGATGCTCTGCATCGCATCGGCATCGCCCGAGTGATGGGAGGTATCGGCTTTTGGTACGTGACGCGGTTGCGAACATCGTGCAAGCGAACCAGCACGCTTTGCTGCGCGGGTTGCAACTTCAGGTCTGCGGCCACACGCCCGATCGCCGTCGTGCGATGGTGGCCGCCATCGCCGGGGCGGACCTCATGGAACTCGAGACAGACGGTTCGCGACCGGCGCGAGGCGCAGCGGCCAGGTCGTTTGAAAATGGCTAAAGTATCGTAGCCACACTACGACAAACGGTTCCAGTCGAAACTGGTACTCGCTTGAAACTAGTGGCAAAATCGTAGTATGGCTACGATAAAGCGAAGCAAACTAAATTCTCTCTACGCTGCAGCACCGCCAGGCGCCCCATTGACGTCCGAGGACTTGGCCGCGCTCGGCATCTCGGCCGACCTTGCCGTGCACTACGTCCGCGCCGGTTGGCTCATGCGCTTGTCACGAGGGGTCTTCAGCCGCCCGAGCGACCTCTTGGCCCTACATCCGAGCCTCGTCCTGCTGCAGCGCCGGATCGAGGGTTTACACGTCGGCGGCAAGTCGGCGCTCGACTGGTACGGCGTGCGCCAATACGTGAGTCAGCAACCGGTCCTGCACCTGTATGGGTGGGCTGCGGGTCGTTTGCCCGACTGGTTCATCCAGCGATTCCCGGCGGAGTACCACCGCAAGCGCTTGTTCGATGAGCGGCCCGCTCGCCTGCTCCATGTCGCGCCCTTCGAGCAGCGCGGCGGCGCGCCCGCCGTGTCCTCGCCGGAACGGGCATTGCTCGAAGTGCTGAGCGAGGTGGGCGTTCGTCAGCCGCTGCAGGAAGCGCGAGAACTCTCGGAGAGCACCTACAGCCTGCGCGCTGCCGTGCTGCGCGAACTGCTGCAGCGCTGCACGAGCGTCAAGACGGTTCGGTTGTGCCTCCAACTCGGTCGCGAGCTGTCCCTGCCTTGGGCAGCCAAGTTGGACGCCGCGCAATTGCCCACCGGCAGTGGTCGCCCCTGGGTCTCACGGTCCGCCCATGGGTTGTTGGTGTTGAAACCATGAACCCGACCTACGTCGACACGGCCCGCCTGCTGACACAGGTCGCGCCGCTCGTGTTCGCGGACGGCGTGTTTGCGCTGAAGGGCGGCACGGCGATCAATTTGTTCATTCGCGATATGCCGCGACTCTCTGTCGATCTTGACCTGGTCTTTCCGGATCATGGTTTGCCGCGCGACCAGGCGCTTGCCCGCATTCGCGCGGCGCTGCGCGCATCGGCGGAGCGTCTCGGCGCGCGCGGCTTCCAGTCCCGCATGCAGGCGACTGCCGACGCGACAGAAACGAAGCTGCTGGTGCGCCGCGGGCCGATCGAAGTGAAGATCGAAGTCAACTTCGTGATGCGCGGCACCGTCCATCCGGTTCGGCAGGCTGCGCTGGTCTCGCGAGCGCGCGATGTGCTGCTGGCCGATCTGGAGATTCCGGTGGCATCCCTCGAGGATGTCTATGGCGGCAAGCTGGTCGCAGCGATGGACCGACAACATCCTCGCGACCTGTTCGACGTGATGCAACTCTTCGCCCATGAGGGCATCACGCCCGACATCAGGCGTGCCTTCGTTGTCTATCTCGCCAGCCACAACCGACCCGTCCATGAGGTTCTGTTCCCTGCTCGGCGAGACATTGCACAGGAGTACGAGCGCACGTTCAAGGGCATGACGGCGGACGCCGTCGCGTTGGACGATCTGCTGGTCGCGCGCGAACGAATGTTGCGGGAGCTGCAAGGCTCGCTCGATGAGCAGGAGCGCGGTTTTCTGCTCACGCTGGTTGCCAACGAACCCGACTGGTCGCTGCTCGCGGTGCCGCATGCACACGAACTTCCGGGCATACGCTGGAAGCTGCACAACCTGAGCCAGCTGAAAAGGGTCAATCCGAAGAAGTTCGCGCAACAGGCGGATGCCTTGGCTCGGCTGTTGGGATAGTCACGCCCCCGACCTCCATTTCCCCTCGCCGACGCCACCCCGCCGGCGCCATCCCCGCACTTCGCTTGAACGCCCGGCTGAACGCCGCCTCGGACTCATACCCGAGCGCCGCCGCGACCGTCGCCACCTTCACCCCGGGATCGCCGAGCATGCGTGCCGCGAGTTGCATGCGCCACTGCGTGAGGTAATGCATCGGCGGCTGGCCGACGAACTGCGTGAAACGCTCGGCCAGCACGGACCGCGAGGTTCCGGTCTGTGCTGCGAGCGTATCCAGCGTCCAGCGACGGGCGGGTGCGCCGTGCAGCAGCGACAGCGTGCGTGCCACCAGCGGGTCGTGCAGGCCGGCGAGCCAGCCCGCTTGCCCCGTCGACACGGTTTCGAGGTGCCGGCGCACGACCTCGATGAACATCAGCTCAGCCAGACGCAACAGCACGCTCCTGCCGCCGGATGAAGGCCCGCGCAGCTCGCACAGTGCGAACTCGATCAGCGGGCGCATTCTGTCGGCCGCCGAGCTGGCCGCGCGCAGGTGAATCAGCGGCGCAAGCGCCGCCAGCACCGGATTGAAGGGCCGCGTGTCGCAGCCGAGAAAGCCGCAGATGAACTGCGTCTGCTCCCCACCGCGGCCGCCTTCGGCCACCACGGACGGCAGCTCGCCGGCGGCCATCTGACGGAAGAACGTGACGGCCTCCTCGGCGCCGTATGCGGGCGTCGCTTCCGGCGAGTCCGCGAGAAAGTACGCAGCGCCGTGCGGGATCACCAGCACATCGCCCGCTTCGAAGCGCTCGGGCGCTGCGCCGCGCAGGCCGGCCCAGCATCGGCCGCGCGTGACGATGTGGTACGAGACCATGTGCTGCGCCTGCGGCAGCACGACGCGACGGAACGCCTCGGCCTCGGGCGCCCATGACATCCAGGGCGGATGAGCGTCAACGAGAAACAGCATCGAGCCGGTGAGCCGCACCGAGCTCAGCACGTCCGACAGCACGTCGCCGACGGACGACGGAGCGGGCAACTCGGACGATCGGTCATGGACCTTGTTCATCGCGCCGCCGATGCTACGCCTCCCGATAGTGACAACGGAGGTGTGTGATGACCCAGACCCTTACTCCTCTCGCCGAACAGACAACACGTTCACCCGCCGAGGTCTACGACGAACAATTCGTACCGGCGCTCTTCCGCCAATGGGGGCCGGTCCTTTGCGACGCGGCGCAGGTCTCGTCGGGGCAGCGCGTGCTCGACGTGGCTTGCGGCACCGGGGCGTTGACCGTCGCGGCGGCCGAACGTGTCGCGCCGGGCGGCGCGGTGATCGGGCTCGACGCCAATCCCGAGATGCTGACGGTTGCGCGGCGCAAGACAGCAGACATCGAATGGCGCGACGGCCGCGCCGAGTCGCTGCCGTTCGCGGCCGAGCGCTTCGACGCTGTGATCAGCCAGTTCGGGCTGATGTTCTTCGACGACCGGGAAGCGGCGCTGCGCGAGATGTGGCGGGTGCTGCGGCCGGGCGGCCATCTGGCCGTCGCGGTGTGCGACGCGCTAGACCGCTCGCCCGGCTATGCGGCGCTCGCCGGGCTGCTGCAGCGTTTGTTCGGCCCGCCGGTCGCCGACGCGTTTCGCGCGCCGTTCGTACTCGGCGACGAGGCCACGCTGCTCACGCTGTGTGACCAAGCCGGCATCGTCGACGCGAAGGTCGGGCGGCGCGAAGGCACGGTTCGATTCGCGTCCATCGACGACCTGGTGTCGACCGAGCGCGCCTGCGTGTGGACCCTCGGCGGCCTGCTCGACGACGCGCAGTTCGAGCGGCTGCTCGCGGCGGCGCAGCGCGAGCTGCTGCCGTTCGCCGAAGCCGGCGGGACCGTCGCGTTCACGATGCCGGCATTGCTGATCACCGCGAGCAAGGGCTGAGAACATCGCAGCAGGGGCATTCGATGACCGGCGATTGAAAACGCGCCGTCCGGCACCAAGCTATGGACTCGCCCCCAGGCCACGCGCCGGGACGCGACGCCCTTGTCACTCCTCATCATCGCCGGCCTCACCCTGCTGCTGCTCGCATGGATCGCGGGCGAGCCCTGGCTCGTCGAGCGGCGGCGCGATCGCCTGCGTGCCAGGCCGTTCCCGGCCGCATGGCGCCGCATCATCGCGCGGCGGGTGCCGCATTTCCGCAGACTGCCCGCGGACCTGCAGCTTCAGCTGAAGAAGCACATGCTGGTCTTCCTCGCCGAAAAGCCGTTCATCGGCTGCCGAGGCGTCGTCGTCACCGACGAGATGCGCGTCACGATCGCAGCGCAGGCCTGCCTGCTGATCCTCAATCGCCGCACCGGCTATTTCCCGGGGCTGCGCCAGGTCCTCGTCTACCCCGAGGCCTTCGTCGTCGACCGCGTGCAGGCCGACGGTTTCGGCGTGACGCAGGAGCGGCGCCATGCGCTGTCGGGCGAGTCCTGGTCGCAAGGGCAAGTCATCCTGTCGTGGGACGACACGCTGGCTGGCGCCTGCGTCGTCGACGATGGGCGCAACGTGGTGATCCATGAGTTCGCGCATCAGCTCGACCAGGAAACGGGCCACGCCAACGGCGCGCCGCGGCTGGGGCGGCGCGAGCGCTACGCGCGCTGGTCGCAGGTGCTTGGCGGGGAGTACGAGGCGCTGGTGCAGAGAACGCTGGCCGGGCAACCGACGCTGCTGAGCGACTACGGCGCCACCGATCCGGCCGAGTTTTTCGCGGTGGCGAGCGAGGTGTTCTTCGAGCAGCCGCAGCGCCTGGCTGCGGAGCATCCGGCGCTGTATGGCGAGCTGGCCGGGTTCTACCGGGTGGACCCGGGGAGTTGGTAGCGACGGGGCCGGCCGCGCTGAAAAAAAGAGGTGCTGCGCGCCTTCGCACGCAGCACCCGAACCCCAACGCAGCCCCCTCTAGGAACCTGCATTGGAATGACGCCGCACGCTCTCTTCGCCGGCGTCACGTCCGAGCTCAGAAGCTGTGGAAGAGGCCCAGCGCGTAGCCGGTCTTGTTGGTGCCCGCGGGCGCCTTGCTGTCGTTGGCGACGACGGCGAAGACGTTGGTGCGCTTGGAGAGGAAGTGCTTGTAGCCCAGTGAAGCGAGCTGTTGTACACGCACGCCGTCTTGATCCTGCAGGTTGTACGACGCGATGACCGCGCCGGAACCGACCGGTGCGCTGAAGCCGACGAGCACGTTCTTGCGGCTCACTTCGGCGGCGTCCCGCCCGGATCCGTAGCCGCCGTAAAGCTTGACGGCGCCGAAGTCGTAGTTCGCGGCCACCGAGGCCCAGTTCTGCTCCTCGCTGCCGTCGTTCGAGACCTCGTAGCCGGCGCCGACATACAACGGGCCGTCCGCGTAGCTGACGCCGACGTTGGCAGGGCGCTCGCCGCCGGCGACCGGGCTCTCGACGGACACCTGAGCGCCGAAGCCGAAGCCGCCGATCGAGTTCTCATAGCTCACCGCGTTGTTGAGCCAGAAGGCGCCAAGGCAGCCGCCGCGGAAGGCCGGGCCGCAGCCGACGGATCCGTAGGTGCCTTCGCCCAAGGTGCCCATGCCGAACGGGTCGGCTGCGTACTGCGACTTCAGGAAGGACTGCGACCACCAGCGGCCGACCTTCACCGAACCCATCGTGTCGCTGCTCAGGCCCACCCACGAACCGCCTTTCCAGAACGTGTCGCCACCGCCCACGGTGCCATCGTCCGGGTTGAGCCGGTGTTCGAGATAGAACGAGGCTTTCATGCCGCCGCCGAGGTCCTCGTCGCCTTTGAAGCCCAGGCGGCTGCCTCCCATGTCGAACAGCTTCGTGCCCGGCGCCTGCTGCGTCTGCCGACCCACCTGGGCTTCGATGAAGCCAAAGACCGTCACCGACGACTGGGCCCAGGCGCTCGTCGAGCAAGCCAGGGCTGCCACCCCCATCACCACGTATGTTTTCATCAAAAGAGTCTCCGATTGATTGAATTACCTATGCAATCGCCGCAGTCAATGACAGATTTACACTCTTTGCGTCAATGTGTTACGGCGACGTGCAGATAGTAAATCAATCTAAAACAATCAACTCAAGAAAATTGACATCAAGTCGATACCGAGGGGCGTGGCGGTGGGACATGGGGTCCGTTCAGTCGTTGCCGCGCAACAGGAGAGCCCGATGCAGTCGAGTCATGTTGGTATTAACCCTGATCGTGCGAGCGTCGCGCGCCGAATCACGCTGATTGGCGGCGCGTTCCTGCTTGCCGTTCTCGCCGGCATCTGCGCCGTCATGACGGTGATGCTCAGCAAACGTGCGCAGGAGCGCACCGTGTCGTGGGTCGACGCGAAGGTCGAAGCCGTCGCGCAGGCGGTCGATGCCTACGATCAGACGGCCAAGATGCTCGTCGAGCGCTTCTTCAAGGTGTTCGGCGACCAGTTCGGGAAGACCTTCGCCCTCGATGAGGCGAACGGACGCATTCTTCAGCTGGGCATTGCCCTCAACGACTACCACAACCCCTGCGACAAGTTCACCGAGTTCACCGGCGGCGCGGCGGCGGTGCTGATGAAGCGCGGCGACAGCTTCGTGGCCGTGAGCACGTCGCTGAAAAACGAAAAGGGCGAGCGTGCGGTCGGCATGCGGGTGGACGCCTCGCATCCGGCGTACTCCGCGCTGCTGCGCGGCCAGCCTCATCTGGCGCGGGCGACGTTGTACGGCCGGCCCTTCATCACGCGGCTGCAGCCGGTACGCGACCTGCAGGACCAGGTGGTCGGCGCGCTGTTCGTCGCCTTCGACCTGACGGAGTTCGACCGCTCGCTGGAGCAGATGGTCGCGGGCGCGCGGTTCTTCGACAGCGGCGGCATCTACGTGCTCGACCCGCACGGCGGCGACGCGAAGCAGGCGGTGCTGATGCTTCCTTCGGCGCTGCGCGGACGCACGCTGACCGAAGTGGTCGGCGCCGGGCCGGATCTGCTGTCCGCCCTGCGCTCGAGTGCACCGGGCACCGAGGTGGCTGACTTTCGGCCCGTGCTGCGGCCGGGGGCCACGGACCGTTTTGCCGTCGCCCGACCGAGTGCAGGAACGGGCTGGATGGTCGTGGGCGAGGTCTCCGGCAACGAGGCGATGCAGACCCAATGGCGCACGCTGGCGCCGTTTCTCGCGCTGTTCGGCCTGGCAGCACTGGCCCTGTGCGCCGGCCAGCATCTGTTGATCCGGCGCTGGGTCGGCCGGCCGCTGCAGGTGCTGACGCAGTCGCTGGAGCGCGTTGCCGACGGCGACCTCACGCTGCCGGTGCACAGCGCACGCAGCGATGAGATCGGGGGCCTGATGCGCGGCGTCGAACGCATGCGGCTGCGCCTCGTGGAGATGCTGGGCGCGGTGCGCTCATCGGCCGACGCGATCTCGCTCGCTTCGTCGGAGATCGCCAGCGGCAACCAGGACTTGAGCCGGCGCACCGAGGAAACCGCGGCCCGTTTGCAGCAGGCCACCTCGGCGATGGAACAGGTGCACGGCAACGTGCGCCAGACGGCGGACGCGACCCACACGGCCGACGGCCTGGCCTGCAGCGCTTCCGAAGCGGCGGAGCGCGGCGGCGCAGCCATGCGCGATGTGGTGCACAAGATGGGCAGCATCTGCGCGAGCAGCAGGCGGATCGCCGAAATCACCGGCGCGATCGACGCGATCGCATTCCAGACCAACATCCTGGCGCTGAATGCCGCGGTGGAGGCGGCGCGTGCCGGTGACAGCGGCCGCGGCTTCGCGGTGGTGGCCGCCGAAGTGCGCAGCCTGGCGCAGCGCTCCGCGGCGGCGGCGAAGGAGATCAAGGACCTGATCGCCGGCAGCGTCGCAGAAGTGGAGGGCGGCTCGCAGCTGGCCAATGCGGCGAGCGAGCGTGTGCAGGAGATCCTGGCCGGCGTGCGGCGCGTGAACGACACGCTCGGGACCATCACCGCCAGCACCCGCGATCAGTCCGACGGCATCGGTCACATCAACCAGTCGGTCGCGACGCTGGACCGCATGACGCAGCAGAACGCCGCGCTGGTCGAGCAGTCGGCGGCGGCGGCGGAGAGTTTGAAGTCGCAGGCCGCCGCGCTGGTCGACTCGATCGCTCGGTTCCGCCTCGAAGCGAATGTCCCCGCAGCCGCTACCAGCGCAGGGACGGGGTCGTCACCGGTGCATCCCACAGTGAGGTGAGCTCGTCGTCCAGCGCCGTCAGCGTGATCGACGCGCCGGCCATCTCGAGGGATGTCGTGTGGTTGCCGACGAGCCAGCGGCTGACCTGCAGCCCCTCGGCACGCAAGCGCTGCGTCGCGATTCTGTTGAGCAGGTGCAGCTCGATCAGCGGCGTGCCGCCGAAGCCGTTCACGTGCAGCAGCACCGAGCGGCCTGCGGCGAGGCCGAGGTCCTTGAGGATCGGCTCGATCAGCAGCGCGACGATGTCGTCCGCCGGCATCAGCGGCCGCCGATAACGGCCCGGTTCGCCGTGGATGCCCACGCCGACCTCCATCTCGGTCGGGTCGATCTCGAACGTGGCCGCATCGGCCTCGGGCACCGTGCAGCTCGTGAGCGCCACGCCCATCGAAGCGGTATTGGCGTTGACGCGCCCGCCGAGCGCCTTGCATTCATAGAGGTCCGCGCCTGCTTCGGCTGCCGCTCCGATCATCTTCTCGACGATCAGCGTGCCCGCCACACCGCGCCGCCCGGTCGTGTGGGTGGAGTGCTCGACCGCCACGTCGTCGTTCACCAGCACGGTGGCGCACTCCATTTCCAGCATGTCGGCAGCGACCTGAAAGCTTGCGCAGTCGCCGCCGTAGTTCTTCACGATCATCAAGACGCCCTGGCCGGCCTCGACTCGCTGCGCCGCGGCGACGATCTGGTCGGGCACGGGGGCGGTGAAGACCTGGCCCGGGCAAGCGGCATCAAGCATGCCGAAGCCGACGTAACCCGTGTGCAGCGGCTCGTGGCCGGAGCCGCCACCCGAGACCAGCGCCACGCGCGACTGCTTGGGCGTGCGGCGGCAGATGAACAAGGGCGATTCGTTCAGCGCGAGCAGTTCTTCGTGCGCCATCACGAGGCCTGCGGCACTGTCTTGCACCAGGTCATCAACCGAATTGATGAACTTCTTCATCAGGTGAAACCGTCCTTCGTTGGAGGATTGTCGTTCCCGGCGCGGGCCGGTGTCACGCGAGATTTTCCGCCGTGAGAATTTCGACACGCGGATTGTTGATCGCGAGCGCGCCGCGAACGCCGTCGCACAAGGCGCGCAGCACCCTGCTCGCCGCCGTCACGGCGTATTGCACGTCCTGGTGGAGCAGGTAGCTGAGCGCGCCCGACAGCAGCATCGAGCGATGCACTTCGAGCAGGTCGTGGGCGACGAACATCAGGTCGTGGCCATACCCGTGTTCGGCCAGGGCGCGCGCGACGCCGAAGCTGCACGGGCCGACGTTGTACAGCGCGTCCAGGCGGCCTCCGGTCGCATCGGGGGCGAGCACCCGCCGCGCGTAGTCGTAGGCCTCGTCCTCCGATTCGGGCAACTCGAACAGGCGCAGCGTCAACGCCTGCGGAAAGCGTTCTTCCAGCACCTGCTGAAAGCCGATGCGGCGGTCGATCTCGGCGGCAAAGCGCGTGGCCGGCGACACCAGCGCGCATAGGGCCGGCGCGTCGCGCGGCATCGAGCGGCCCAGCAGCAAGCCTGCCGTGCGGCCTGCGGCGCGGTTGTCGGCGCCGATCGCGGTTTCGCGCAGTGACCCGGGCACGTCGGAGAACAGCGTCACCACGTGCACGCCGGCACGCACCAGCTCGTTGATTGCCAGCTTGACCGGCGGCACATCCGGCGCCAGCAGTGCCACGCCGTCCAGGTCCGACAGCTTGGCCAGCTCGGCGGCGAAGACGTTGGCATCGGCTGCCGGCAGCCGATGCGTGACCTCGGTGATGTGCTGGTGGCGGAACTCGCCTGCAGTCTGCGCCACGACCCGGTCGACCAGGTCGAAGAAACCGAGGCGGGCGGCCGGCAGCACGAAAGCGAAGCGGTAGTTGGAGGTCGAGCGAGGGCGGCCGCGCATCGGCGTGCCGCCGCCAAGGCTGGACATGGCCTCGCGAACCTTGCGCACCGTCGCCGGATTGACGCCGGGGCGGTTGTTCAGCACGCGGTCCACCGTGGCGGTGCTGACGCCGGCGGTCTCGGCAATCTGGGTGATGGTGACCGGAGGAGTGGACATGGGGGCGGCTGGAAGCCGGCAGAAACTAAATCGATCACAGTGTCGCCGAATTGCTGCATGGGGCCAAGGGGCAGCGGCTGATGGGCCGCACACCTTCGCAGCGGTACAACATCACACCGGGCAATCCGTCTTTGATCGATTTAGGGTTTTCATTGAGTGATTTATTAAATGATGTGCCTACACTTCGCCCCAAGGTCACTGCCCATTTGTCAGTCGGGTGGGGTCCCCAAGTCGAGGCCGGCCGCGTGCCGCGCCCCTGCCTATCCAGCGGCAAGTGCCGCGATTCTTTTTTCGAACAGGAGACGAGGATGAGCTTCAACAAGACCAAGCTGGCCGTCGCCGCGAGCGCGTTCGTGACGGCCGCGCTGGTGAGTGGCGGCGCGCATGCGCAGCAAAAGACGTTGACGCTGTGCTGGGCGGCCTGGGACCCGGCGAATGCGCTGGTCGAGCTGTCGAAAGACTTCACCGCCAAGACCGGCATCCAGATGAAGTACGAGTTCGTGCCCTGGCCGAACTTCGCGCAGCGCATGCTCAACGAGCTGAACTCCCGCGGCAAGCTGTGCGACCTGCTGATCGGCGACAGCCAGTGGATCGGCTCGGCCGCCACCGAAGGCCACTACGTCAAGCTCAATGAGTTCTTCGACAAGAACGCCATCAAGATGGCCGACTTCGCTCCGGCCACCGTCGAAGGCTATTCGACCTGGCCCAAGGGCACGAAGAACTACTACGCGCTGCCGGCGATGGGCGACGCCGTGGCGTTCACCTACCGCAAGGACTGGTTCGGCCGCCCCGAGCTGAAGGCTGAGTTCAAGCAGAAGTTCGGCCGCGACCTGGCACCGCCCAAGACCTGGGACGAGTTCAAGCAAGTGGGTGAGTTCTTCCAGAATCGCACGATCGATGGCAAGAAGGTCTACGGCGCAGCGCTGTACACGGAGCGCGGCTCCGAAGGCATCACCATGGGCGTGACCAACACCATGTACGCCTACGGCATGGACTACCAGAACCCGAAGAAGCCGTATGACATGAAGGGCTTCATCAACGGCGCCGGCGCCGTCAAGGGCCTGGAGCTCTACAAGGAGCTGTACAAGACCGTCACGCCGCCGGGGCACTCCAATGCCTACATGGGCGAGAACCTCGACTCCTACAAGTCGGGCCAGGTCGCGATGCAGATGAACTTCATCGCCTTCTTCCCCGGCATCTCGAAGGACCCGCAAGTCGGCGGCGAGAAGACCGGCTTCTTCGCCATCCCCAAGGGCAGCGTGCATCACGCCCAGCTCGGCGGCCAGGGCATCTCGGTGGTCAAGTACTCCGACAAGCAGGACATGGCGCTGGAGTACATGAAGTGGTTCGCGCAGCCGGCGGTCCAGCAGAAGTGGTGGGAAGGCGGCGGCTTCACCTGCCTGAACTCCATCCTCAACCAGCCGGGTTTTGCCACCAGCACGTCCTACGCGCAGGTGTTCCAGGACTCCATGAAGATGGTCAAGGACTTCTGGGCCGATCCGTCGTACGCGCAGCTGCTGCTGGCCATGCAGAACCGCGTGCATGACTACGTCGTCGCCGACAAGGGCACGGCCAAGGGCGCGCTCGACGCGCTGGAGAAGGACTGGGTCGAGATCTTCAAGGAAGACGGGAAGATCAAGTAACGAACCCCGGTGAAGCGTGCCGACGCAAGCCGGCACGCTTCAACCAAGCCTGAAAGCTGTCATGAGTTACGTTCAGACCGGGCCGGTAGCATTGCCCACCATGCAATCCCGATTGTTTTCCTCGCACGGTCTTTCCGACCGCGCCATGGCCTGGCTCTTCGTGGGCCCGACCATCCTGCTGCTGCTGGCCTTCAACATATTTCCGTTGCTGTGGACGATCTACCTGTCGTTCACCAACTTCCGCGCCAACCGGCCCAACGCGGACATGCAGTGGCTGAGTATCGACAACTACCAGCACGTTCTCAACAATGAAGCCATCTGGGAGAGCATGCGCGCGACCGCGCACTTCCTGGTCTGGTCGATCGTGCTGCAACTGCTGCTCGGCTTCGGGCTGGCGCTGTTGCTCAACCGCAGGTTCCGCTCGCACAGCTTCTGGAGCACCGCGATCCTGCTGCCGATGATGCTCGCGCCGGCGGTGGTCGGCACCTTCTGGAAGTATTTCTTCGAGCCGCAATACGGCATCTTCAACTACATCATCAACTTCTTCGGCGGCCCCGGCGT
The DNA here is from genome assembly GCA_035513255.1 of Piscinibacter sp. GTDB lineage: Bacteria > Pseudomonadota > Gammaproteobacteria > Burkholderiales > Burkholderiaceae_C > Albitalea. The sequence continues at coordinate 755 of DATKCI010000003.1, read as the reverse complement.
CTTCACGATGCTCGGCGACACGCAGCTCTCGCCCTGGGCCATCGTGCTGGTGGACACCTGGATGTGGACACCCTACGTGATGCTGTTGCTGCTGGCGGGCCTGCGCTCGATCCCGCCCTATCTCTACGAGGCCGCCGAGATCGACCGCGCCTCGGCCTGGACCAAGTTCTGGCGCATCACGCTGCCGATGGTGATGCCCTTCATCCTCCTCGCGCTGCTGTTCCGCGTGATCGAGAACTTCAAGATGTTCGACCTGGTGGATCAGCTCACCAGCGGCGGGCCCGGCACGGTGACCGAGCTGGCGTCCATCTACTTGAAGCGCGAAGCCTTCGAGAAGTGGCGTACCGGCTACGCCTCGGCTCTGGCCATCATCATGTTCGTATCGATCTACGGCCTGTCGCTGGTCGCGGTGCGCTTTCTCGACAAGGTGAAACAGCGATGAAAACCATCCCTCACAGCCCGCTGGAGCCCAGTGCGCGCTCCAAGTGGATCGCCGGCAGCGTGGTGATCACCTATGCCGTGATCTCGCTGATCCCCTTGTTGTGGATCTTCATGACCAGCTTCCGCACGCCGGCCGACTCCATCGCCTATCCACCCCAGGTGGTCGCCGAGGCTTCGCTGGTGGGCTACGTCAACCTGTTCACCACGCGCTCGCGCGTATCGGCCGACGAACTGGCCGCATTGCCGCCGGCCGGCACCTGGTACGAGGAGCTGGTGCGCGACCAGCAGATGATCCTGGCCGGGCCCTCGCGCTT
>DATKCI010000002.1:0-30381 GCA_035513255.1 Piscinibacter sp. | reverse complement strand
CCGCTGCCCACCGCCACCACCTTCACCGTGTCGCCGGCGGCAAACCACAGGCGGGGTTTCAGGTGCGCCTCGCGAAAGCTGTCGCCGGGATCGAGCGCGCGCGCGACGGTGCGGCCGACAGCGAGCGTGGGGTTCGCGACTGCCGCAGAAGCATCTTCGGCCAGATCGACCTCGGCTTGAACGAGGTCGGCCTCGGTGACCACGCTGCCGATCGCCAGCGGCGCGGTCGCCACCAGCGCCTGGCCGTAGATCTTGACGGTGATAGGCAGATAGACATTCCACAAGGCGCTGCCTTGCGTGCAGCGCAGTCCGATGCGCGTCTTGCCCCACAGGCGGGTGCCGCGCGGGAGGTAGGGCTCCACGCGTGCGCACGGCGCCAGTCGCAGGCGCGGGTTCAGCCGGCCGACCTCGATGTCGACCCGGGTCACGCCGTCGCCGGCGTGCTGCGTGGCGGCGATGGCGAGATCGCGCACCTGCTTCGAAAGCGCGGCGTCCAGCGCCGGCGCCTCCCCGGTGGCGCGGGCGAGCGGCGACATCAGCACGGCAAGGCCGACGGCCAGCAGCCGCACCGCGAACAGCAAGAGCAACCCCGAGGTTTTCATGCCGTCACTTTAGGAGCGCGGCGGCAAGACCGTGGCGCCGAAATGGCGGCCAATCCCGCGCTTATTCGCGCTTATGTTCTGGAAGTCGCTGAACACAATGCCTTCACATCGAATTCGTGGGCCCGTCCCCGCGGAGGCATTCATGATCACCCGACTCAACGACAGTCTCGACTTCCACGGCCAGGCGCTCGGCCTGCGTTCGGAGCGACAGCGGCTGATCGCGAGCAACATCGCGAACGCCGACACACCGGGCTACGTGGCGCGCGACATGAACTTCGCGCAGGCGCTGAAAGAAGCCACCGGCTCGGCGCCGTCCGCCGGCACGCTCGCCACCAGCTCGGCCGGCCACATCGCCGGCACGCCGGGCACTCGCGGCGAGCCGAACCTCCTGTATGCCACGCCGAGCCAGACCAACCTCGACCGCAACACCGTCGACATGGACCGCGAGCGCGCCAACTTCGCCGACAACTCGGTGAAGTACGAGGCCACGCTGCGCTTCATCAACGGCAGCGTGCGGACCATGCTAGACGCGATTCGCGGTCAATAGGGAGAGCCGACATGTCGATGCTCCAGATCTTCAACGTCTCAGGCAGCGCGGTCAGTGCGCAAAGCCAGCGGCTCAACGTCGTCGCCTCCAACCTCGCCAACGCCGATACGGTGGCCGGACCCGACGGCCAGGCCTACAAGGCGCGCCAGGTCACGTTCCAGACGCAGCTGATGGGCGAGGTCGGCGCGGCCGGCGTGCGCGTCAGCAACGTCGGCGAAGACCAGACGCCCGGGCGCCGCGTGCACGACCCCAAGCACCCGAGCGCCGACGTCGACGGCTATGTGACCTACAGCAACGTCAACCCGGTCGAAGAGATGGTCAACATGATTTCGGCCTCGCGTTCGTACCAGAACAACGTCGAAGTGATGAACACCGCGAAGACGCTTCTGCTGAAGACGCTGCAGATGGGTTCGTGAACCAGGACAACCAATGACCATCGCCTCCGTCAGTTCCGACCTCGCCGCGCCGCCGGTCTCGCCGCTCGCGGCGGCCAACGACGCGGGCAGCGCCGACCGCTTCCTCACGCTGCTGGTCGCACAGATGCAGAACCAGGATCCGCTGAACCCGATGGACAACGCGCAGATCACGAGCCAGATGGCGCAGATCAGCACCGTCAACGGCATCGAGACGTTGAACCAGTCGGTGCAGGCGCTGTCCGGTCAGTTCATGCAGATGCAGGCGCTGCAGGGCGCCTCGCTGGTGGGCCGCGACGTGATCGTCGAAGGCAACATGATCGACATCGCCGAGGGGATCGGGCAGGGCGGCTTCGAGCTCACCTCCGCCGCCGACATGGTGGAGGTGGAGGTGCTCAATGCCGGTGGCCACGTCATCGACACACTGAACCTCGGCGCGCAGGCGGCCGGACGCCACAGCTTCGACTGGGACGCGAGCCAGGCCGGCAGCGACACCAACCTCACGTTCCGCGTGAGCGCCAAGAGCGGCGCCGCGGAACTGCCGGCAACCCTGCTGATGCGCGACACCGTTGCCGCGGTGAGCACCAATGGCGACACGCTGACGCTCGAGCTGATGCGTTCGGGCACGCTGCCCTACACCGGCGTCAAGGCATTCAACTGATCCCTCCAACAAGGACAACCCCATGGGCTTCCAGCAAGGTCTCTCCGGTCTGAATGCCACCAGCAAGCAGCTGGAGGTCATCGGCAACAACATCGCCAACTCCAACACCTACGGTGCGAAGTCGGGGCGGGCGGAGTTCTCCGACATGTACGCGAGCGCGATGAACGGCGCCGGCGCGAATGCGATCGGCATCGGCGTGAGCCTGGAGGCCGTGTCGCAGCAGTTCACGCAAGGCAACATCGCGTCGTCGCAGAACCCGATGGACCTCGCGATCAACGGGGCCGGCTTCTTCCAGGTCAGCGACGGCGCCAACCCGACGATGTACACCCGCAACGGCCAGTTCAAGATCGACCGCGACGGCTACGTCGTCAACAGCCAGGGCAACCGCCTGCTGGGCTACGCGGCCGACGGCGCCGGAACCATTCTTCCGGGCCAGGCGTCTGCGCTGCAGATGCCCACCGCCGGCATCACGCCGAGTGCCACCGACCGCATCCGCCTCGAGATGAACCTCGACGCGCGCTCGGGCGTCACGCTGCCCGCCACCGGGCCGGCCCTGGACATGGCCGACCCGACGACCTACAACAATGCGACCTCGCTGACCGTCTACGACGCAAAGGGACAGGACGTCGCGCTGACCTACTACTTCCAGAAGTCGGCGACCGATACCTGGAACGTCTACGTCACCGCCAACGGCACGCCGCTCGCGACCGACGGCAGCGGCAACCCGGCGCCCTCGACGACCATCCAGTTCCCGTCCAACGGCGGCACGCCCACCGCGCCGGTCGGCGCGGTTTCGCTCGACATTCCCGCCTCGACGAATGCGGCCGGCGCCGAGACCTTGGCGATCAACGGCGTGGCGCTCAACGTCGCCGGCGCCACGCAGTACGGTTCGCCGTTCGGCGTGACCGACCTGTCGCAGAACGGCTATGCCGCCGGCCAGCTGGTGGGCATCCAGTTCGAATCCAACGGCGTGATCACGGCGCGCTACTCCAACGGCCAGTCGAAGCCGGCCGGCCAGGTGGAGATCGCCACGTTCCGCAACCCGCAGGGCCTGCAGCCGATGGGCGGCAACGTCTGGGCGCTGACCTTCGCCACCGGCGACCCGATCGTCGGCGTGCCGGGCGACGGCAACCTCGGCGCGCTGCAGTCCGGCGCGCTGGAGGAATCCAACGTCGACATGACGGCCGAGCTCGTCAACATGATCACCGCCCAGCGCGTCTACCAGGCCAACGCGCAAACCATCAAGACGCAGGACCAGGTGATGCAGACGCTGGTGAACCTGCGCTGACCTGATACAGGAGCCGTGTCATGGACCGCATGATCTACCTCTCTATGTCGGGCGCGAAAGCGACGATGCAGCGGCAGGACACGCTGGCCCACAACCTGGCGAACGTGTCCACCGTCGGTTTTCGCGCCGAACTCGCGGCGTTTCGCGCGGTGCCGGTGCAAGGCAGCGGCGCGAGCACGCGGGTTTATGCGCTGGAAAGCACGCCGGGCTACAACGCGGAGGCGGGCAACGTCACGGCCACCGGGCGCAACCTCGACGTCGCCATGAAAGGCAACGCCTGGCTCGCGGTGCAGGGGCTGGATGGCACCGAGGCCTACACCCGCGCCGGCGCGCTCGATGTGTCGTCCGACGGCACGCTGGCGACGATGGGCGGCCTCACGGTGCTCGGCGACGGCGGACCGATCCAGGTGCCGCCGAACAGCGAAGTGCACATCGCGGCCGACGGCACGGTCAGCGCGAAGGGCACGACCGGCGGCAGCACGGCTGTAGGCAAGCTCAAGCTCGTCACGCCCGAGGGCCCGCTGCAACGCGGCATCGACGGGCTGTTCCGCGCGGAGGAGGGCGATCTGCCCGCCGATGCGAGTGCACGGGTGCAAGACGGCGCGCTTGAAGGCTCGAACGTCAGCGCGGTCGAAACGATGGTCGCGATGATCACCGCGGCGCGCCAGTTCGAGGCGCAAATGAAGATGCTGCAGACGGCGGAGAGCGACGAACAAGCCGCTGCGCAACTGCTCTCGATGAGTTGAACTGAAGGACCCCGACCATGATGCGTTCGCTGTGGATTTCGAAGACCGGCATGGAGGCCCAGCAGACCCAGCTGGACACCATCTCCAACAACCTCGCCAACGTGTCGACGAACGGCTACAAGCGGGCGCATGCGGTGTTCGAGGACCTGATGTATCAGAACTTGCGCCAGGCCGGCGCCAACAGCAGCGAGCAGACCACGCTGCCCACCGGACTGCAGGTCGGCCTCGGCACACGCGCGGTGGCCACGTCGCGCACCTTCAGCCAGGGCAACCTGCAGCAAAGCGCGAACAACCTCGACGTTGCCGTGCTCGGCCAGGGCTTCTTCGAAGTGCAGATGCCCGACGGCACCACCGGCTACACCCGCGACGGCTCGTTCCAGGTCGATGCGGCCGGCCAGCTCGTCACGAACAACGGCTACCCGGTGCAGCCGGGCATCACGATCCCCGCCGGCGCGCAGAGTGTGACCATCGGCTCGGACGGCACGGTCAGCGTCACGCTGTCGGGCCAGCCGACGGCGCAGACGGTCGGTCAGCTGACGATCGCGAGCTTCGTGAACCCGGCCGGCCTCGAGCCGCGCGGCCAGAACGTGTTCGGTGAGACGACTGCGTCCGGCACCGCCAATACCGGCACGCCGGGTGAAAACGGCCTCGGCACGCTGCGCCAGGGTTTCGTCGAGACGTCGAACGTCAACGTCGTCGAGGAACTGATCGCGATGATCCAGACGCAGCGCGCCTACGAGCTGAATTCGAAGGCGATCCAGACCTCCGACCAGATGCTGCAGCGGTTGGGCCAGCTGTGATGACATAGGACCGTCATCCCGGCGAAAGCCGGGATCCACCGCCACGAGTGGACACCGGCTTTCGCCGGTGTGACGCGCCAAGGAAGACCCTCGATGAAACACCTGATCCTGATGCTCGCCGCCATCGCCATCGCCCTCGCCGGCTGCACCACGCTCAACCGCGTGCCCGAAGTCGACGTCGCCCAGCCGACCGCGGCGCTGCCCGAGCCCATTCCCGCGCCGACCGTCAACAACGGCGCGATCTTCCAGTCGTCGCAATACCGCCCGCTGTTCGAAGACCACCGTGCGCGGCTGGTCGGCGACACGCTGACCGTGCAGATCGTCGAGAAGGTCAGCGCGAGCCAGAAGAGCACCAGCTCGATCGACAAGACCGGCGAGCTCAGTGCCGGCATCAGCGCGCTGCCGGGCATAGCGCCGAATTCCTTCGGCCGCGCGTCGGCCGCCGGCAATGCCAGCAACACGTTTGCCGGCAAGGGCAGCACCGAGAACAGCAACAACTTCTCCGGCACGATCACGGCGACCGTGACCGGCGTGCTCGCCAATGGCCACCTGCTGATCGCCGGCGAGAAGCAGATCGGCGTGAACCACCATGTGGACGTGCTGCGCTTCTCCGGCCAGGTCGACCCACGCGCGATCCAGCCCGGCAACGTCGTGCCGTCGGCGCAGATCGCCAACGTGCGCATCGAGAACCGGGGCCGCGGCGCCCAGGCCGAAGCGCAGGGAATAGGCTGGTTGGCGCGGTTCTTTTTGAGCGTTCTGCCCGTTTGAGCCTGCCCAGAATCGGAAACACCGGATGGCGCCCCCACACCTGCCGCTTCGCGTCAGGCCCCCCGAGGGGGTCAAGGAAACTTGGGGCGGCCCGGCGTTTCCTTGAGGCGTTTCCGACATGGACCGAACCGACAAACTGCTGCGTGCGCTGATCGCCCTGGCCTGGCTGGCCGCCAGCGCCGCCCTGTGGTGGCCGCCCGAAGCGGGCGCCGCACGCATCAAGGAAGTGGCGTCCGTGCAGGGCGTGCGCAGCAACCCGCTGGTCGGCTACGGCCTCGTCGTCGGGCTCGACGGCACCGGCGACCAGACCACCTCGGCGCCGTTCACCGCGCAAAGCCTCAACGCGATGCTGCAGCAGATGGGCGTGACGGTGCCGCCGGGCACGAACATGCAACTGAAGAACGTCGCCGCGGTGATGGTGACCGCACAATTGCCACCGTTCGCGCAACCCGGCCAGACCATCGACATCAACGTCTCGTCGCTCGGCAACGCAAAAAGCCTGCGCGGCGGCACGCTGATCGCCACGCCGCTGAAGGGCGCCGACGGACAAATCTACGCGCTCGCGCAGGGCAACCTGATCGTCGGCGGCGCCGGCGCATCGGCAGGCGGCTCCAAGGTGCAGATCAACCACCTGAGCGCCGGCCGCGTGCCCGAAGGCGCGACGGTGGAGCGCAGCGTGCCGACGCCGCTGAACCAGGGCGACACCTTGCAGCTCGACCTGAGCGCAAGCGACTTCAACACCGCTCGCGAAGTGGTCCGCGCGATCAACCAGCGCATGGGCGAGGGCGTCGCGTGGGCGGTGGACGGCCGCGTCATCCGCGTGCGCATGCCCGAGCAGCCCGGCACTCGCGTGGCCTTCCTCGCCGACATCGAGAACCTGAACATCGACCTCGCGTCGCCGGCCGCCAAAATCGTCATCAACGCGCGCACCGGATCGGTCGTGATGAACCAGGCCGTCACGCTCGCCGCCTGCGCGGTGGCCCACGGCAGCCTGTCGGTGACGATCAGCACGACGCCGCAGGTCAGCCAGCCCAACGCGTTGAGCGTCGGCGGCCAGACGGTGCTCACCGAACGCTCCGACATCGCGATCAGCCAGCAGGCCGGTTCGCTGATCGAGATGCCGGCCGGCACGAAGCTGGCCGACGTCGTGAAGGCGCTGAACTCTCTGGGTGCGACGCCGCAGGATCTGCTCGCGATCCTGCAGGCGATGAAGTCCGCCGGCGCGTTGAACGCCGAGTTGGAGGTCATCTAGTGACTTTTGATGCGTCGTCCTCGGTGATCGACGGGCGCGGCATCGCCGCGCTGCGCGCCCGTGCGGCGACCGATCCGAAAGGCGTGATCCAGGAGGCGGCCAAGCAGTTCGAGGCGCTGTTCATGCAGGAACTGCTGAAGAGCATGCGCCAGGCGCAGGAGGCCATGGGCTCGGGTCTGCTCGACAACGCCGGCTCGAAGATGGGTACGGAGATGCTCGACACGCAGCTCGCGACGAAGATGACCGGCCTGCCCGGTGGCTTGAGCGCCGTGATCGCGCGGCAGCTGGAACGGCAGACGGTGAGCCCGTCGGCGCCGTTGCCGCCGGCGGTCGCGGCGAATGCGCCGGAGCGCGGCATCGGTCCCATCAGCCAGCGCCAGACCGATTTCATCGGCCGCCACCAGGAGGCAGCGCGTGCCGCCGAGGCGCAGACCGGCATTCCGGCGACCTTCATGGTCGCTCAGGCGGCGCACGAGTCCGGCTGGGGCCGGCACGAGATCCGCCATGCCGACGGGGCTCCGTCGCACAACCTGTTCGGCATCAAGGCCGGCGCGAGCTGGAAGGGCGCGGTCGCGGAGGTGACCACCACCGAGTACGTCGACGGCCAGCCGCGCAAGGTGACCGCGAAGTTCCGCGCCTACGCCTCCCATGCCGAGTCGTTCGCCGACTACGCGAGGTTGATGAAGAACAGCCCGCGCTATGCGGAGGTCGTCGCCAACGCCGATTCGGCGAAGGACTTCGCGCAGGGCCTGCAGCGCGCGGGCTACGCGACCGACCCGGCCTACGCGGACAAGCTGACGCGTGTGATCAATACCACGCTGCGCCTGCAACGCAGCATCGCCTGAGGTTCGATCCATGAGCGCCATGATCCCCCCCCACCGTCATACCGGCGGACGCCGGTATCCACTCGTGGCGTACTACTTCACTCGCGATGCAGTCGTCCTGCTCGACACCGTGGATCCCGGCGTTCGCCGGGATGACCGGTGAAGGGAGTCTGATCCATGAGCGGTTCCGCACTCCTGAATCTCGGCACGCGGGCGATGTTCGCCAACTACGCGGCGCTGCAGGCCACCAGCAACAACATCGCCAACGCGAACACCCAGGGCTATTCACGCCAGACCGTGCAGTTGGAGACCGCCGGCGGCCAGTTCAGCGGCGCCGGCTTCTTCGGCAAGGGCGTGAACGTGACGACCGTGGCGCGGGCGCACGACGTGTTCCTGACCCGGGAGGCCGCCAGTTCGCGGGCGATGGCGTCGGGCGACCAGGCGCGCGCCGAGCAGCTGAACCGCCTGGAGCAGGTGTTCGGCACCGGCGAAGCCGGCATCGGCCACGCCGCAGGCCAGTTCCTCAATGCCTTCGTCGACGTGTCGAACCGGCCGCAGGACATGGCGGCGCGGCAAGTGGCGCTGGCCCGAGCGAACGACGTGGCGGTGCGCTTTCGCGCCGCCGGCGAACAGATGGACGCGCTGCAGGCGGGTGTCACGCTGGACCTGAAGACCGCGGTGACGGCGGTCAACTCGCTGGCGCAGCGCGTTGCGGCGATCAACTCGCAGATCACGCTCGCACAGGGCTCGGGCCACACGCCGAACGATCTGCTCGACCAGCGCGACCAGATGATCAGCGAGATCAGTTCCTACGTGCAGGTGACGACGCTGGAGGCCGGCGACGGCTCGATGAGCCTGTTCATCGGCGGCGGCCAGCTCCTGGTACTGGGAGGCCAGGCGACGGCGCTCGCCGCGGTGCCCGACACCTTCGATCCCGGGAAGGTTCGCTTGGGGATCATGACCGGCGGCATCGCCAGCGTGCTGCCCGACAACCTGATCACCGGCGGCTCCATCGCCGGCCTGCTGCACTTTCAGCAGAACGACCTCGCCGATGCGCGCAACCTGCTCGGACAGATGGCCGCCGCGCTGGCCGGCAGCGTCAACGCGCAGCAGGCGCTGGGGCTGGACCTGAGCACGCCGGCGAGCAGCGGCGCGCCGATCTTCAGCACCGGCACGCCGAGCGTCGCGGCGCGCAGCACGAACGCGAAGGACGGCAGCGGCATCGACATCGCGTCCTACATCAACGGCAGCGGCGTGCGCGTGCCGTCGGTCAGCATGACCATCACGAGCCCGAGCGAACTGCGGGCGAGCGCCTACGAAGTCAGGCCGGACGCGAGCACGCCCGGCAACTACCTCGTTACCCGGCTGAGCGACGGCCAGGTGACGTCGATCGCGTCCGGCGATGAGATCGACGGCTTCCAGCTCGACGTCGTCGCGCCGCTGCCAGTGGCCGGCGACCGCTTCCTGCTGCAGCCGGTGGGCAGCGCGGCATTGAACATGCGCGTCGTGCTTGCCGACCCGAAAGGCATCGCCGCCGCCTCGCCGGTGACGGCCGGCGTCGGCGTCGGCAACACCGGCACCGCGACGGTGGCCGAGGTGCATGCGGTCAGCACTGCGCTGGACCCCAACCTCACTGCGACGGTGACCTTCAACTCCGACACCGGCGACTACGACTGGGAACTGCGCGACGCGACAACCAACGTGCTGGACAGCAGCGGCTCTGCCACCTGGCAGGCCGGCGAGCCGATCCAGCTGAACGGCTGGTCGATGACGCTCGATGGCGTGCCCAAGTCCGGCGATACCGTGACGGTCCAGCGAACCGCGCATCCGGCCACCGACAACGGCAATGCCCGCGCGCTGACGGACCTGCGCGATGCGCGCATCGTCGGCGTGGAGACGTCCAGCGGCAGCATCACGGCGCGCGGCGAGTCGATCACCGACGCCTACGCGAACGCGCTGGCCGGCGTCGGCGTGCAGGTCCAGAGCGCCAACCTGACGGCGCAGATGTCGGCCTCGGTCGCCAACGACGCCGAGGCAGCGCGCAGCTCGAAGACCGGCGTCAACCTGGACGAAGAAGCAGCGCGGCTGATCCAGTTCCAGCAGAGCTACCAGGCGGCGGCCAAGATGCTGCAAGTGGCGCAGTCGGTGTTCGACACGCTCTTGCAAGTGGCAGCGCGTTAATCGGAAGTCATCATGACGAGAATCAGCACGGCGCAAGCTTTCGACTCCTCGATCGAGCAGCTGCAGCGGCGGCAGAGCGATTTGATCGAGACGCAGACACAGCTGAGCAGCGGCAAGCGCGTCAACCGTGCGAGCGACGACCCGACCGCGGCTGCGCGAGCCGAGCGCGCGCTGGCCAGCATGTCGCGCGTCGACGCGACGCAGCGCGGCGTGGAAGCGAGCCGGGCGCTGATGTCGCAAACCGAAGGGGCGCTCGGCGATGCCGGCGAGCTGATGCAGCGCGCGCGCGAATCGCTGGTCGCCGCCGGCAACGGCACCTACAGCGATGCGCAGCGCCTGGGGATCGCCAACGAGCTGCGCGGCATCCGCGAGCAGCTGCTCGCGGTGGCCAACCGCTCCGACGGCGCCCAGGGCTATTTGTTCGGCGGGCAGGGCTCGGCGCAAGCGCCGTTCCTCGACGCGCCGGGCGGCGCGCAGTTCCGAGGCACCTCGGGGCAGGCACTCACGGCGGGCGCCGAGCCGTTGCCGCTGTCGATGGACGGCGGCGCGACCTGGCTTCAGGCGCGCACCGGCAACGGCACCTTCGAGACCCGCGTCGTCGCGAGCACCGGCAGCGCCTGGATCAACACCGGCACCGTCGTCGACCCGTCGGCCATCACCGGCTCGACCTACAACGTGCAGTTCGCGATGAACGCCGGCGTGATGTCGTACTCGGTGCTGCGCGACGGCGTGGCGGTGCAAAGCGACGTGGCCTACACCTCCGGCCAGGCGATCGAGGTCGACGGCATGGCCGTCACCATCACCGGCGCACCGGCGGTCGGCGACGACTTCGAGATCATCCCGTCGACGTCGACGCTGTCCGTGTTCGACGTGCTCGACAAGGCCGTCGCCGAACTGTCGACCGGCGGCCGCCCGGCTTCGCAGGTCACGCAGAGCAACGCCGAGAACCTGCGCAACATCGACCAGGTGATGTCGCGACTGCAGACCGCCCGCTCGGACGCCGGCGAAACGCTGAACCGCATCGACGGCGTGACCGACCGGCTCGCCGGCCTGAAGCTGCAAAGCCAGACCGAACGCTCGAGCGCCGAAGACCTGGACATGGTGCAGGCCATTTCCGAGTTCCAGAACAAACAAAGCGGCTACGATGCGGCGTTGAAGTCCTATGCGATGGTGCAACGCCTGTCGCTGTTCCAGTACCTGAACGGCTGATCCACGGGAGACGGTGTGAGCGACGCGATCCTGGGCCAGGTGGCCCTGGGCTATTCCCCCTTCATCGACCGCAACCGGGCGGTCACGGCCACCCGGCTGACGGTCTTTCCGCTGCGGCCCGACGCCGCGCTCGATGCGGCGCAGCTGCTGCAAGCGGTCGCCGGCGTCTGGCCGGCCGACGGCGCACGCGTGTCGCTGAACGTGGCCAGCGAGAGCCTGTTGCAGGACCTGCTGAAGGCCGAGCCCTCGACCAACGTGATGATCGAGGTGCCGGCATTCATGGCCGGCGACCCGGCCAACATCGAGGCGCTGCAGGCCCTGCACAGGCAGGGCAACACGATGCTGCTGAAGGGCCGCCCGCTGCAGGCCCTGCCGCGCGAAGTGCTGCCGTGCTTCAAGTATTCGATCATCGAACTGTCCGATGACCGGCGAATCGCCGAAGGTTCGCAGTCGCCGAGCGGTGCGCCGCGTACGATCCCGCACGTGCAGTCGGGCGTGTCCAGCGTGGCCGACATGGAGGCGAGCTTCAATCGCGGCGCCGCCGCGGTGCTCGGCTGGCCGATCGACGACGTGGTCGCCACGGCGATGGCCGGCGGCAAGCCAGCCGGACAGACGGACCTGCAGGTCATCGTCGAGCTGATCAACCGCGTCGACAAGCAGGAGCCGATCGAGAGGCTCGAAGCCACGCTCAAGCGCGACCCTTCGCTTGCGTTCAAGCTGATGCGCTACATCAACTCACCTGCCTTCGGCCTGTCGGTGGAGATCAGCTCGTTTCGCCACGCGATCATGATGCTCGGCTACCAGCGGCTCAAGCGCTGGCTGGCACTGCTGCTCGCCACCGCCGGCAAGGACAGCAACCTCAAGCCGGTGATGTTCGCTGCCGTGCGCCGCGGCCTTTTCATGGAAGAACTGGTGCGCGGCAGCGGCGACGACGAGATGCGCAACGAGATGTTCATCTGCGGCGTCTTCTCGCTGCTCGACCGCATGTTCCGCCAGCCCTTCGCCGACCTGCTGCGCACCATCCCCGTGCCGCAGCGCGTGTACCAGGCGCTGGTCGATGGCACCGGTCCCTACCAGCCGTATTTCGAGCTGGTGAAGTCGGTGGAGAGCGAGTCGCTGTTCGACTTCAGCGCCGCGGCCGATACGCTGATGATGAGCGTGAGCGAGATCAACCGCGCCGAACTGCGCGCCCTCACGTCCGCCGCGCAGCTCGACTGAGCGCGCGGCCATGAGGCACCGCAGCGTCCTTCGTAGCCCGGATGAAATCCGGGAGCGGCCTCACACCGAAACGCACACCCCGGATTCCATCCGGGCTACGCCATGAGGCACAGTGACTCTTGGGCTCAGGCCCAGACGCTGCGCCAGCTCTTCGACCACCTGTCCGATGCCGTGCTGCTGCTCGACCGCGGCGCGCGCATCAGCTTTGCCAACACCGCCGCGCTGCGCGCCCTGCCGTGCGAGACCGGCATGCCTTTCGACCAGCTGCGCGGCCTGCTCGGCGATGCGGTCGTGCAATGGGTGCTGCGTTGCGCCTCGGTGTCGGCCGGCGGCCGGGCGCTGCCGGCCGCGCTCGCTCAGGCGGCGCCTGCCGCCACCTTGCCCGACGGCCGGCGCGTGAGCTTCGCTTGGCAGCCGCTGGACGCCGGCCATTCGGCGCTGCGGCTGCAGATCGACCGGGCGGTGAGCGCGCCCGGCCCGGCGCCGATCGCTCCCGCCGGTGTCGCCGAACCGGTGGCCACCGACCTGGTGCGTGTGCTCTGGGCCTCACCGTTTCCAGCGACGATTCAAGACGCGTCGTATCGCCTCGTCGACGTCAACCGCGCCTACCTCGACTTCACCGGCTTCCCACGCGAGCAGCTGATCGGCATCGACCCGGTGGAACTGCAGCCGGAGGAAGACCGCGACGTGAGCCGCGCGATGCGCCCGCGGCTGCTGGAGGAATTCCGGCGCGGCGACGGCCCTGGCTTGATCGAGCGCCGGCTGATCGACGCCGGCGGGCGCGAGCGATGGTTCCGCGCCGCGCGCAGCGCGTTGACCGACGAGAGCGGGCGGCAACTCTTCCTCGTCGTGATGCAGGACAGCACCGCCGAGCACGCCGCGCGCGAACACGCCGACCGCTCGGCGCGCGAGCTCGACGACTGGTTCGACCTGAGCCCCGTCGGCATGGTGCTGTTCGACGAAGCCGGCCTGCTGGTGCGCACCAACCCGGCGTTCGACGCGCTCGCCGGCGAGGTGCCGTCGCTGCTGACGGACGCGTCGCCGAGCCTGCGGCAGTTGCTGGCGTGGGGCGAGGGCGTGCCGTCATCGCAGCTGCAGCCGGGCAGCGAGCCCGTCGTCGGTGAAGGCTGGGTCGTGCAGCCCGACGGCAGCCAGCGCCGCTTGCGTTCCACCGTGCGCTGCTACCAGACGCCCGGCGGCCAGCGCCGCTACATGGGCGTCGTCGAGGACCGCAGCATCGAAGAAGAGCGCGACCTCGCGCAGATGCAGATCGGCGCGCTGATCGACACGGCCGGCGTCGGCATCGCAACCTTCCAGGAGTCGTCCGGCTGGGTGCGGCAGCGGCACGCCGCGGCCGGCGAAGCGGCGGGCATGGCCGGGCTGCAGTCGATCAGCCGCGACATCGTGCTGCCCGAATCGATGCCTGACTACGAGCGGCTGCAGCACGCGCTGCGCCACGCGCAGCGCGCCGAGGTGCGCTACGCGGTGCGCCACCCCGAGCTCGGGCAGCGCTGGCTGCTGACGCGCGTGGAACCGGCCACGCTCGCGTCGGGCCAGCGAACGACCTCGGTGGTCACGCTCGACGTGACCGAGCAGCACAAGAACCAGCAGCGCAGCGAGCAACTGCTGCACGAGATGGCCACCATCCTCGAAAGCAGCGCCGCCGGCATCGCCTACCTGCGCGGCAACGTGCTGGTGCGCTGCAACCGCCGCTTCGAATCGATGCTCGGCTTGGCCGGCGGCGGCCTGGCCGGAAGCAGCATCCAGGAGATGTTCGGCCCGTCGGTGCAGGGGCAGCACATCGCGGCCGACACGCTGCGCGCGCTCGACGGCGGCCACACCTACGAGACCGAGTTCGAAGTGCCGCTGCCGCCGGGCAGCGACCCGCCGTCGCAGTGGTATGCGCTGTCGGTTCGGCGCACCGGTCCCGCCAGCGGGCCGATCGAGGCGATCGCGGTGCTGTCCGACATCACGCGGCTGAAGACGCAGCAGATGGAGCTCGAGATTCTCGCGCGCGACCGCGAGCTGATGTTCAGCCTGTCCGAGGTCGGCATCGCCTACGTGCGCGACGGCCGTGTGCAGCGCGCCAACGACGCGCTGGCGCAACTCGCGGGCTATACGGCGGTGGAGCTGGGCGGCCTGCCGCTGTGGCACCTGTTCGCCGACCCGGGCGAACACGAGCGGCTGTGGCCGCGCGAGGAGCATGCGCTGCGCCAGTTCGGCCGCTGGAACGGCGAGCGCCCGCTGCGCCGTCGCGACGGCCGGCTGCTGTGGGTGCAGGTCAGCAAGCGGTTGGTGGTCGACGGCAACCCCTCCGGTGGCATCATCGCGTCGTACGTCAACGTCGACGACCGCCACCGCGCCGAGCAGGCGGTGGCGCTTCAGGCCGAGCGCACACGCGCGATTCTCGACTCGGTGCTGGTCGGCATCGTCACTGTCGGCGCGAACGGCATCGAGTGGATGAACCGCTCGGCGCGCCGCATGTTCGGCGGCGACCTGGCGGACTTCGTCGAGCAGCCGATCGGCACGGTTGCCACGGCGGAGGCCAACCACCCATTCCGCCAGACGCATTACCTGAACGACCTGCTGGAAGGGCAGGCCGAGACCTTCGAGTGCTGCGTGAAGGCACGTGACGGCCGCGAGTTCTGGGTCGTCGGCAACGTCGTCGCGACCGGCCGCGAAGGCGCCGGTCGCCAGCTGACCTATGCGCTGCTCGACATCGAGCGCCGGCGGCAGGCCGAAGCGCGCACCGCGCAGGCGCAGGCCTCGCTGCAGCGCATCATCGAAGCCGCGCCGATGGCGATCACCCTGCGCGACGCGCGCACGTTGCGCGTGCTGCAGGCCAACGAGGTGGCGGCGCGCAGCGTGGGGCGCTCGCCGGCGGAGATCATCGGCTGCACGCCGGAAGAAATTTTCGAGCCGGCTATCGCCGCGCAGCGCCGGCGCGACATGGAGCAGGCGCTGCAGTCGCGCAAGCTGACGCAGCACGAATACCGCGCGCAGACGCATGGCGAGACGCGGGTGTGGGACGCACGCTACCTGCCGCTCGCCTCGCCCGGCGAGCCGCCGGACCAACTGCTGCTGGTTGCGACCGACGTGACCGAGCAGCGCGCGGCGCAGCAGGCCAAGTTCGAGGCCGCGCTCGCGCAGCGCGAGATGCTGGTGAAGGAAGTGCACCACCGCATCAAGAACAACCTGCAAGGCGTCGCGGGGCTGCTGCAGCAGATCGCGCAGCGCAAGCCGGAGATGGCTTCGGCGATGTCCGAGGTCGTGGGGCAGGTGCAAGCGATCGCGCAGGTCTACGGGCTGCAGGTGGGCATGACCGGGCCGCTGCGGCTCAAGAGCGTGACCGAAGCGATCACCGGCTCCGTGCAGCGCACCTTCGGCCAGCCGATCCTGCTGAGCGTGGAGGGGCCGGCGCCGCACCAATGGGCCTTGCCCGAAGCGGAATCGATTCCGATCGCGCTGACGGTCAACGAGCTGCTGACCAATGCGGTCAAGCACCACGACGTTGCAGGCGGCGGCCAGGTGAACTGCACGCTGGTGTGCGGCGATGGGGGCGTGCGCATCGTCATCGCGAACCGCGGCCAGCTGCCACCGGGCTTCGACATCGCGCGTTTCCCGGGCGGCGTGTCGGGCCTCGGGCTCGTGCGCTCGCTGCTGCCGCGGCGCAGTGCGAGCCTGACGATCGAGCAGCAGGGCGAGCAAGTCGTCGCGACGATCGCGCTGAACCCGCCCGGCATCACCAAGCTGGAACCGATGTGACCGTTGCGGCCTTTTCGGTCAGAATCCGGGACTGCGAGGGCGGACCGTGGCACGAGGCAAGGGAAAGATCCTGGTGGTGGACGATGACCGGCTGGTGCTGGCCACGCTGAGCCACGGCCTCACGCAAGCCGGCTACGAGGTCATCGACGCCGACAACGGCGACGACGCGATCCTGCTCGCACGCGAACACAAGCCCGAGCTCGCGCTGCTCGACATCCGCATGGAAGGCAAGAGCGGCTTCGACGTGGCGGCCTACCTGCGCCAGTACTGCCACATCCCATTCATGTTCCTGTCGGCGTTTTCCGACGATGACACGGTCCAGCAAGTGAAGGCACTGGGAGCGGTGGCCTACCTCGTGAAGCCGCTGGACATCCGCCAGATCGTGCCGGCCGTGGAGGCCGCGTTCGCGCACACGAACGATCGCAAGACGCAGCCGGCGCCGCTGCAGGACGAGCCGGGTTCGATGCGTGTCGAGGCGATGCCGCAAGCGGTCGCGATGGCGGTGGGCGTGTTGATGCACCGCTACTCGCTGGCCCGCGGCCCGGCGCTCGAGCGGCTGGAGCGGCTGGCGGCGTCGGAGAGCTTGCCGCTCGCCGAACAGGCCGAGCGTCTGCTCGCTGCGGTCGAGCTGCTCGCAGGGCCGTCGGGCCACTGACCCGCCGCTCGGATGGCATCCGGGCGGGCCAATGCGGCCGCGTTGACATGTCTTCCGTGACGCAGTTCGCGAAACCACCCCCGTTCTCGTAACCGAAGGTGCCCGACCGCGGCAATACTGCGCCCCAGTCGCCCGCCGGGCTCACAACGAGAACACGATGCCGCAACGCCCCGACTTCCTCTATCCCGGTGGTTCGCCGCTGATGCACCCGACGCTGCAGCTGAAGCAGTCGGAGATGTACGGCTTCTTCGTGCGCGGCGACATGGCGCGGCTGCAGAGCACCGTCGACGGCACGCTCACCGCGGTGGCTCGCTCGAAGATGAGCTTCAAGGTGCTGTCGCCGTTCGTGATGCTCACGTTCACGCGGGTGAATCACGCCAACTCCGCGTGGCCCACCGACCGGGCCAAGGGCTGGGGGACCGAGATCGACATCGTCACCTGGATCATGGTCGGCCAGGTGCTGAACGGCGAGAGCCGCGTCAGCGATGTCTTCTTCTACCCGTGCCACATCTTCGTGGACGACTGCATGGCGTTGATCAACGGGCGCGAGCTGTTCGGCTACCCGAAGTACCAGTGCGAGTACACGATGCCGGCCGCCGGCGAGCCGGCCGCGCACTTCACGCTGGCGGCCAAGGGCTTCCAGCCGTTCTCGCCGGAGACACCGCTTGCGGTGCACCCGCTGCTCGAAGTGAACGCGACGACGCGCAGCGGTTCATGCAAGGAACTCGACGGCCTCGAGGACTTCATCGAAGAGGCGCTGCAGCTGATGGCGGCCAACCTGCCGGCCTTCCTGGACCTCGACCGCGACGGCTGGGACGAGGTCGTGCAGATGCTGCGCGGCATGCAGGTCGAGCAGATCTTCCTGAAGCAGTTTCCCGATGCCGCCGGCATCAAGGCGGTGTACCAGGCGGTCGTCACCGCGCCGGCCAAGGTCACCGCAATCCGGCAGGTGCAGCTGCTCGGCGACGAGTATGAATGCGTGCTGCACCCGTTCGCGAGCTTTCCGCTGAACGACACGCTGGGCTTGGCGCTCGGCGCGCAGGAAGCCATCCTGCCGTTCCACATCAGTCTCGACTTCGAGGTCACGGCGGGCAGGGAGCTCGTCGACAACTCGGTGGTCGCGCCGGAGAAGATCGCGATCCTCGGCGGCGGCGTGGCGGCGATGACGGCGGCCTTCTACCTGACCGACCAGCCCGGCTGGCAGAACGAGCGCGAGGTCACCGTCTACCAGATGGGCTGGCGCCTCGGCGGCAAGGGCGCGAGCGGGCGCAATGCCGCGCTCGGCCAGCGCATCGAGGAGCACGGGCTGCACATCTGGTTCGGCTTCTACGACAACGCGTTCAAGACGATACAGCGCGCCTACGAGCTGCTCGACCGGCCCGAGGGTGCGCCGCTGCGCACCTGGCAGGACGCGTTCAAGGAGCAGCACTTCATCACGCTGACCGAGTTCGTGAACGGCCAGTGCCGGCTGTGGCCGATCGACACGCCGATCATGCCGGGGCAGCCGGGCAGCGGCGACGAGAAGCTGAACCTCTGGCGCGTGGCGCTCACGGCCTACGAGTGGATCAAGCAGTGGATCGAGACGCTGCGCACCGAGCATGCACCGCCGGCCGCCCCGCGCGC
Organism: Piscinibacter sp.; assembly: GCA_035513255.1. Lineage (GTDB taxonomy): Bacteria > Pseudomonadota > Gammaproteobacteria > Burkholderiales > Burkholderiaceae_C > Albitalea. The sequence continues at coordinate 11,829 of DATKCI010000002.1, read as the reverse complement.
CGCGCCGGAGCCCGGTGTGGCCGGTTGGCTCAGCGGATTGGTCGAGCGCGTCGAGGACCGCATCGAGGACCTCACGTCGGACGTGTCGGCCTGCCTCGAGGCACTGCACACCGGCGTGCGCGCGCTCGCCGCCGAGCTGAACGACGACACCGACCAGGCCGCGCAAGCCGCCGCGCTGCAAGCCCTGCGTGAATGGGCGCGCCGGAGTTTTGCCGAACGCGCCGAAGCCGCCGGCGTGGCCGACGAGCTGCGCCGCCTGTACATCTGCGTGGACCTCGCGCTGACCTCGCTGATCGGCATGTACGAGGACGGCGTGTTCACCGAGGGCTTCGACGTCATCAACGACGAGGACTTCTACGCCTGGCTCACGCGCCATGGCGCGAACCCAAAGCTCACGGTGCATTCGGCGCCGGTGCGCGGCTTCTACGACCTCGTGTTCGCCTACGAAAACGGCGACTTCGACAAGCCGAACATCGAAGCCGGCACGATGCTGCGCGGCATGATGCGCGTGGCCCTCGACTACCACGGCGCGATCATGTGGAAGATGCAGGCCGGCATGGGCGACGTGGTGTTCGCGCCGTTCTACGAGGTGCTCAAGCGCCGCGGCGTGAAGTTCGAGTTCTTCCACAAGGTCGAGGAGCTGGTGCCGGACACCGACGACGCCGTCGGCGAGATCCGCCTCACGCGCCAGGTCGACCTGGCGCCGGGCGTCGCGAGCTACGACCCGCTGGTCGACGTGAAAGGCCTGCCGTGCTGGCCGAGCACGCCGAACTACGATCAGATCGCGCCCGAGCAGGCGGCCTTGCTGCAAGAGGGCCGCGTGAACCTCGAGTCGAACTGGTCCGACTGGCCGCAGCGCTACGCGCAGGCGTTCGGCAAGCCGCTGCCGGTCGTTGCGCTCAAACGCGGCGTGGACTTCGACAAGGTGGTGTTCGGCATCTCGGTGGCCGGCGTCGAGGCGCTGTGCCCGCAGCTTGTGGCGCGCAGTCCGGCGCTCGCGGCCTGCACCCAGCACGTGAAGGCCGTGGCCACGCAGGCCTATCAGACCTGGTCGATTCCGCGTCTGCCGCAGCTCGGCTGGACCGAATACGGCCGCGACGGGCAGGCGCCGGTGCTCAGCGGCTTCAGCGAACCCTTCGACACCTGGGCGCCGATGGACCAACTGCTGAGCCGTGAAGATTGGCCGCCTGCCGCCGCGCCGGGCAACGTGTCGTACTTCTGCAGCGCGCTGCCGATCACCGACTATCCGCCGGCGAGCGACCACGGGTTTCCCGAGCGCATGGCGCGGCAGGTGAAAGAGTCGGCGATCGCGCAGCTGAACCAGGCGATCTTTCCGCTGTGGCCGAAAGTCGCCACGCCGCAGGGCTTCGACTGGTCTGCCCTCTACGACCCGGCCGGCGGCGTCGACGTGCACCGCTTCGACAGCCAGTACTGGCGCGCCAACGTCGACCCGTCGGAGCGCTATGTGTTGTCGCTCGTCGGCAGCAGCCACTTCCGCATCGAGGCGGACGGCACCGGGTTTCGCAATCTGTTCGTCACCGGCGACTGGATACGCACCGGGCTGAACGCCGGTTGTGTCGAGGCGGCGACGATGGCGGGCATGCAGGCTTCGCGTGCGATCTGCGGCCATCCTGCGGCCGTCGTCGGCGACCATGACGTATGAATGAAGGAGGCGGTTCGGACGCGGACTGGTTACAGTTCGCGGTCCGACTTCTGAACGCCCGCTCGACATGACATCGGCCCAGCCCCTTTTCTTCGGTTCGCTGCGGCGCTGGTTCGGCAGCGTGGCCGCGGCCTGGCTGCTGTTCGTGTGCGGGGCCGCGCTGGCGCAATCGGCCATCCACACGGATCCGGAGGGGCCGGTCGACCTGCTTCGCCAGGGCACGCTCTATCTTGCGAACGATGCCGAGCCGCCCGCGGATGCGAAGGCGCTCGGCCCCTGGCTGGCACAGCTCAAGCGCACGCCGCGCGTCAGCCTCTTCGGCGGCAGCTACTGGCTGCATGCCGTGGTCCACAACGATTCGCCGACCACGCGCTGGGTCGTCGACGCGCACGGCAGCCTGATCGAGGAGGTGCAGGCGCGCGTCTACGTGCCCGGCATGCGGCCGCAGTCTTTCGTCTCCGGCTACCACGCCGAGACCGAGCACATGCTGCACTACGGCGGCTCCGTCGTGCTGCCCGAAGGTGCGACCGCGCACGTGCTGGTGCGCCTGGAGAGCCGCTATTTCGCGCGCTACCCGACTGTCGACCTGGTCGAGGCCACGAGCTACCGCGGCACCGTGATCGCCGAGAACGTGCTCGCGTTGTGCGCGCTGGGCGCGCTGATGACGCTCGCGCTGTACAACCTGTTCATGTTCTACGGCACGCGCGACAAGGCGCTGCTGTATTACTCGCTGTACCTCTTGGCCGCCACGGTCGGCTGGGGACTCACCTTCCACATCGGTGCGCAGTGGCTCGATTTCCACGACCTGCGCTGGCACTACGTCGGCTTCTTCCTGCTGCCGGTGTTCAACACGCTGTTCTACGTGGAGTTCCTGCAGCTCAAGCGGCTGTCCCCGCCGCTCACGATGATGAGCCGCGGCGTGATGGTGCTGTCGATCGCGCTGCTGCCGAGCTGCTTCATCGCGCTGCCGTTCGCGCACGCGCTTGCCACGCTGGTGATCTCGATGTCGCTCACGCTGGGGGTGGTGGCCGGCATCGTCAGCCTCGCCTCGGGCTTCCTGCCGGCGCGCTACTTCCTCGCCGCTTTTCTGGCGCTGGTCATTCCGGCCACGTTCATCCTGCCGGCCAACCTCGGCCTGATCGAAAGCCCGGTGCGCAACACCGAGCTGCTGACGCTTCTGGGCGGCACGGCCGATGCGATCCTGCTGGCGTTCGCGCTCGCCGACAAGATCCGGCTGATGGCCAAGACCAAGGACGACTACCTGCTGCAGCTCAACCGCGCGCTCGACCAGGCGAGCACCGACTACCTCACCGGCATCCTCAACCGCCACGCGTTCGACCGCATGCTCGGCGACGCGACGGCGGCGCAGCGCAGCGACGACGAGGTGCACCGCGTGATGCTCGTGATGATCGACCTCGATGGTCTCAAGCGGATCAACGACGAGCACGGCCACACGCAGGGCGACGCGCTGCTGTGCGAGTTCGCGCGCCAGCTCGGCACGCTGAAGGACGAGCAGACATCGGTGTTCCGCTTGGGCGGCGACGAGTTCGCAGTGCTCGGCGAGTCGGGCAGGGAAGCCGCGGTACGCGCCGCGATGACCGAGTTCGAGCGCTGCCTGCTCGCGACCGGCTTCAAGGACTGCGGCGTCAGCTACGGCATGGCCTTCGGCTCCGAGACCCGCTCCGGCAGCCAGCTGCTGATCCGCGCCGACGGGCGCATGTACCAGCACAAGACCGCGAAGCGCGTGACCACGCCGGCCGTGCGCGCCGTGGCCTGATTGCCGGCCGGCGGCGCCTTAGGACCCTTACGCGTCCAGCAAGGCCCGATGCTGCTCGCTGCTTTCGGCCGGCGGCTGCGGCGGCTCGATGCACGGCAGCCGCACCACGAACACGCTGCCCCGGCCAGGCCCGTCGCTGTGCGCCTGCACTTCGCCGCCGTGCAGCTGCACGAGGCCGCGCACCAGGGCCAGGCCGATGCCCAGTCCGCCCTGGCTGTGCTGCGGGCCGCCTTCTCCCTGCGTGAACAGGTCGAACACGCGGGGGAGCAGTTCGGCCGGAATTCCGATGCCTTCGTCGTCGATGCGCACCACCGCCTGAGGCCCGTCGCGCTGCAGCGTCACCCGGATCGCGCCGTTCGGCGGCGTGTACTTCAACGCATTCGTCAGCAGGTTCATGAAGACCTGCTCCAGCCGATCCGGATCGGCATCCAGCCACACCGGATCGACCCGCACGTCGATGCGGTGGCGATCCAGCCGACCGGCGCTGCCCAGCAGGTCGACGCAGTGCAGCAACAGCTCGTCGAGCCGCAGCGGCTGACGCACGAGCATCACCTTGCCGGTGGCCATGCGCGTGGCGTCGAGCAGGTCGTCGACGAGGCGCTCGATGTGGGCCGCCTGCCGTTCGATGACGTCGACCGCGAGCGGGGCAGGGAGCACCGGCCGGTGCAGGATCGCCACGGCGCTGCGGATGGCCTGCAATGGGTTGCGCAGCTCGTGGCTCAGCATCGCGACGAACTCGTCCTTGGCGCGGTTCGCAGCCTCCGCGTCGGCGCGCGCGCTGCGCTGCAGGGTCTCGTTGCGCGCACTCTCGGCGACAGCGCGCCGGTGTTCGCCGACCAGCGCCGAGATCGGCAGCGCCATCATCGCGACCGTGGCCATGAACGACTGCAGCAGCAGCAGTGACTCGTTGCGCACCGGCATCACGAAAGGCCCGAGGCCGCGCTCCGTGGCCACCGTGGCGATCAGCGTCAGCACGCCGACGACGGTGGCGACCTCGCGCGGACCGAAGCGAAACGCCGCCCAGGCCAGCGGCGGCAGGCACAGAAACGTCAGCGGGTAGTCGCGCAGCGGCGGGGCAACGAATACCAGTGTGGCGACGCCGACCACGGACAGGCCCAGCCACGCCGCTTCGAAGCGGCGCTCGGGCGGAATCGGCGGGCTGCGCCGGGGCGCCCACAGCACCAGCAGCGGCGCCACGATGAGCGCACCGGCGGCGTCGCCCAGCCACCAGGTCAACCAGATCGCGCCGAAGTCCGCCCAGGCGGCGTAACCGCCCAGCGCCAGGGTCGACACACCGATCGTGGCGCTGACCGTCGTTGCCAGCAGCGCGGCGAGCGCGGTGAACTTGAAGATGTCGCGGGCCCGCTCGAAGCAGGCAGCGCCGCCGGCGAAGCCATGCACCAGCCAGGCGCCGAGCAGGCCCTCCAGCGTGTTGCCGGTGGCGATGCCCAGCGATGTGAGCAGCGAACCGGCGGTGCTGGCATTGACCAGGAAGGCGCCGGCGAAGATGGCGGGCCACACGCGGAGGCCGAAAATCAGGAAGGCGCCGAGCGCGATGCCGGTCGGGGGCCACACGGCCGAGGCGCTGCTGTGCACGGTGGCAAAGCCGAGGCCGAGCTTGCCGGCGAGGAAGTACAGTGCCGCGAGCCCGACGAGGGTCGCGACGAGCCGGCTCCGATCGTTGGCGAGCCGTTCGCCGCCCGGTGCAAGCGTGAACCGCTGCCAAGCCAGCGATGCGCGGCAGCGCAAGTCCTTCGTGACCGCACGAGCGAACACTTCGAACCCCCCCGATGATGGGTCGGCTGAAATCATAGGCCTTTCATGGGCAAAATTGCTCATCGTTTGCAGGTGTGCATGGCGCACGGCCCATCGCGTAAGAAGATGGAGAAGAGCGCCGACCCATGCACGTCGTCTTTCGTTCGAAACGGCGCTGCAGTGCCCATCTCTTGAACCCCCTCCCTGGAGAACGCATCCCATGAACCAACGACTGATCGCTTCGTCCGCCCTGGCTTCCGTGCTCGCCCTCGGCCTGCTGTCCGGCGCGAACGCCGCCGACGAGAAGGCGGGCTCGAAAGAAAAGTGCTACGGCATCGCCAAGGCCGGCCAGAACGACTGCGCCAACCTGTCGGGCACCCACTCCTGCGCCGGCCAATCGAAGGCCGACAGCGCCCCCGACGAGTGGAAGTACGTCGCCAAGGGCACCTGCGCCAAGCTCGGCGGCAAGAGCGTCGACGAAGCCAAGAAGACGGCCGGCAAGTAGGGCCGATCCGATGGTCGAGGCCGGGCAGGCGCCGCTCGCAGGCATCGGCCTGCGCCAGCCTCACTATGCCGAGCTGCTGGAAAACCCGCAGCCGCTCGGCTTTGTCGAGGTCCATTCGGAGAATTTCTTCGCCGACGGCGGCGCCGCGCCGGCGGTGCTGGAGCAGGCACGCCGGCACTACGCGGTGAGCCTGCACGGCGTCGGGCTCGGGCTCGGCTCGGCTGCCGGGGTCGACGCCTGGCACCTCGACCGGCTCGAGCGGCTGGTGCGGCGCATCGAGCCGGCGCGCGTGTCGGACCACGCCTGCTTTGCGCGGGCGCCGCGGCAGGCGGGGCAGGCGGCGCTGCACGCGAACGACCTGCTGCCGATCGCGTTCACGCCCGCGTCGCTGGACATCCTGTGCGCCAACGTCTCGCAGGTGCAGGACCGTTTGAAGCGCCCGTTCCTCGTCGAGAACCTGTCGGCCTACCTCTCGTTCGCCGACGATGCGATTCCCGAACCGGCCTTCTTCGCCGCGCTGTGCGCGCGCACGGGCTGCGGCACGCTGCTGGACGTCAACAATCTCATGGTCAACGCGCTGAACGCGGGCTCGCCCGATCCGCAGGCCGCCTGCTGCGCATTCATCGACGAACTGCCGTCGGGCATCGTCGGCGAGATCCACCTGGCCGGCTACTGCCGGCTCGACGACATCGTCATCGACGACCACGGCAGCCGCGTGCGAGCGGCGGTGTGGCGTATCTACGAGCACGCGCTGCGCCGCTTCGGCGCCGTGCCTACGCTCGTGGAATGGGACACCGACCTGCCCGTGTTGCCGGTGTTGCTCGGCGAGGCGCAGCAGGCGACGGCGCTGCTGCGCACGGTCGCATGAGTGCCGTTGACGCGGAAGCGGCGCGGCAGCAGCGCCTGGTGGCCGCGCTGCTCGCCGCCCAGGCCGATCCCGGGCCCTTGGCCGTCCGCGAAGACGGCGCCCGCGCCATGCGCGGCCTGCAGGCCTACCGCGCGAATGCCGATGCATCGGCCGAGCGCGCGCTGGCCACCGCGTTCCCGACCGTGAAGATGCTGGTCGGCGAGGACGACTTCCGGCAGCTGTCGCACGAGTTCTGGCGGGCGCACCCGCCACGGTGCGGCGACCTGGGCGAGTGGGGCGAGGGCTTCGCCGACGTTCTGGACGCGCATGCGCAGCTGCGCGACTGGCCCTACCTCGGCGATTGCGCCCGGCTCGACTGGACCGTGCACTGCTGCGAGCGGGCCGAAGACGTGCCGCTCGACGCCGAATCCATCGCGCGGCTTGGCGACACCGATCCGTCGCGGCTCGTGCTGCGGGCGGCGCCGGGGCTCGCCCTGGTCGAGTCGAGCTGGCCGATCGGGGCCATCCACGACGCCCACCGCAGCGACGATGCCAGCGCATTCGACGTCGTCCGTCAGGCCATCGCCGCGCAGCAGGGCGAGACCGTGCTCGTCGCCCGCCGGGACTGGAAGGCCGTGCCCGTCCGCGTCGGCGCCGGCACCGCCGCCTGGATCCGCTTGCTCCTCGCCGGCCTCGCCCTCGACGCGATGCTCGCCCGGGCGCCGCAAGACGTCGACTTCGCCACCTGGCTCACCGCCGCGCTGCAAGGCGGCTGGGTGAAAGGAATCTCGGTCCGGTCCGACTGACGCGCATCTTCAGGAGGATGCACCGATGAACACCCCCGCGCCGGCCACGCTGCTCGGCAGACTCTGGGCCGATGGTCGCGTGGCGCCATGGCTGCGGTGTCGCCAGTCGGCCGGGCGGCCGGCACATACACTTCCGCGGTCTCGGCACCGCGCTGAGCCGTATTCGAACCACGCCCGGGAGGCACGATGCCGCGCAAGAAACTGCTGCTGATCGCCGCGCTGCTCGTGCTGATCGCAGCGTTTTTCGTTTTTGACCTCGGGCGCTTCCTGAGCCTGGACTACGTCAAGCAGCGGCAGGCCGACTTCGCGGCGTTGTATGCAGGGAACCCGGCGCTCGTGATCGGGAGCTACTTCGCGATCTACGTCGCCGTGACCGCGCTGTCACTGCCCGGCGCGGCGATCATGACGCTGGCCGGCGGCGCGATCTTCGGCGTGGTCACCGGGACCATCGTCGTCTCGTTCGCCTCCAGCATCGGCGCCACGCTCGCCTTCCTCGCCGCGCGCTACGTGCTGCGCGACACGGTGCAGAAGAAGTTCGGTGCGCGGCTGGCCGACGTCGACAAAGGCATCGAGCGCGACGGCGCGTTCTACCTGTTCACGCTGCGCCTCGTGCCGCTGGTGCCGTTTTTCGTCATCAATCTGCTGATGGGCCTCACGCGGATGAAGGCCCGCACCTTCTACTGGGTCAGCCAGCTCGGCATGCTGGCCGGCACCGTGGTCTACGTGAACGCGGGAACGCAGCTCGCGAGGATCGCGTCGCCGGGCGACATCCTGTCGCCCGGCCTCATCGGCTCCTTCGTGCTGCTCGGCGTCTTCCCGCTGATCGCAAGGAAGGCCGTCGCCGTCGTGCAGGGCCGCAAGGTCTACGCGAAGTGGGCGCACATGAAGCCCAAGACCTTCGACCGCAACATGGTCGTCATCGGTGCCGGCGCGGCGGGCCTCGTCACGAGCTACATCGCCGCCGCGGTGAAAGCCAAGGTCACGCTGGTGGAGTCGCACAAGATGGGCGGCGACTGCCTGAACTACGGCTGCGTGCCGAGCAAGGCGCTGATCAAGACCGCGAAGCTGGCACACCAGATCCGCCATTCGTCCACCTACGGCATTGCCCACGCCGAGATGACTTGCCGCTTCGCCGACGTGATGGAGCGCGTGGCGCAGGTCGTCAAGCAGGTCGAGCCGCACGATTCGGTCGAGCGCTACCGCGGCCTGGGTGTCGATGTCGTGCAGGGCAAGGCGACGATTCTCAACCCGTGGACCGTCGAGATCGACGAGGGCGACGAGGGCGAGGGCCGCCGGCGCACGTTGACGACGAAGTCCATCGTTGTCGCCACCGGCGCGATGCCGTTCGTGCCGCCGCTGCCCGGCTTGGCCGACGTGGGCTACCTGACCAGCGACACACTGTGGGCGCTGCGCGAGTTCCCGGCACGCCTGGTCGTGCTCGGTGGCGGGCCGATCGGCTGCGAGCTGGCGCAGGCCTTCGCGCGACTGGGCTGCGCCGTCACGCAAGTGGAAATGCTGCCGCGCCTGATGACCAAGGAAGACGAGGAGGTGTCGGCGTTTGCCAAGGAGGCGCTGGAACGCGACGGCGTGAAAGTGCTGACCGGCCACAAGGCGCTGCGCTGCGAGAAGGACGGCGAGCGCAAGCTCATCGTCGTCGAGGCCGGCGGCGCCGAACAGCGCATCGAGTTCGACCAGTTGCTGTGCGCGGTCGGCCGCGCTGCGCGTCTCAAGGGTTACGGCCTCGAGGAACTCGGCATTCCGGCCGGCAAGACGATAGAAACCAACGAGTACCTCGAAACCATCTACCCCAACATCCTCGCCTGCGGCGACGTGGCCGGTCCGTTCCAGTTCACCCACACGGCGTCGCACCAGGCCTGGTACGCCGCGGTGAACGGCCTGTTCGGCATGCTGAAGAAGTTCAAGGCCGACTACCGCGTGATCCCGTGGGCCACCTTCATCGACCCCGAGGTCGCGCGCGTGGGGCTGAACGAACAGGAGGCGAAGCAGCAAGGCGTCGCATACGAGGTCACGCGCTACGGCATCGACGACCTGGACCGCGCGATCGCCGACAGCTCGGCGCACGGCTTCGTCAAGGTGCTCACGGTGCCGGGCAAGGACACGATTCTGGGCGTGACCATCGTCGGTGCGCACGCCGGCGACCTGATCTCCGAGTACGTGCTCGCGATGAAGCAGGGGCTGGGGTTGAACAAAATTCTGGGCACGATCCATATCTATCCGACACTCGCCGAGGCGAACAAGTACGCGGCCGGCGAATGGAAGCGCAACCACCAACCGAAGCGCCTGCTCGAGTGGGTGGCCCGGTTCCATGCCTGGCAGCGCGGTTGAGGACGAAGACGATGAAGAAGCTCCTGATCCTGTGGTTCGGCCTCGTGATGGCGGGCAGTGCCTTCGCGCAGATCGACCACGGCCACCGGGGCTGGGACGCGCTCGTCAAGAAACACGTCAAGTGGCTGCCCGACAACAAGCAAAGCCGCGTCGACTACGCCGGCTTCAAGTCCGACCAGGCCGAGCTGAAGCAGGTGCTGGACAACCTGTCCGCGGTGCCGAGGGTGGAGTTCGACGGATGGACCAAGCCGCAGCAGATGGCCTTTCTGATCAACGCCTACAACGCGTTCACCGTCGATTTGATTCTCACCCGCTACCCCGACGTCAAGTCGATCAAGGACCTCGGTTCGCTGCTGCGCTCGCCGTGGCGCAAGCCGTTCTTCATGCTGCTCGGCGCAAAGCGCCACCTCGACTGGATCGAGCACGAGCAGCTGCGCCCGAACTACGCCGACCCGCGCGTGCACGCCGCGGTGAACTGCGCCTCCACCGGCTGCCCGGCGCTGCGCCACGAAGCGTTCACGGCGGACCGGCTCGAAGCGCAGCTCGACGACGGCATGCTGCGTTTCATGGGCGACCGCGCGCGCAACCGCGTGCGCGACGGCCAAGTCGAGGCCAGTTCGATCTTCAAGTGGTTCCGGGAAGACTTCGGGAGGGGGCACCAGGGCTTTCGCAGGGTCGAAGACGTGTTCGCGCGTTATGCCGCGCAGCTCAGCGACGACCCGGCCGAACAGGCGGCGCTGCGAGCGAAGACAATGCCGGTTTCGTTTCTAGCCTACGACTGGTCCCTGAACGTGCTGGGACGTTGACCCCTTCTCCTTGAAACACCTCGTTCTGCTCGGCGGCGGCCACGCCCACATCCACGTCCTGCGCGACCTCGCCGAGCCCCGGCTGCCCGGCGCGCGGATCACGCTGGTGTCGCCGTTTCCGCGGCTTGCCTATTCCGGCATGGTGCCGGGCGTCGTCGCCGGCCACTACGAGCCGGGCGACTGCCTGATCGGACTGGAGCCGCTCGCAGCAGCAGCGCAGGCCGAGTTCAAGCAGACCACCGCCACGGCACTGGACGCCGCCGCGCGCACTGTCACGCTGGCCAGCGGCGACGTGCTGCACTACGACGTGCTGAGCGTCGACGTCGGCGGCGTCATCGACCGCGACGCGATCCCCGGCGCACGCGAGCGCGCGTTGTTCGTGCGGCCGATGGAGCATTTCGTGCGGCTGTGGCAGGACCTGCTCGCGCTCGCGCAGCAGCGCACGCTCAGCGTCGTCGTGATCGGCGGCGGCGCGGCCGGCGTCGAGCTCGCGATGGCGCTGCAGCATCGGCTGGACGGCCGGGCACGGGTCAGCCTGCTCACCGGCGGTCCGCCGGCGATGGCGTCGTACCCTCAGAAGGTGCAATGGCGCGCCGCGAGGGCGCTCAAACGCCGTGGCGTGACCTTGCTGGAGGACGGTTGCGCCGAGGTGGCCGACGGCCACGTCGTGCTGAGCCGCGGCGGGCGCTTGTCGTGCGATGCACCGGTCGTCGCGATCGGTTCGTCGGCGCCGCCGTGGCTGCGCGGCAGCGGGCTGGCGCTAGCCGCGCAGGGCTTCATCGCCACCGGCGCCACGTTGCAGAGCACGTCGCATCCGGAGGTGTTCGCCGCCGGCGACGTGACCAGCCGTGTCGATGCGCTGCGGCCGAAGAGCGGCGTCTATGCGGTGCGCGCCGGCCCGCCGCTCGCGCTGAACCTGCGGCGCTTCGTCGCCGGCGGCGCACTGCAGCCGTACTCGCCGCAGCCGCGCTCGCTGAACCTGCTGTCGTGCGGCACGCGCCACGCGATCGCCTCGTGGGGCGACTGGTCGGCCGAAGGGCGCTGGGTGTGGTTGTGGAAGGACCGCATCGACCGGGCGTTCGTGAAGCAGTTCAGTTCGTAGCCCGGATGCCATCCCCTATGCGCCAGCCTACCGTCGCCCCGCAGTAGCGCCGTCACCCCCCGTCCGTCACCCGCGCCGCCCCCCCCGTGCTGCCACCCAGCGCTGCCACCCAGCGCTGCCACCCCGCGCTGCCACCCCGCGCTGCCACCCCGCGCCGCCACCCCGCACCGCACCGCCACCCCGCACCGCACCGCCACCCCGCACCGCCACCCCAGCACCGCC
>DATKCI010000001.1:0-2758 GCA_035513255.1 Piscinibacter sp. | reverse complement strand
GAGGCCGGCGTGCGCATGCCGCTGCCGGACGGCGAGTTCGACCGCTTCGTGCAGATCTGCGTGTCGGACACCGGCATCGGCCTCACCCCCGACGACATGGCCCGCCTCTTCAAGCCGTTCACGCAGATCAAGAACAAGCTGACCCGCCAGATCGAAGGCACCGGGCTGGGCTTGGCTACGGTGCTGCGGCTCGTGCAGTTGCACGGCGGATCGGTCGCCGTGACGAGCCAGCCCCGAAGCGGCAGCTGCTTCAGCCTCTGGCTGCCCTGGCACGATGCTGGATCGGAGACGGCGCCCGAATTCAACACGCTCGCGAATCCGGGCGGCACGATCCCGCTCGCCCTGGTGGTCGAGGACGACGCGCAAGCGGCGGCGCTGATGCGCATCCAGCTCGAGGCGATGGGCTTCAACGTCGCCCGTGCCGCCTCGGCCGAAGCCGCACTGCAACTCGTGGACGAGTGCACGCCGGACCTGATCACGCTGGACGTGCTGCTGCCGGGCATGGACGGCTGGGACTTCCTTGGCCGCATCAAGGACGTGCCGGCCTGGAAGGACGTGCCGGTGGTCGTGGTCTCCGTCGTCGCCGAGCATGAGATCGGGCTGTCGCTCGGCGCCGCGGCGGTGATGCGCAAACCGATCGGCCGGGGCGATTTCTCCCGCGAGCTGGATCGGCTCGGCTTCAAGCCCACGCCGGCGCGAGACGTGACGATACTGGTCGTCGACGACGACCCGAGCGCCGTGGAGCTGATGAGCGCCTACCTGAGCCAGCCGGGGTACACGGTGCTGCGCGCCTACGGTGGGCGGGAAGGCATCGAGCTGACGCAGCGCAGCTTGCCCGACCTCGTCGTGCTTGACCTGCTGATGCCCGACGTGGGCGGAATCGAGGTGATCGAGGCGCTCAAGCGCGAGGCGGCCACGGCGCAGATCCCGGTCATCATGGTGACCGCCCAGCAGTTCAGCCAGGAGGACCGGCTGCGGCTGAACAGCCACATGCTGACCGTCGTCGACAAGGCCCGGCTCCAGCAGAACCGCTTCGCCGACGAAGTGCGCTGCGCGGTCGGCCGCTCGGTCTTCAAGCAGTAGGCGAAAACACGTTGTCCAGCGCCTCGCGCCACTGCAGCTTCTGCGCGTCGCTCGCGAAGCTCGCCTCGAAGCTGTTGGCCATCAGCTGGTGAGCGTGGCGCGCCGTCAGCTGCGGCAGCGCGTCGAATACCTCGACGAAGTTCTGGTTCATGTAGCCGCCGAAATAGGCCGGGTCGTCGGAGTTGACCGTGGCGCACAGGCCGGCGTCGAGCAACGCCGGCAGGTTGTGCTCGGCCAGCGTCTTGAACACGCACAGCTTCACGTTGGACAGCGGGCACACGGTCAGCGGCACGCGATCGCGGGCCAAGCGCTGCATCAGCAGCGGGTCTTCGACACTGCGCACGCCGTGGTCGATGCGCTCGACCTTCAGCACGTCGAGCGCGCTCCAGACGTACTCCGGCGGGCCCTCTTCGCCGGCGTGGGCGACGAGGCGCAGGCCCAGCTCGCGGCAGCGCGCGAACACGCGGGCGAATTTCTCCGGCGGGTGGCCACGCTCGCTGCTGTCGAGGCCGACGCCGATGAACTGGCCGCGGAACGGCAGTGCTTCCTCCAGCGTTGCGAAGGCTTCCTCTTCGCTCAGATGGCGCAGAAAGCACAGGATCAGCGCACTGCTGATTCCGAGTTCGTTCTGCGCGCGCTCGCAGGCGCGCGACAGGCCGGCGATCACCGTCTCGAAGCTCACGCCGCGCGCGGTGTGGGTCTGCGGGTCGAAGAACAGCTCGGCGTGCACGACGTGGTCGGTTTTCGCGCGATGGAAATACGCCATCGCCATGTCCTCGAAATCCTGCGCCTTCAGCAGCACGCTGGCGCCGGCGTAGTAGATGTCGAGGAAGCTCTGCAGGTCGGTGAAGGCGTAGGCGGCGCGCAGTGCGTCGACGCTCGGGTACGCGAGGCTCACGCCGTTGCGCTGCGCGAGCGCGAAGATCAGCTCGGGTTCCAGCGAGCCTTCGATGTGGATGTGCAGCTCGGCCTTGGGGGCGGTGCACAGCAGGGCTGGGAGGCGGTCGCGGGGGATGGTGTCTGGGTTCATGGGAGGTCTGAGGTTGTTGACGGCAGCGGCCCTCACCCCAACCCTCTCCCAGAGGGAGAGGGGGAACTGAGCTCGATGGTTACTGTGGCACTTTGCCTTCAACACCTTTGACGTAGAACTTGATGCCGCCGAGGAACTTGTCGTCGGCGACTTCGTCCTGCTTCAGCACCGGCTTGCCGTCGGAGCCGGTGATGGGGCCCATCCAGATCGAGAAGCTGCCGTCCTTCAGGCCTGCCTTCACTTCGTCCACCTTCTTCTTGGCGTCTTCCGGCACGTCGGCCGCGACGGACACCATGTCGATCGCGCCTTCCTTGACGCCCCACCAGGTCTGCCCGGTGGACCAGGTGCCATCGAGCGCGTCCTTGGTGGCCTTGATGTAGTACGGCGCCCAGTTGATGATGGCCGAGCCCAAGTGCGCCTTGGGGCCGTAGGCCGTCATGTCGCTGTCCCAGCCGAACGCGCGCTTGCCCATCTTTTCCGCGGTCTGCAGCACGGCCGACGAGTCGGTGTTCTGCATCAGCACGTCGGCGCCACCGTTGATCAACGCGGTGGCGGCTTCGGTTTCTTTCGGCGGATTGAACCAGTCGCCGACCCATACCACCTTGGTCTTGACCTTGGGGTTGACCGACTGCGCGCCCAGCGTGA